>CAYQJN010000048.1:0-11727 GCA_964417845.1 uncultured Isosphaeraceae bacterium
CACCAGCACCCGCAACGCAGCACTTGCCCCAGCCACGGGCCACGACCGCGGCGTGTGAGGTCATACCGCCAGTGCTCGTCAGGATGCCCACGGCGTGGTGCATGCCCTCCACGTCCTCGGGCGATGTTTCGCGTCGAACCAGAATGACGTCCTCACCGGCCTGAGTGCGCTGCGTGGCCTCTTCCGCGCTGAATGCCAGTGTGCCGGACGACGCGCCTGGTGAAGCCGGAAGACCCCGCGCAATGACGTCAGCGCCCTTCTTGTCCTTTGCCGAGTAACTCGGAAGGAGCAACTGCACCAGATCACCCGCCGGAACACGCATGAGTGCCTCGTCCCGCTTGATGAGCCGCTCTTCGACCATCTCGACGGCGATCCGCACCGCAGCGGCGGCCGTCCGCTTGCCGGCCCGGGTCTGCAGCATCCAGAGGTGACCACGCTCGATCGTGAATTCGATGTCCTGCACATCGCGATAGTGCTTCTCGAGCGTCTTGCGGACCTTCATGAGTTGATTGAAGACCGCTTTGTTCCACCGGGTCATCTGCCTGACCGGTTGGGGCGTGCGGATGCCGGCGACCACATCCTCGCCCTGAGCGTTGATGAGGAATTCGCCATAGAACTCGTTCTTGCCAGTCGAAGGATCGCGCGTGAACGCCACGCCCGTTCCAGAGTCATCGCCCATATTGCCAAAGACCATCGTCTGCACGTTGACCGCCGTTCCCGCGAGGCCGGAGATCTCGTTGATCTGGCGATAGGCAATTGCTTTGCCGGACGACCAGGAACGAAACACCGCCTCGATGGCGTGCTGCAACTGCTCGTACGGATCCTGCGGGAAGTCGATTCTCGCATGCTTACGGAAGACTTTCTCGTACCGAGCACACAGATCTTCGAGCCCGCCTACCGGCACATCAGTGTCTTCGGTCACACCGCACTTCTTCTTGACGGCGTCGAACTCCGACTCGAAGTGGTGGTGATCGATCTCGAACACCACACTCCCGAACATGTTGATGAGGCGGCGGTAGGCATCGAATGCGAAGCGGCGGTTGCCGGTAAGTTCCGCAAGACCATCGACCGATTCATCGTTAAGCCCGAGATTGAGGACCGTCTCCATCATGCCTGGCATCGACACAGCGGCACCACTGCGCACGCTCACAAGGAGCGGATCGGAGACCGAGCCGAACTTCTTGCCCGTCTCCCGCTCGAGCCTGCGAACTGCCGTCTTGACCTGCGTCATCAGGCCGTCGGGAACCCGGTTACCTCGATCGTTGTAGGCCTTGCAGGTCTCGGTCGTGATCGTGAAACCTGGGGGCACCGGCAGGCCGATGGACGTCATTTCCGCGAGATTGGCCCCCTTGCCTCCCAGCAGCATCTTCTGCGATGCGTTGCCGTCGGTCTTGGTGCGGCCGAATGCATAGATCATGCGAGGGGCGCGAGTGGTTTTGGGGGCGGCCGAGCGTCGTCGGGTCTTGGCGGCGGGCATGCACATGGCTCCGATGTTGATGGATCACAGGAAAGGCGGGCAGTGTACCCCTGAACGAGGGTGGAAAGGACCGCTCTATCATTGAGATCATGCGAATCGAGCCATGCCCCAGCCTCGACGGACTCACGCCGCTCGATGTCCTTGCGCGATGGCCTGACGCCGATCCAATCTGCATGCTGAGCACGCATCCGAGCGCCTCGCAAGCACCGCGAGTGAGCATCGCAGCGCGACCCACCGGCGCGCTCACGGTGACAGAGGAGGGAAGCTTCTGGACGGGCGTTCCGTGCCCCGACGTTGAACATGTCGCTGGGTTGAATGTGGAGTCCGTGATTGACGCCGTCGATGCATCTCGCCGCGGCATCGACTCGGAGCCAAGTTCCTTCAGCGGGTGGATCGCCTGTCTGCATTATGAGTTGGGGCAGCGATTCGAGCCGGCCGTCGGACTGCCACACCGCGGCCCGCTTGCCACGTTCTTCTGGTGCCCTGACGCGCTGATTCATGACCAGACAACGTCCAGGTGGCGGGTGACGGGCACCCCCCCCGCGCTCGTGCGAGCGTCACCTCGGGCCCCCATGACTCGAACGACACCCCTCAACAGCGAGCCGCCTCGCCACGAATGGCCAGCACTCGTCAATCAGGCCATTGAATACATCAGGGCAGGTGACATCTTCCAGGTCAACCTCGCGCGCATGCTCTCCATGGGTGTCACCGGATCACCGCGGTCATTCGCCACTGCGGCCCTCGCGGAGCCCCAATCCACGTACGGCGCGCTCATGGAATGGCCCGACCAGGATCGCACCATTGTCAGCATGAGCCCGGAACTGTTCCTGCACGTGGACGCCGCAGGATCCATCCGCTCGTGCCCGATCAAAGGCACGCTTCCCTCGGATCAGCCAGCCGAGCGCCTGATTTCATCAGAGAAGGACGCTGCGGAACTGGCCATGATCGTGGATCTCATGCGAAACGATCTGGGCCGCGTCTGTTGCCCGGGGACGGTGCAAGTGGTCTGCCCCAGACGCATCGAGTCACATCGAACCCTCCATCACAGCGTCGGTGAGGTCTCTGGACAGCTTCAATCGGGCACCAGCCTGAGGGACATCCTTCGCGCGACCTTCCCACCAGGGTCCATTACGGGTGCCCCGAAGGTCAGGGCCATGCAGATCGCATCCGAATTGGAGGCCGTGCCTCGAGGGCCGTATTGCGGCGCCATCGCGCTTCTCGGCCAGGGGGACGCCATGACGCTCTCGGTCGCCATTCGGACTGCTGTGATTGAGCAGCGTGTCCTGCGATACGGAGTCGGCTGCGGCATCGTGGCTGACTCTGTGGCAGAGAGAGAACTTGCCGAGTCGGAGACGAAGGCCGCAGTTCTTGCCTCAGCGATCAGCCCGCACGACGCAGTTGCATCTGTCGCCGCTGAAGTCCTGCAATCGCACGCATGATCTGGCGCGACACCACCTCCCGATGCGAGGGGTTCGCAGAGAAGTCGAAGCACATCCCGCAGTAAAGCGAACGATCACTGCGTAGATGACGATGCGCGACTCGTGCCGTCGCCCGGATCGGCGTGGCAACCGAAGGTGGCAACTCGAACTGAATCCACCAGTTCACATGCCGACCGATCGCTGCGGCGTCCTCCACGTCCACAGCGAGCCCGAGTCCGCCGCCACCAAGATTGACGATTCTGCCCAGATGTGCCGGACCGAGCTGCGGCAGGAGGTCCTGATCGATCGGCAGTGGCGCACTCCCCCCGGCGGCGCCGTCCAGTTCGCGCTGAAAGTCAACCGCCGTCAGACGCTCTGCTGTCACCACGGATGACGGATCGAGAAGCGGCCACATGTCGACATCGGGAAGCTGCAGGTCGGCCGTGTCGATTCGATAGTCCCGTCGACGCTGGCAGCGCTGCACACGCTGTGGCGCTTCGAGACGCAGGCCGGGATGTCCGTCGGGTGACGATGATGCATCCTGACCGAGGCAGGCCGTGTGAAACATCCAGCGATTCTGGCCGATAGCCATGATGGCGATCAGTTCCAACCCTTCGACGAACTCCACCGGCTGCCCAAGCGAGATGGGCGTCTCAACCCGGATAGCGCCGCCGTCCAGGCCCAATACGCGGGCACGGAACAGGAGGTCACCGCGCGGCGCCGCGGTACCGAGATCCCCTGGAGGCCGAACCGCGAGTTCGATAGATCCTCTGCGATCGCAGATCTGTTGCAGGCAGTGCCGCCACCCGGCGGTCCGTGAGCGATGTGCTGGCATGGGCAGAAAGTCCCTCCTGGATCCGTGCGACCATGGCACGGCGTCCACACTGGGGGCATCGGCCGGTCCAGGATGAGACTGAATGCGATTTGAACGCTCAAGTTCCCGGTTGGGCCGTCCCAGATGGCGCAGGCCGCATGACCATCACGCCGCGCTCTGCCAGCCGCTCGGGCGGCCCCCACCCACTGGCGATCGCAGCAAGTCTGAGCGCCCCCGTCGTCCACAGCCGCATTCGAACGTCTCCCTCGCCAAGGGACCAGTTGTTCAGGTCGACGGCCCCGCCCTCCCGGATGGCGAAGACCGCATCATCAGGGGCCCACACCATCTGGCGCTGGCCCTCTTCATCAAACCCGGTGCACCAGTTGCCCTCCACCAACTCGGGCCACAGGTCGTCCGCAAGATCATCGATCACCAGGAGCCCATCCGATCGAAGCACCGAGCGCCAGCAGCGGAGCGCCGCCACGGTCTCATCCACATCCCACAGCAGTGTCAGCGTGTTTCCCAGACACACCACCAGATCAAATGGCTCCAGCCCATCCACTGGTGGATTCCGCATGTCTCCGACTCGCGCATCGATTGCTTCGCTCACAGCGCCACAGGCCCGCGTCGCCTCGGAATCCTGATCGATGGCAACCCACGCAGCCGCCAGGTCCGCGCCTGTCTGAGCCACCCTGCCGGTTCCACATCCAAGGTCCAGGACTCTCCGCCCCGGAACAACTGAACGGATCCACGCCAGTTGGCGAGCGCTGCGGTCATCATCGTGGGGGGCGGTCTGGCCGAGTGGATCGATCATCGTCCTGTGACTCCGAGTGTCGCCGCCACCTTAGAAACGTCGCGAAGCAACGACTTGACATCCGGCACTCCGTCCCGCCGTCCGCCGAATCGGACGGCGTAAAACGCCTCGACCACACGCCCCGCGGGCTGCGTCGCCTCCGGATGCGTCCGCTCCAGTCGCCGACACCATTCGAGCGGCGTGACCGCCTCCGGCTTCGCCAACCCCGCAGTGCTCAACACGCGAAGGAGTGCGCCATAGGGACCGGCGTAGGCTGCTTCCACCGGACGCCGCCTAGCGGAGTCAATGCCCAGCCGGGCATGAAAGCGGGCTCTTCGACGCCACCTTTTCAACAGCAGCAGCCCCGTCGCCGCCAGAATCGCCATGAATGCGATGGCGTACACGGATCCGAGCCGACGAAACCCGAACGCCTGATCGAGCCAGCCGAACGCCGCACCGACAGACGTGACCCCTTGCCTCGCCCAGTGCGCGGGGCGGGCCATCATGCTCGCCTCCACATCGTCCTGCATGACTGCGTCATAGCCCAGCACATTGAGCCGCCACCAGGTCTCAGCTTCGTCATACCACCGGTTGAGTCGAGCCAGCAGGCCGGTGTCTGCGGATGTTCGGTCAAGCCGACGGACGACCGTCGGGTCATATCGAATCCACCTGTGTTCATCCGCCCGAATCTCTGCCCATGCGTGGGCATCGCGGTCGAGCACCGTGAATTGTCGTGCATTCTCGACGTCTGCGAGCGTCATGAACCCGGTCACGATTCTGGCTTGAATCCGAAACGACTGCGCCATCGCCACGAATGCTGCCGCGAAATACTCGCAGTGCCCCACCGGCTCCACCAGTAGGAACCGCTCAATGGGATCCATCGCGCGAACCTCGGGCGATCGCCCGATGCGACTGAGATCCAGGGTGTACTGGAACCTGTTCGACTGGAGGTACCCGATGAGCGCATCGCACACCTGCAATCGCCATCGCCTCGCAGCCGATGGCTCGCTCGGCTCCACCATCGGAAGACCATGGGCACGAACCACGTCGGCCGCAACCCGCTCTGCTCCGTGAGGCAGATTGGATCCAACCAACCACGGCCCCTCGGCCCGCTCACCTCCGCCAGTAGCTCGAATCTGAAGCGACACGCCCGGTGAGATCGTGACACCGACAATCTGACGCTCAGGAAAAACCTCCAACGTCATCGGACTTGATGCCCGCCATTCCATCGCCCCGGTAGGAAGCGGCGCAAACTTGAGCGACCGCTCGACGTTCATCTGCACGATCCACGCGACATCGCCCTGCCCGAAATCGAGCGGCACCTGCTCTCCGGCCTCCGCGAATCGCGTCTCAGGGAGTGTTTGTGATGAGGGTGTCCACTTCCCGCCCCCCAGATATTGCGAACTGGTCCCGGTGCGCAAGTAGAGCCGATCCGGGGGCGTTGCCGTCGCGCCGGGCGCCAGGTTGATGACCACACGGCCGACTACATCGTTTGATTCGACGATCCGTGTACCTGACAGGAGCGTCACACCGCTCTCCTGACCACCGCCGGTCCTCGCGATCCGCGCCGCGCCTGCCTCAGCCAGCTCGTTACTCACGCCCCTGGGAAACAGAAGAAACAGCACGCATGTCCCGATGAGCACGCCAATCGTGAGCATCGCGATCGTCCGTCGGAAGTGCAGACGAACATGCTTGCCAATTGTCGCGGTCGCTGCGTCGCCGACATCACGTGCTTCCTCAGCCTGCAGCCTGGGAATGCCGAGCGCCGCTCCGTAATAAAGCTGAAAGAGGAGAATCGTGACAACGAAGAGCGCCAGCCAGAACACAAGCAGTATTCCAAAGAGGAGGTCGAACGCATCCATTGCGGCGAGCACCATGAGCAGCACGGCCAACATCAACCGCTCGGCTTCGATCTCAAGCGTCCTCGCCTCGTAGAGTTTCAGGACAGTCACCCAGACGGCGAACTCAGACAGCGCATGCACCGCTTCCTCGGGGGTGGGATGCATAAGCAGACGAATGAGCACGATGGCGAGCACGACCGCTGATAGCACCAGTGATCCACGGCGAGCAAGACGCCAATGCCGCGGCCCCTCAGTCACCGCTCGGCTTGCAGCGGCCGCAGTGCCTGCGGTCAATAGCATGACAATGGCATCCTGCGCCAGACACGCGGCGAGGATCGCCATCAAAGCGATAATGAAGCTCAGCAGCGGAAAGCCCCGAAGAACGCTCATGCCTCACCCTCATCCCGGACGACGAGCTCGGGCAGCTGGCGACCGGTCAGGTAAACCGCCGCGGACAGGCCGTCCAGTGGCACCGTCCGATCAGGTCGAACCACCACCGATGCGGACCTGTCTGCGTGGGCCCGCGGACGCCATCCACGCCGCGGGGCATCCAGGTCCAGTTCAGCAAGTGATGAAAGAAGGCGATGCATGTGCCAGACGCCCTGCCGAATGGGAGTCGCCTCATGATTGAGGCCGGGAATGACAAGGCCTACCTCTGCATCCACTCGGTGCGCTTCCTGAATGAGCGATGCGGCAAGTTCAATCGCCGCTTCTTCCAGCCCTCTGCCGTCGGTCCCCTCGGCGTGCCTGAGCTCGACCGTCGGAGTGGTCAGATCCAGAACAATTCGGATTCGATTCGGTGCTGGCGCAGCGCGATCAAGGCACACCAATTCGCCTCTTCGGGCTGAGAGTTTCCACGCAATGTCTCGGAGAGAATCTCGCCCCCGGGATGGTCGTGTGCCGTACCACTCCCGACCATCTCCCCGCCGACGACCGGCTCGAGGTCCATCCATGCGATCCGCAATGGTCGATCGCAGCAGCCCAGGGCGAACTGGGTACCTGCGCGGGTACACGAGCAGGTCCTGCCGTTGCCGCGATCGAACCCGACGCCTGAGCAGACCGAACGGAAAGGCAGAAGACACTTCGATGTCCTCAAGTTGCAGCCGGCCACGCGCCAGTGGGGTGACACGTGCATCCGCCTGAACCGACTCTCCGGGCCCCACATGCAATACCCAGGCCGGGTGATCAATCCGTAGGGCTCCTTTCCCAGCAAGGTCCACAATGCCGATTCCAAACGACGGAAGCCACCTGCCACGACGGCTGATGCGATAGCGCACTCGCGTGGCAACTCCTGCTTCCGCCCACGCAGGGAGCACGCGCTTCACGCGGAGGCTCCGCACGCCGATCCAGGACATCACCACACTCGCGGCGCCCATGGCAAGCAACACGGCGAGCAGCAGCACCAGCAGGTTGCTTCCTTTGACGATGGCCGTAGGGCCGATGAGGCCAATCCCCAGAAGAAACGCCAGCGCGGGCCGTACGCGGATCGGGCCACCCAGCGGGGCCTCGCCCGTCATCACCATCGGACCGCTCACGAGGGGTCGGAGGCCGCAGTCTCAGACGCGCCAGCCTCGAGCGGCGCGTTGGGCTCGGTTGCATCATCGGTGACCATCTCGCCCTCAGCCGTTGGCGAAGGATCCCGAGCCGGAGGTGTCCAAGATGGTGTCCGGGCCAGACCGTCCACCTCAGGAAGGTCATCGATACTGCTGAGACCAAAGGCCCTGAGGAAGTCACGTGTCGTCCCGTAGAGCATCGGACGGCCAAGTTCTTCGGCACGGCCCGCGATTCGCACGAGCCGCCGCTCCAGCAGGCCACGTAACACCTCACCGCACGCAACGCCGCGAATCGCCTCGATCTCAGCCCGCAGAACCGGCTGGCGATACGCAATGATCGCCAGCGTTTCCAATGCTGCCTGGGACAAACGCGACTGTTGGCGGGCAGCGCTCAGTTTCGTCAGCACGGGGGAGACATCGGCCTGCGTGAGCATCTGCCAGCCATCCGCCACCGGCACGATGCGAAACACCCGGCTGGATGCCTCATACGAGGCGTTGAGTGACTCGACCGCCGCTTCGACTTCGCCACGCGTGAGTCCCGTGACATCTGACAGCCGCGCTGGCTTGACCGGACGGCTGGAAGACACCAACACCGCTTCAATGCGTGCGTCTGCGGGGAGGCCTTCGATGGCCCGCTGCATGTCTTCGGAGGATGTCGTCGGCGTGTCTTGATCTCTCACGCACGCAGTGTACGGGGGCGATCGCCGGATCAGGCGGCGGTTTCGACCTTGTCGGTCAGGAGCGTCAGGGCACCACCCTGCATGTGCGCGAAGCCACCCTCGAGCGACATGGTCTCCCGGCCCTCGCCGGTGTCGATGGTGACCGGTCCCGAGCCGAGCCGACCGAGCATGGGCGCCATGCCAGCCATCACGCCGTACTGTCCGTCCCATGCTGGAAACGAGACGTAGGTGGCGTCCCCTTCGAAGGAAGGGCCCGACGGGGTCATGACAGTGCAGCGAAAGGTGGCGGCCATGGGTTGCTCCTCAGCGTGAAGCGGGGCATGGTAGCAGCATCGTTGGTCCGGTGACGGACCAAGAATCGTTGACGGCGCACTGGAAAAGTGGGTATTATCCGCGCATCCGGATGATCGGATCCATCTCTGAGGAGCCCCCCCGCATGACCGCGACCGCGACCCCCACCTTCATGGACACAGGACTGCCCCTGTTGAGCGATCTGCCATTCAAGGTGGCCGATCTCTCCCCCGAAACCGTTGCGTTTGGCCGCAAGGAAATCGAGTTGGCTGAGCACGAGATGCCGGGCCTGATGAGCCTCCGAGCGCAGTACGCCGACCGCAAGCCGCTGGCGGGCGCCAGAATCATGGGTTCGCTGCACATGACGGTGCAGACGGCCGTGCTGATCGAGACGCTGACCGAATTGGGTGCAGAAGTTCGCTGGGCCAGTTGCAACATCTTCTCGACACAGGACCACGCCGCAGCAGCTGTCGCCGTCGGCCCCACGGGCACTTCGGAGAATCCGCAGGGCATCCCGGTCTTCGCGTGGAAGGGTGAGACCCTGCCGGAATACTGGTGGTGCACACTCCAGGCGCTCAACTGGGGCGACCAGCTCCCGAATCTGATTCTTGATGACGGCGGCGATGCCACAATGCTCGTCCACAAGGGTGCCCAGTACGCCGAGTCCGGCGCGGTCCCGGATCCCGCTACCGCTGAGTCAGAGGAGTTTCAGGTCTTTCTGACACTCCTGAAGGACCTTGCCGCCACCTACCCCGAGCTGTGGCCACCGATTGCCGCTGCCATTCGTGGCGTGACTGAAGAGACCACCACAGGCGTCCACCGTCTGTATCAGATGGCCGAGGCCGGCACACTTCTCTTCCCGGCCATCAACGTCAACGACGCTGTGACGAAAAGCAAGTTCGACAACCTCTACGGCTGCCGCCACTCCTGCGTCGACGGCATCATGCGAGCGACCGACGTCATGCTTGCGGGCAAGACGGCCGTCGTCTGCGGCTACGGCGACGTGGGCAAGGGCTGCTGCCAGAGCCTTCGATCGCAGGGCTGCCGCGTGCTGGTGACCGAAATCGACCCGATCTGCGCGCTACAGGCGTGCATGGAGGGATACCAGGTCGTCCGCCTCGACGAGGTTGTCGGCGATGCCGACGTCTTCGTCACCACGACCGGCAACTACAACATCATCCGGGCCGACCACATGGCGAAGATGAAGCACAACGCCATCGTGGGCAACATCGGCCACTTCGACAACGAAATCGACATGGCTGGTCTGGCGGCCACACCCGGCATCGAGAAGATTCGCGTCAAGGATCAGCTTCACGAGTGGAAGTTCACCGACGGCCACTCCGTCCTAGTCCTCGCCGAGGGTCGCCTGCTCAATCTGGGCTGCGCCACCGGCCACCCCTCCTTCGTGATGAGCAACTCCTTCACAAATCAGGTGCTCGCCCAGATGGAGCTCCATGCCAACGCGGACGCGTACGACTGCACTACCGTGACGACGTTGCCCAAAAAACTCGACGAGATGGTGGCGAGGCTGCACCTCGATCAGCTCGGCGCCCGACTCACCGAACTGACTCAGGAGCAGGCCGACTACATCAGTGTGCCGATCGAGGGTCCGTACAAGCCCGAGCACTACCGCTACTGAACCCGACGATCGTCAGGAATCACAGGGGCCGAAGGTCGGAACACCGACCTCCGGCCCCTGCCTTCTCTACCATCCGCACATGAGCGACCCCATTGGCCACGAAAGCGGCCTGGCGTTCGTCCCGCTGAAGAAGCCGCCGAGCTGGTACGCGCGCGAACTGGGCGACCCGGCCTGGGGTCTGCACCGACTGCACCTGCTCATGCAGAAGCAGCGCAACCGCGGTCAGGATGGCGCGGGCATCGCAACGGTCAAGTTCGACATGGAGCCTGGGCACACCTTCCTGCGGCGTCTGCGATCCCACCGCGACAACGCCATCGAGCGCATCTTCAAGGCTGCCAGCGGTGACCTTGCCCAGCTCACCGCTGAGATGACCGACGACGAACTCAGACATCAGGCCGACTTCGTTGGCGACACCTACATCGGGCACCTTCGCTATGGCACACACTCGGGGCACGACGTGTCCCACTGCCACCCTCTTCTGAGGAAGGACAACACCGCAAGCAAGAATCTGGCCGTCGCAGGCAACTTCAATATGACCAACTCGGCGGAGTTGTTTCAGCGGCTTATCGACTACGGCCTCAGCCCGGTCGGCGACTCAGATACGCAGGTCGTGCTTGAACGCATCGGATACTGCCTCGATTTGGAGCATCGTCACCACCGCGGCGCGATGGGCCCAGGCTCATTCATGGCGTTGGAAGGCCGTGAGCTCGCGACAGCCATCGCCAAAGAACTTGACATCGCCCGCGTGCTTCGGCGAGCCGCAGAAGACTGGGATGGCGGGTGGCTCTTTGCAGGCATGCTCGGGAGCGGAGACGCCTTTGTCTTTCGCGACCCCTCGGGAATTCGGCCTGGCTTCTGGTACGAAGACGACCTCGTCGTCGCCGCGGCTTCGGAGCGGGCGCCCCTGGCCACGATCTTCAATGCGGCGCCTGCCAGAGTCAAGGAGATTGACCCCGGCCACGCCGTCATCGTCCGACGCGACGGCACGACATGGGTCGAGCGATGCGCACCGGAGCGCCCAACCAGATCGTGCACTTTCGAGCGGATCTACTTCAGCCGGGGCAATGACCCCGAAATCTACGAGGAGCGCAAGGAATTGGGGCGACGACTGGCGCGACCACTCCTCGATCTCGTGGATTGGGACGTCGATCAAGCGGTTTACAGTTTCGTCCCCAACACCGCAGAGACAGCGTACTACGGCCTCGTCAGCGAAACCCAGCA
>CAYQJN010000048.1:11737-14055 GCA_964417845.1 uncultured Isosphaeraceae bacterium
CCGCCACCGACGCATCGATGAACTCTGGAACAAGGTGCAGTCGGGTGCCATCACCCGCGATGAGCTTGAGCAACTCAGCCCCCCGCAGGTTCGCGCCGAGAAAGTGGCGCATAAGGACCAGCGACTTCGGACCTTCATCACACAGGACCGCGCGAGGCTCGACCTGGTGGCGCACGTCTACGACATCACGCATGACATCTGCGGCCCCACCGACTCGCTGGTCGTGCTCGATGACTCCATTGTGCGTGGCACGACGCTCCGCGAATCCATCGTGACGATCCTCTCACGCCTCGACCCGGCTCGAATCATCATCGCCAGTTCTGCCCCGCCGATCATGTACCCCGACTGCTATGGCATCGACATGAGCCAGCTCGACCGATTCATCGCCTTTCAGGCAGCGGTTGAGCTGGTCAGGTCGCGCGGAGACGAAGGACTCCTCGATGAGGTCGAAGCCTCGTGCCGATCGCAGTCTGACCGCCCGCCCGCCCGCATGGAGAACCATGTCCGTCGCATTTACGAGTGCTGCGATCCGACCGATCTGGCCAAGACTATCGCCTCGCTCGTGCGACCCGAAGGACTACCTTGGAAGGGCGAGCTCAAGGTCGTTTACCAGACGGTCGAAGACCTACGGGCATCCATGCCCGCGCACACCGGCGACTGGTACTTCACCGGCGACTACCCGACGCCCGGCGGACTACGGGTACTCAATCAGGCCTACCTGAACTGGCGTGATGGATTGAGCGACAGGGCGTACTGAGCCGTCCGGTGCACCAGACATTCGTCACCGTTCTTTCAAAACGCAGACACACGCACCGCCATTTCGGTGGTATCTGATAACTGTCAGGAGAACCCTATCATGGCACTCATGCGATACCCGTTGCTTCCCATCCTCTTGGTCGCCGCCCCGGTCTTCCCGGCAACGCTGACCGTCAACCCCGACGGCACGGCTGACTACACAACCATTCAGGATGCGGCCAACGATGCCTCTCATGGCGACACGATCTCGATTGCAGCCGGAACGTACACCGACGACAACGGCGACGGCACCGTGGTAGTCCTCCCCTACAACCAGACTACGACCCTGGTCGCCGACGGAAGCGGAGACGTCGTGATTGACGGTGAGGAGACTGCCCAGGGCATCTCTGCCTCAGGCTCAGCCACCCAGATCGATCTATCCGGACTCACGTTCCGCGACTGCCGCGCGGAACCCCGTGGTGCTGGCCTTTACGCTGATCAAGTCACATCGGTCACGCTCTCATCGTGCACGTTTGTCGACTGCGAGACTACAACTGAGTTCGATCAGGGAGGCGGGATCGCCATCCGTGGGGCGTCGGCTGCACCGACCTCCGCCGAGTTGACGGATTGCAGTTTTTGGGGCTGCTCCGCAGCGGGGTACGGTGGTGGTCTGTACCTCACGGACACTGACGCCACGCTGTCATCCTGCACATTCTCAAGCAACGACTCCAGTCAGGGAGGTGCCATCGAGGTTCGATTCGGATCGCTGACGGTGAACAACTGAGAGTTCACCTCCAATTCAGCCGAGAGCAGTGGCGGTGCCATTCGGTTGTACGGAGGGACCACAGATGCGTGGATGGAGCGTTGCGACTTCACCCAGAATGGTGCCTACTTCGGATCAGCGATCTGCCGCACCTATGGCAACCTCACGCTCACCGAGTGCACGTTTATCGAGAACATGGCAACACAACAGGCAACCGTACTCTTGCGGGGCCTCGACCTGACCGACACAGCGACGGTCTCCAACTGCCAGTTCAGCGAAAACGTTGCGGCGTGGGCAACCTGCATTGATGCGTCCGAAGAGCCACCCCTCACGCTGACCGACTCGAGGCTCTGTGACCATGACTCAGGGTCGGAGATTGTCGGGAGCTACACCGACGGCGGTGGGAATGACGTCGGCGACTGGTGCTGCCCGGGCGACATCGATCAGGATGGAAGCATCGGGGCCAGCGATCTGGTCAGCATGATGGACGGGTGGGACACCGCAGTAGGCCACAATGATCGGGAAGATGTGGACCGAAACGACGGCCTGGACGTCCTCGATCTACTCGAACTCCTGAGCGGCTGGGGTGGCTGCGACTGAAGCAACGCCCCGTTCAGAGGGAGGCCTGCGGACGGGGCGGCCCAAGTCCAAGAGCCCGCAGCGGGCCGCTGCTGGAGGCCGACCAAGGCAGTTGCCGGGAGCGCCGGTATCTCGTCGGTCACCTCACCCACCAACTGGCCGTTGTTGGGCCGTTGGCCGTTGTTGGGCCGTTGTTGGGCCGTTGTTGGACACCCACCAACTTGGCCGTTGTTGGGGCCGT
>CAYQJN010000049.1:0-14010 GCA_964417845.1 uncultured Isosphaeraceae bacterium
GGCTCGATGAGCAGCCGGCGATCGACTTCTGCCACCAACTCTCCTTGATCGGACGGGCGCAGCAACAGACGGACCAGCGGCGCGTCGCCCTCCGTTGCCACAGCTACCTCGATCGGGCCACTCTCCGGATTGGTGACAGGCAATGCCATGAGCCGCATCGCGGAGACGTGGCTCAACCGGCCGATGAGATGACTGCCGTCCCACACGACGACGTCTCCCACCGCAAGACGCTCCGCGCCTTCACGTGGTGTTCGCAGTTCGATCGGCGAGCGGGGATCACTCGCGTCACGACCGGTCACTTCGGCGTCAACGACCAACGGTGGATGCGGCGAGCGATAGGCGGCATCCGAGAGCCCCTCCAGTTGCCGAAGCCGTTGTCCAAGGCCATCTGCGCGCACTCGCTGGGCGTGCCAAAGCTGTTCGAACCGAGCTCTATCCTGACGCAGTTGCTCGATCTCCAACTCCCCGACCGCTCGCCCGCTTTGATCTCGCGGCGGCCTGAGCCAGGAGGCCATCGACGTACCAAGTCGCGACACCGGCATCACAGGCGCCCGAACGACGTCAGCCACGTCCGAGGTCCAGCGAATCCAGCCGGCAGGCGCGACGGACACCGCCGCGGTCGCTGCCAGAACGCACACGAGTCCAGCGCCCATTCTTCGATTCACTTGTGCCGACCGTGCTGGATCACAGGTCGTCGACGTCCGACTCCATCGTCGCTTTCCAGTCCTCGAGGTTCTCGAGGTAGATACTGGTTCCCCGCGCCACACAGGTCAGCGGGTCTTCAGCGACACGGACATCCAGCCCGGTTTCCTGAGTGATGACCACATCAAGGCCCTTGAGCAGCGCGCCGCCGCCGACGAGGCAGATTCCGTTGTCGACCAGATCAGCAGCCAGTTCCGGCTCCGCCCGTTCAAGCGTTCGCTTGACGGCATCAATGATCGCTCGAATCGGCTCCTGCAGCGCCTCGCGAATCTCTTCGCTGGTGACCTCCGTTTTCCGCGGCAGCCCCGTCAGGTTGTCGCGGCCACGAACTTCCAACGTGGTGTCTTCGTCGACCTTGGCCGCGGATCCGATCTCAATCTTGATCCGCTCCGCAGTCTGCTCACCGATGGTGAGGTTGTAGGTCTTTTTCATGTGATGGATGATGGCTTCATCAAAGTCGTCCCCCGCCACACGAACAGACTCGCACGTCGCGATGTCAGCCAGTGACATGATCGCGACCTCAGTCGTGCCACCACCGATGTCCACAACCATGGATGCAGTCGGCTCCGCAATAGGCAATCCGGCGCCGATTCCGGCCGCCATCGGTTCCTCGACGAGATACACGCGGCGAGCCCCTGCCCGCTCGGCGGAGTCGAGTACGGCGCGTTTTTCGACAGCTGTAATGCCGCTGGGCACTGCAATCACCACCCGAGGACTGATGACCCGCGCTCGTCCCGTTGCCTTGCGAATGAAGTACGAGAGCATCGCCTCCGTGATCTCGAAGTCGCTGATCACACCGTCCTTCAGCGGTCTGATCGCGCTGATCGAGCCGGGCGTCTTGCCAAGCATCTCCTTGGCCTGCCACCCTACTGCATTGCCGTTGTTCAACACCCGGTTGGTGCCCTTGCGGACGGCGACGACCGACGGCTCATTCAACAAGATCCCCTCGCCGCGAACCGCGACGAGCGTATTGCATGTTCCGAGGTCGATACCCATATCGACACTGAACCAGCCGAGCAGTCGGTCAAGCACGAGTCTCAGTCCCTCCGCAGACGATGGCAGGCATCATAGTCGGGAGTCGACGCACGCGAAGCAGCCGCCCAACACTCCAACCCGCAGGTGCCGCTGACCTCAGGTCAATCGAGGATCTTGAAGATCCCGCCATCCCCTCGGCCCTCGGACGAGGCCGACTGCTCCATGTTGTGGAACACCAGCCACAGGCAACCGAGGATCAGTACGAGCGACGCAATCCCGGCAATCGCCGTAAAGACATCGGGATAGGCGCGTGATGAGGTCGGTCCAAAGCGTCCCATCTCAGTGCTGCCCCACCAATGCGTAAGCCCGCTGTCCGGCCTTGGCCAGCCCACGGTCCTGCTGCTCCAGCGTCAGGAGTCCGGTCGCCCGATTCAGGTCCACCTTGATGATCCGAAGACGGCCGATGAACGTCCCGCCGTCACCAACGGTCATCACCCACCCCTCCTGCACGCCGTCGCGAGAGCCAGCATCGATCTGCACGAGCGTACGTTCCGGCGACCGGGCCACATCGAGCACCGTGGCCTCAAGGTTGCGATCGGGTGCGATGCCTTCATCTTCAGCAAGGACGTCGCCTTCGATCGACCCGAAGCGAGCGGTGTACTCACTCAGTGCCGCCTCCAGGCCTCGCTGATCGCGCTTGTACTGGGCGTTCTCCTCGCGGAGCGCCCGTTGGACGGCCTCCGCCACCTGCAGCTGGCTATCGAGTTCGGCCAGCCGCTCATCGAGCTCCACTCGGCGGCGTTCTGCCGTCAGTGCTCTCTCTCGCAACATCTCGATATCAGCCACGAGTTTGAGCGTGAGTTCCTCCGCCGTCTTCACGCTCTGCGCCAGACTGCGATTCATGCCCTGCTGGCTGGCGTGATCCGCCTCGGCCGAAATCAGGCGTGCCTCAGCCTCCTCGCGAGATGCTCGGCACTGCTCCAGATCGGCAATCGATGCCTGCTGCTGCTCACTGTACGAAGTTAACTGTTCGGCCAGCTGCGCCTCACGGGAGAGAAAGGCCTGGCGTTCGGTGTTCTGCTGGGCACGCGCGGCGCTCACCTGCGCCGTCGCCTCCAATGCGTCGCGCCGCCAATGCTCCTGATTCATGGTGGCGACCACCACAAGCGGAACCATGAAGACCGCAAGCAAGGACACCAGCACCACGAAGATCTTGGTCAGAATGTGCACGCTCAACCTCTCAAGCTTGGCTTTGGCCGTGCCCCCAATTCCGGGCCCACATGGACGCGGAAGCCCGTTTTGTACGTCCTCCGGGAGGGGGTGTCAATGCGCACCAGCCGACCCTTGGGGGATTCGCCGGGGGGGCGTCGCACTGCGGCGGAGTACAGCCCCGGCTGCCGCCACCCGAACCCTGGGATGATCATCCTCCAGCAGTCGGGAGAGCGTGGCCGCTCCGGGCCGGGTTCGATCCCAGGCGAGCACCGCCGCAGCCTGCATCCGGACTTCTGGGAGGTGATGAGCCGCCAACTCGATGGCCAGCCCACTCAGGACTGCCTGAGGGTCCATCCGCGCCAGCGCCTCAGCGGCAATCAGCCGCAATTCCGGCCCCGCCTGCCGCGGCCCCTCGGCCAGCGCCAGCGCACCGAGTGCCGGGATCAGCGTTCGATCACCCAGCCGCCCCGCCATCTGGGCCGCCAGGGCCGTCAACTCACCCTGTGTGGCCGGGGCGAAAAACGCCGCTCGAACGGTGTCGAGCTGCCTGCGATCCCCCAGACGAATGAGCGCCTCAGCGATCCCCAACTCCGATGCACGAACCACTTCCGCCTCCTCGAGCGGGAGCGGGCGGGTCATGGCCTCCCGAAGCACGGTGGCAGCCGACGGATTCCCGATCTCCCCCAGCACGAGCGCCGCATTGGCCCGAGTGGCACGGTCTGTCCCCAGCACCATGACCGCCAGTGGCGTCAGGTCGAGGTCTTCACCGCAGGCGACCAGGGCGAACATCGCCGCTGCACGCACACTTGGCAATGGGTCGCTCAACAGCGGCCTGGCGAGGTCCGCCACCCCACAGAGCCGCTGCCGAGCGAGCGCCATCGCGGCGGCAAATCGAACCCCGGGGTTCGGATCAACCAATCCCCGCTGCACCGCCTCGCGGAGGGGCTCCACCTCGACCTGCAGCATTTCAATCGCATTGGCCCGCACCAGCGGCTCGACGTGCTGAGAAGCCTGCACCAGCACACCCAGAGCCCGTGATTGCGGAAGCACTTCCCGCTGCCCCGACGCCTTTGATGGTGAGGGTCCCTGACAGGCTGCGAGCAGGCTGCACACCAGCAGCAGGAGTGCGTTGTGTTTCATGAGTCCGATGATAGACCACTCGCCGCAGCCGACGCCGGGCCAGTGCCGCCCTTCGTGCGGAGCCGCACGCTCCAAAGGATCCATCCCGCCGACAGAATGATCGACAGACGGGGCAACCAGTTCCCCCACGCCGCGAAGACCGTTGTTCCTTCGTACGCGGGGACATCAACCGACGCAGCAGCGGCCCGGTCAGGCGGCAGCGACTTCGCTACACGGCCGTCGGGGAGGATCAGGCTGCTGATGCCGGTGTTCGCCACACGCAGGAGTGGCCGGCCCAACTCGACGGCGCGAAATGCCGCGGCCACGGCGTGCGCCTGACGCCCCGTGTCATAGGGCCCGAACCAGCCGTCGTTACTCAGGTTGACGATGGCGTCGACTTCAACCATTCCGTCAATCACACACATGCCCCGCACGACGCTCGGCACCGCATCTTCAAAGCAGATCGGTACCGCGAGAGACCACGGTGTGCCGTCGCCGCGAGGCAACTTGGCTTGCGCCGTCTCTTCCGCTGCATCAAGATTGAATGACATTCCCTGAGCGCCAAAGTCCAGAACCTGCTGCTCAAGCCATGGCCATGCTCGCACATAAGGCATCGTCTCTCCGAATGGCGTGAGAAAGACTTTGTCGACCCGCTGACGAGATCCGTCCGGGTTGAGAAGCACGGCGGAATTGAATCGCCTTTCCGGCACGAGGTATCCGTCCTCAACGGCAATGTCGATCCACGTACTTGAACCGACCAACCACGGAACACCCGAGGCTGCAGCCGCCGATGCCACCTGCCGGGGCCACCGCGTCCAGGCAGCCCCTGACTCGCCGAGGCGGTCCAGCATCGCCAGCGTGGAGGGTTCAAATCCGAAGCCGGGAACCATGGTCTCGGGCCACACGACCAGCGCCGTACCATCGGCGTCTCTGAGTCCCTTGGCGGTCATGTCGAGAAACGCGGACACATCGCGCTGCTGCTGCTCGCGGGTCCACACCATCTTGTTGCTCTGCGGAAGATTGGTCTGCACGAGGAGCACTGGAAGAGGTGGTGCCGAACTCCGATCCAGACGTGTCGGCGCCCACACAATCCCGGTCACCACCAGCAGCCCTCCAACCCAGAGCAGATGGCAGTCAAGGAGCCATCCATCGCGGCGCCGAATCGCGACCGATGCCATGACACCTCCGAGTGCCAGCACGATCAGACTGCAGGCCCAGACGCCCCCCCCTCGCGCCGCGAGCGCCAATGGCGTTCCCCATACGGCGTGGCCTCGCAGGTGAAAGGGCCACGCATCAAACAGCACTTCGGCCCGGACATACTCAAGCGCCAGACCAAAGCACACAACGCTCAGGACCACAGGGGCATTGGGCGTCCGTCGGCAGGTCCACCGAACAGCCATTCCCAGAAGCGGGGTGTACACCGCCGAGTAGACAGACAACGCCGGCCAGCCCGCGACCGAGACAGCCTCAATCCAACGCAACGTGATCAGCCATGCGCCCAGAAACGCAATCCCGAACAGGATGCATGCCACGCCCCCCGAACGTGCTCGCAGGAATCCAGCCACGAGCGCGGCAACACTGCCGATCGCCATCGCCGCCGACAACCACGAAACGGCCAGCACACCCGGCTGCGCAGCCAACCACATGGCCGCAGCGGCTACGGCCAGCACTCCAATTGTCACGCGACCAGCCTGCACCGGTGGCCGGCTATTTACCGGCATAGTCGATCAGGCTCGAGATCTCGCTCCGCAGGTCGTGGCGACTGACAACGCGATCGACGAAGCCGTGCTCGAGCAGGAACTCACTCCGCTGGAATCCCTCAGGAAGATCCTGCCGAATGGTGTTCTTGATGACGCGAGGGCCGGCGAAGCCGATCAGCGCCGCCGGTTCAGCCAGAATGACATCACCAAGCATCGCGAAACTGGCCGTCACGCCCCCCGTGGTCGGGTCCGTCAGCACCGAGATGAACAATCCGCCAGCCTCGTCGAATCGAGCCAGCGCAGCCGACGTCTTGGCCATCTGCATCAGGGAAAGCCCGGACTCCATCATCCGCGCGCCGCCTGATGCCGAGACGACAATCAGGGGAAGATCCTGGGAGAGCGCGTACTCGATGGCCCTGGCAATCTTCTCCCCCACAGCCGAGCCCATGGACCCACCGAGAAATCGAAAGTCCATGGCGGCCATGACCACCTTCCGGCCCTTGATGAAGGCCGTGCCGCACAGCACACCCTCCTGAGCGCCGGTCTTCTTCCTGGCGGCCTGCAGTCGATCCGGATAGGGCTTGCTATCGACGAATCCGAGCGGATCTCCACTCGTGATTTCGGCGTCATGCTCGACGAATGTGTCCGGGTCCGCCAACTGCGTCACCCGCTCGGGAGCTGAAATCCTGAAGTGGTGCTGACAGTCCGGGCAGACGCTCAGGTTGTTCTCCAGTGCCCGCCGAAAGAGGATGGTGCCGCACGAGGCACACCTGACCCACAGCCCCTCAGGCACCGGCTTCTTGCGGGTCGCCGTTGCGACCTCCGAATCACTCCACCCTCGCTGACCAGTCTTCGCCATTGGGGAAGAGGATATCAACCGGCCGAGGTCGACCCACGGATGGCAGCGATGGCGTCCACGTACCCATCCTGGCCATAGATCGCAGATGCGCTGACCAGCATGTTGCACCCTGCATCACGGCACGCCGGAGCCGTGGCCGGGGAGACGCCCCCGTCCATCTGAATCCAGGCACCCTCGCCCAACTCGCGCCGAAGGAGGGTCACTTTCTCGAGCACTTCCGGAATGAATCCGGGATGCACACTCATCACGAGAAAAAGATCGAAGGCGTCGGCCAGATCCAACGCCTGTTCAACCGACGTGCCAGGATTGATCGCGATCCCTGGGGTGCCGCCGGCATTTCGGATCCTCGCCGCCGTGTCTCGATGATCGATGGGAGACTCGGCGTGAATCGTCACATGGTTCGCCCCGGCCGCCATGAACGGATCGATGAATGCATCAGGTCGCTCCACCATCAAGTGGACATCAAGAAGGGCGGCTGCGCAGTGTGATCGAAGCGCCTGACAGACCGCCGGCCCCATGGAGAGGTTGGGAACAAAGTGGCCATCCATGACGTCGACATGCAACGCGTCGGCACCCGCGTCCAGGACCGCGTGGGCCTCTGAGGCGAGGTTGCCGAAGTCGGCGGACAGGACGGACGCGCCCACGAGCCGCTCCCCGGGTTCGGCAGCACGACCGAACACACATGAATCCGTCATGGTTGCGTCAGGACTCTGCACGTTGTTTGTACTCGACCCACTGTTCGCGGTAGTCATCTTTCTGGTCAGCCGGTGCCTTTCGATAGGCATCCCGGGCCACGCGGATCGCGTCCTTCCGCTCGCCTCGCTTGAAGTGCACCGCGGCCAGCGTTTTGAGCGCGTTGGCCTGATCACGAGGAGTCTCGAATCTGGCCAATGACCGGGTCACGGCATCGAGCGCCAGATCGAGGTCTCGTTTGTCATCCGGAATGGTCGGTTCCAGGGTGACTCGCTCCGCCAGCATCAGCACCGCCTCCGGGTCGGTTTCGACCTTGTCGTCCACAAACTGTCGTGCGCCGGCGTACGCGGCCTCTCGATCATCCATTTCCAGAAGTCTCGTCTGAAACAGATCGATCTCCACATCAGCAAAGACCCGCTCGTCGATGGCCGAAATCTGACCGGCGATCTTCTCGTACTGACGCCAGTTCTTGAGCTCCTTCTGCTTGCGAAGTTTCTCAAACAGCGGCCTGGCTTCGCGCAGCTTCGTCACATCAAATCGACCGGTGAGCACTTTCTCCAGCGTCGTCTCGAAGGCCTCGTCGCTGGGGTGCCCGATGAACTGGATTCGCCCTTGAGGGCCCACAATGAATGCAGCAGGAATACCGCCCAGTTTGGCCGCTTTGAAGTAGGACTTCTGCGGGCCGCGTGAATCTGAGATCCCGATGGCGTACTTGATCTGCGCCTTGTTGCGCTGCACCCATGGGCGCACCACGTTGGCCTTTTCTTCCGTCACGCCGATGATCTGCAGTCGATCATCACCCCACTCCTGCTGAAGCCGGCTCAGATGTGGAATCGAGAATCGGCAAGGTGTGCACCAGGTCGCCCAGAACTCCACCACATGAACCTTGCCGTCAGTCATGTCCACCGTCGGTGTCTTCCCTTCCGGGAGAATCCACTCGGAGATCTTGAATTCTTCCGGCGCCATGTCCCCCACTGACAGCGTGTCATTCCCGAATGCAGCCGAAGCCACGCTAAGCGACGCCGCGGATGCCAGCACCAGATTCATGGTCCTTCGGGACCTTCCGTTCACGTGTTTCATCATTGCTCTCCTGGGCTCTTCAGCCCCGACACCGTACGCTCGGCGCACGACCTACGGTCGAGTATAGCGCTCCTCAGGCATCCAAGGAGGCCAGCCCGGGCAGGTCAGCCCCTTCAAGCATCCGCAGGCTGGCACCGCCGCCGGTGGACACATGCGACACCTGATCTGCGACGCCCGCTCGTTCAACCGCGGCGGCCGTCTCACCACCACCAATCACCGTCACCGCCTTGTGCCGCCGCGTTGCATCGGCCACTGCCCTGGCGATCGCCACCGTTCCCGCATCGAATGGCGGCTGCTCAAAGACGCCCATCGGCCCGTTCCAGACCACGGTGCCGGCCCCGGAAAGCCGCGCTGCCCATGATGCCCGCGTTTCAGGCCCGATGTCCAGACCCATCCACCCTTCGGGAATGCCAATCTCACACACGCGGGTGTCCGCGGCCGCTTCGATCCGCTGAGCGCACACATGGTCCAGCGGCAGCAGCAGCTCGGTGCCGGCGTCATCGGCCTGGGCCCGAAGGCTGGTGGCCGTGTCCACCATGTCCGCCTCGACGAGGCTCGCACCGACATCCTCGCCGGTGGCCTTGAGAAAGGTGTATGCCATCGCACCACCGACGAAGACGGCGTCCACGTGCGGCAGCAGGTGGGTGATCGCCCCGAGTTTGTCTGACACTTTGGCGCCACCGAGGACGGCGAAGAAGGGCCGCTTCGGATCGTCGATGGCCGACCGAAGGAAATGCAGTTCCTTATCCAGAAGCAGTCCCGCGACCTTCGGCGCGGACGACGGCATCGCGTCAGGCACGGCCGCCATCGACGCATGCGCTCGGTGCGCCGTCCCGAATGCGTCGTTGACATACGCCTGTCCGAGTGCGGCGACTTCAGCACCAAACGCCGAATCGTTGGCCTTCTCTCCCGCTTCAAAGCGCAGGTTGTCCAGCAGCACCACATCACCCGGCTGTACCGCATCGATCGCAGTTTCCACAGCCGGTCCCCGGCATGCACCCTCAACAAAGTGCACGTTGTGCTTAGATCCGAGCAGCGACTGCAAACGCGTTGCGACTGGGGCGAGGGACGCGCCGGGCTCCGGGCCGGTTCCCGCAGGCCGACCCAGATGGCTCATCAGAATCGGCGTCCCGCCAGCTTTGAGGACGGTCTGGATGGTCGGAATCGCTGCCCGGATCCTCCGGTCATCCATGATCGCCTGATTCGCATCAAGCGGCACATTGAAATCAACGCGGACCAGAACCCGCTGGCCGCGGCACTCGAGATCCTTCACACTGGCAATGGGCATGGGAAACCTCCGCGATCCGCTCCCTGTCGAGCGGGCGTACCGTACCGTGACCGCCTGCGTGAGATCCTCCCCAGCGACACCATGAATTCAGCCACCCGCGACAAACCGATTGTGGTGCTCGTCGGCCCGACCGCCGGGGGCAAGACTGCGCTCTCCGTCGAGTTGGCGAGCCGACTTCCAGGTGGCGGCGAGTGCATTTCCGCAGATTCCATGCAGGTCTATCGCGGCATGGACATCGGCACTGCGACGCCAACCGTCGAAGAGCGCGGCAACATCCCGCACCACCTCCTGGACGTCGTCGCCCCCAATGAACCGTGGTCGCTGGATGACTGGCTGGTGGAAGCGGAGCGGGCCATTGCGGACGTCCGCCAACGAGGCCGCTGGCCCATCGTCGTGGGTGGCACCAACCTGTACGTACAAGGTTTGCTGTTCGGACTCCTCGATGGACCTGCCCCCGACCCGGACCTGCGGGCATCGCTGGCAGCCCTGCCGCTGGACCAACTCCGGGCCCGGTTGAAGGCCGTGGATCCGGTGGCCGCCGATCGCATCCACCCCAACGACACCCGGCGGGCCATTCGAGCCCTTGAGTACGCCGAGGGAACCGGCTCCCCACTCTCCGCAGCGCAAGTGCAGTGGGAGGACACCTGCCGGCCTGATGCCCGCATCCTCGGACTGGAGTGGCCCACAGAGGACATCAATCGGAGGATCAATGCGAGAGTCGGGCAAATGATGGCACTGGGGCTCCTGGAAGAAGTCAGATCCCTCGATCAAGAGGGCCTTCTCGGGCCCCAGACCCGGACCGCCGTGGGTTATGCCCAGCTCCTGAACCACCTTCAGGGCACCTGCACGCTTGAGGAGGCGGTCGAGCAGATCAAGATTCGAACACGGCGGCTCGGGAAGCAGCAACGCACCTGGCTCAGGCGATTTCGCGCCCTCCCGGACGTCACCTGGTTGCAGCCTGCCGAATCTAGCATTGAAGTACTTGTTGCCAAAGCACTTACATGCCTCCTTGAGGCCCCCGGCGGCGAACGGACCCGGGCGTGAACCTTCGGAAGTCTTCGGCTCAAGGGTTGACATCCGGACGGCCGACGACCATAACGCCCCCCCCCGGGCACCACTGCCTGCCAGAATCATGACTGCCAACCTCGTCATCGTGGAAAGCCCTGCCAAGGCAAAGACCATCCAGCGCTATCTGGGGGATGGCTGGGCTGTGGAGGCCTCCGTCGGGCACATTCGGGACCTTCCCAAGCGGAATCCCAAGGGCGTCAAAGCGCCCGTTCCCGGGGTCGATCTGGAGAACGACTTCACGCCCGCCTACGAAGTCTCCGCGGATTCCAAAAAGGTGGTGACCAAACTCCGCAAGCTCGCCAAGGGTGCCGAGACCATCTGGTTCGCGACCGACCTTGACCGCGAAGGGGAAGCCATTGCCTGGCATCTGGCCGAATGTCTCAAGGTCGATCCCACGGTCGCCAAGCGGGTGACGTTCAACGCAATCACGAAGTCGGAGATTGAGTCCGCCTTTGCAGACCCCGCGCCGATCAACATGGATCGAGTCAACGCGCAGCAGGCCCGGCGCATCATCGATCGCATCGTTGGCTATCAGGTCTCACCGCTGCTCTGGCAGCGTGTGGCCGGAGGTTTGAGTGCAGGACGGGTGCAGTCTCCGGCAGTTCGATTGATCGTCGAGCGTGAGCAGGAGATTCGAGCATTCATACCGGATGAACATTGGCAGGCCGAAGTGCGATTGACACTCGATGCGGCAACGGCGTCCACACTCGCGACGGGCTGGGCAACGCTTCACGAGGCAGAGGATGGACCAACCCGAAAGGACGAAGCCCACTGGCTGACAACGCACGGCGGCATGACCGCGCAACTGGCCTCGCTGCCAAGCGGAAGCGATCTCAAACTCGGACATGAAGGCTGGTCCGCCGACTCGCCGCGGGAAGCGACCCATCGCACGGATGTCCTCGCGATGGGTGAAGCCCTGGGACTCAAAGACGTCACGCTGGTGGAGACGGCCAATGAGGACGGCAAGGGACCGGCGGTGCGACTCCTTGCGGTGCAGGGCACCCTCGACCCCGATGTGCGATGGCGCGTCTCGCAGATTCAGCGCAAGCAGTCGAAGTCGCGCCCGCACGCTCCATTCATCACAAGCAGCCTTCAGGCGGCGGCCGCCAACACGCTCGGGTTCACCGCCAGACGCACCATGGCCGCAGCCCAGGGACTCTACCAGGGCGTCGAGATTCCAGGCGAGGGTCAGGTTGGACTCATCACGTATATGCGAACCGACTCGACCCATGTGGCGCCGGAGGCGGTTGCCGCGGTCCGCGCCTTTATCAGCGACACATGGGGCGGCGACTATCTGCCGGACAAACCGGTGGCCTACCACTCAAGCAACCGGCAGGCCCAGGAAGCGCACGAGGCGATCCGCCCCACGGATGCCACCCGGCGTCCGGAAGACCTCCCCGGGTCAATGCATGAGGATCAGCGGCGCCTGTACACGCTTATCTGGAAACGGTTCGTCTCCGGTCAGATGGTGCCGGCGATCTGGAATCGCACGGAGTTCCGCATGAGGCGGACGGACGTCGCCGAGAGTGCCGAGTTGAAGGTCGCTGGCCGCTCACTGGCCTTTGACGGGTGGTACCGCGCCGCTGGCGTCCCATCCTCTGACGGCGAACAGACACTTCCCGACCTGTCCGAGGGCGACGAGTTGGCAGCATTCTCAGTGGAACCGACTCAGAAGTTCACCAACCCACCTGCCCGATACACCGAGTCGGCATTGATCAAGCAACTGGAGCGCGAAGGCATCGGCCGGCCGTCCACGTACGCGTCGATCATCGAGAAGATTCAGCAGAAGTACGTCGAGAAGATTGATCGCACTTTCCACCCCACGCCAGTGGGAGAAGTGGTCACTGAGAAACTCGTCGGCGCGTTCCCGCGTCTGCTCGATGTGGGATACACGCGATCCATGGAAGCAGATCTCGATCGCATCGCAACGGCCGATGCCGACTGGGTCGCGACGCTCAAGGGCTTCTACGGTCCATTCTCGGAATCGTTGGCGAAAGCGTACGACTCGATGACGCACGCCCGCGCTGAAATGACGCCCGCAGACTGGAAGTGTCCTGAGTGCGGCGCCCGCACCGCATACCGCCTCGCCCGGAGCGGTCGCCGATTTCTGAGTTGCTCAACGTATCCGGACTGCACGTTTGCAACGGGTGTCGATCGTGATGGGAAGCCGCAGCTTGAACAGCGAGTCAACGTCGCCTGCCCGGAAGATGACTCACCCATGATCCTGCGGCAGGGCCGCTTCGGTCCATTCCTCGCCTCGGTGAATTACCCGGAGGTCAAGGCGGTCCTCAATGTTGACAAAAAGGGCGGCCTCAAGATCCCAGCGATTCCACCTCTGAAGACTGATCTCGAGTGTGAAAAGTGCGGCAAAACGCTGAACCTGCGTATGGGCAAACGGGGGCCATGGCTGGGGTGCAGCGCCTTTCCCAAGTGTCGTGGCAGAGGCAAGTGGACGGCGCTCGACGGACACCAAGGCAGGGCTTGAAGCCGCACTCGAAGCGCACGAAAAAGCCAACCCACGCCCCGTCATTACTCGGCTCGACGGCGATCCGATTCCGGAGGGAACCCCCATCACCGACCTGCTTCTCCCTGGCGAAGACGTCGAACTGGAAGCCTGGGTGGAGACCGGCGAGGGGTCCTGACCCGAGAGGCCAATGGCGACGGTTCCGGGCACCAGCCGCACCCACTGATGGTTCCCCCAGCCCGGATCGGGCCATACACTTCCCAGACCATGGAACGTAGGCCAACACGACAGATCACGATCGGCGACGACCGAACCGGCCGGATCCGCATCGGCGGAGATGCCGAAGTCAGCGTTCAGACGATGACCTCAGGCTACACCTATGACATCGACTCCTGTGTCGCGGAGATCAACCGACTCGCGGCCGCCGGCGCCGATGTCGTCCGGGTGGCCGTCCCCAAGCGGGCCGACACCGAAGCACTACCCGAGATCCTCGCGCAGACCAGAGTCCCCATCGTCGCCGATGTCCACTTCCACTACCAACGAGCCATTGAAGCTGTCGAAGCAGGCATTCACAAGATTCGACTCAACCCCGGCAACATTGCAGACCGCGATCAGGTCAACCGCGTGATCGATGCCTGCGCTGAACGCGGCATTCCGATTCGCGTCGGCGTCAATGAGGGTTCGATCATCGAGCGCAAGGACAAGCAGCGGCGGCAGGAGGAACTCGGGAAGTTCTTCGCCGACCATCGCCAGGGCCACCTGATGGCCCTCATGATCGCCAAACTCGAGGAATACATGGAGATCTTCGAGGCGCGAGCGTTCCATGATGTGTGCATCAGCGCCAAGTCCA
>CAYQJN010000050.1:0-13951 GCA_964417845.1 uncultured Isosphaeraceae bacterium
TTCTTACGGGTGGCCTTTTTTCGAGTGGCCTTTTTTGTCGTTGCGCGTTTCTTGGCCATGTAGATGACCTCCATGAAATCCGCTCGGGTCCGGCTTGCAGTCGGAAAAGCCGGATGCACGTACACCCGGGCGGACCCGTTTCAACACGTTCTACCGGTATCGGACATGCATTTGAAGAGTCTTTACACAATTTTTTCTTGAGTACTCATGCGCATCGCCAGACACGAGAACGCGCGCTGGTCATCTATGCTCATCACATTGAAGTCAACGTCACGGATGCGCAGTCACCAATGATCATCACGCACACACTTGAAAACGGCCTCTCAATCGCGCTTGAGCCGTTGCAGACCGTTGCGTCTGCAGCGGCGCACCTGCTGATTCCCGGCGGCGGTGCGCACGACGATGATGCACACGACGGCTGTGCGGTGCTCCTGCACGAAATGATGCTGCGCGGCACCAACGCCCTGAATTCCAAGGAGTTGACCAGCGCACTCGATGCCGCAGGCATGCAGCGTGGTGGAGGACCGGGACGGTGTGCCATCCGGCTTTCATCCGCCACGACCGCTCCAAACCTGGATCGTTCCCTTGAGTTGATGTTGCAGATCGCGTGCAACCCGCGGCTTGATCCGCAAGAACTGGAGCCTGCCAGAACGCTTTGCATGCAGTCACTGGAACACCTGCAGGACGATCCAGAGGACGAAGCAGGCCGTGGCGTGCTCTATCAGCACCTCAATCGGCCATTCCACCGAACGCGGCTGGGGAGTCGGACCGGGCTTCAATCCGTCACCATCGAGGAACTGCAAGCGCGGCATCGCGACTGCGTACGACCAGGAGGCGCCGTACTGGCCATTTCAGGCCGGTTCGATCCAAGGCATGTGATCAAGGTCATTGAACGACATACGGAAGCATGGAGCGGGAGTCCGCCGCCCTCCCAGCCCGAATCGCCCGGGCCGCGCGGGCAGTGCCTCATCGCCCGCGACACCGCCCAGGTCCATCTGGCCATGGCATGGGATGCGGCGTGTGCCACGCACCCCGACGCCGCGACGGAACGGCTGTTGTGCACGGCGGTCGGGGGCACCACCAGCGGGCGCTTGTTCACGGAAGTTCGGCAGCGGGCCTCGTTGTGTTACTCCATTGGCGCTCGATACGCCGCAGCGGCATTTGGAGGGTGGTGCACCCTGCGATCAGGAACGACGCCCGACAACGCGGTCAGACTCATTGAGACGATTGAAGGCGTCTTTCAGGCTGTTTCCAACGGCATCCGTGACGATGAACTGCGGCGGGCGCGTCGCACCTGTATCAGCAGTCTCGTCCTGCAAGGTGAATCAACGCTGGCCCGCGCCGGTCGTCTGGCGGCCGATCTGCACGAACGGGGGTCTTGTCGAACGCTCGACGAAACGATCGGCGAACTGAATGCCGTCACGCTGGATGATGTCAACCGTGTCGCGGCTCGGTATGGATCCATGACCCCGACCATGGTGGCCATCGGTCCAGCGGGCGTGCTTCCCTGGGAGGCCCCTGACCACCTCTGGTACTGAACCCGTCAATCCCCGAGCGATTCGATCACACTGAACTGATCCAGATTCAGAACGACCAGTTCCCCGTCATCCCGCTGCACCTCCAGTCGATCCAGCCAGAGCCTGTCTCCACGGGCGTGCGCGAACCAGGAACCTGTCTTTGCCTGCCGAAACCGCACGACCGTGCCCTCCACGACCTCAGACCAGGTGCGATCACGCAGCGGTGTCTGTTGGGTCACGCGGACACGAGATCCGGCACACGGAGGCAACGTTTGAACAGCCATGGGGTGGAGATGCTACCCGGGCCGGGCGTTGGGTTGCTTCAAAAAAATGTCCGGGAGACCTCGCTGAACCTGCATCTGCGTGAGCCACGGGTCCCTCAGCCAGCGATCGCCCCTTCAGGCCGCTGATCGTCTTCGGGCCGCGGCTCGATGACCCGCACATCACCCGAGTGCTCAAGCACTGTTCCGTCTTCGAAGTGCCAGGAGGCCGTGACACTTGGGAACCTCGGAAGCGACTCGGGCCCCAGATCTCGTTCGATGCGATACGCACGAAGCGAGTCGTCAAAGGCACTCCGATTCGCCTCCAGGCCAGTCAGGTCCACCGTCCAGGTACGCCGCACCAGAATGGCACCGCCAAACCGATCTGCCTGATGAAAGCCCAATTCCAATGTCCCTTTGCCCCGAGTCGGCACGCCATCTGCATCCTGGAGTTGCACGTACACCTCGATCGCCACCGTTCCGTCATCCCGGCGGATGACATGAGAGAGCGGATGCACGTGAAGTGCTGAAGGCGGATAGGCGGTCACCGTGTGGGTCGTGCCCGAGCGGCGGGGCTGTTGAGTGCTCTCGCAACCGCCGAGGGCCATCAGACCGACCGCCACAGCCGCCCATCCAGCAAGTGGAGAACCGTGACTACGCATCCAGATCGCGAAGCAGGCCGTCGATCGCGGCTTCAAGCCGGGCATCGGTCAGGTAAGCGTCCGATGCCAGCGCCGCCCTCACCGCATTCACCCGATCCCACCGGATGGCCCCGATCGGCTCAGTCTGGCCCAGGGCATCACGCCACCGCCGGTACTGCGATTCATCAGGTCCGGGAAGGTCTCCCAGCCGCCGATGCACCGCCGGGGCATTGTCCGGCTCTTTCCGATCCCACGCATGACTTCCCACCAGGGCGATGTCGAACATTGAAGAGACTCCTCGCCGGGCGGCTGCACCGCCCGTCGCTACCCCGTCCCAATTCCTACACTGACTCGCGATTCTTCCCTGAATCCCGCGGCCCGATCAGAGCACCATGCCGGGCCGTACCCTCATCATCGGCCCACCGACTCGGCTCCCTTGAACTTTGCAAAAACTCCCGTAACCTGCCCCCTCCCATGCACTTCCAACGTACCTCCTCACACGTATCTCGGTGCTTCTCCGCGTTCCTGCTCTGGATGACACTGCCCGGGTGTTCGACACCGGAACCTTCCAGACCGCAGGTTCCTCCCCCGAATCCGGAGTTGCAGGCATCGCTTGATGCCCAGGACGCGGAGCCGCCGCGACAGGAACTGGACTGGAGCGCCATGGAGGGACTCATGATGGGCGCGGCAGTGACCGCTCCGTCCCACGACCAGTCCCCCGCCGCAGCCCGGGACGACGCCCGCCAGGCCCAGGGGCGATCCGAGGATGCCGCCTGGCACGCGCTGGTGCTCAAGACCTTTCAGGGAGATGAGGATGGGCAGGCGGCCCGGCTATGGGCCACCCAGTTAGCCGCACTCGTGCCACCACTCACGCCTGGCATTGGCGTTCATGTCGATGGCAAGGGTGCCATGGTGTTGTTCGGGCGATATGAGAACTGGGAAGATCCGCAGTCGGCTAAGGACATGGAGACTTTGCACGGCCTGAGGGTCAATGGTAAGCGGATCTTCGGGCCCATCATTCGAACGGTGGTGTACCCACCTCGAGATCCTGCAGACCTCCATCCCCATGAACTCCTCGCCCTCCGACACAGCCAGCCAGCCACCCGCATCCTGTACACCCTGGAAATCGGTGTCTGGGGAGACTTCGACTCGGGGGAACTTCCAGATCAGGTCCGTCGGCAACAAGCCGAATCACAGGTCGCCTCCCTCAGACAGTCCGGCATCCCCGCGTACTTCCACCACGATCCCGTCAGCCGCTTGAGTACGGTCACCGTAGGGGTGTTTGACGAATCCGCGGTTGACCCCGCCTCCAGCCTTCTCAGCCCCGAAGCGGAACGATGGCAAAAGCAGTTTCCGTTTCGACTGACCAATGGTGAAGAGCTCCGCCTCCCGATCCCCGGTCGCCCGGACCTTGGCGTCGTCCCACAGCGATCACGCCTCGTGCTGGTGCCGGAATTCTGAGGGCTGACGGCGTCGGCGAAAGCTAGATCGCCGAGATCGAACAGGGAACGCTCCTGGGCGGCCTGCTAACTCGCAGATGGATGCCAGAGCGTCTTGAATTCGACAAACTGTTCGAGGAACCATGGTGAGCAGGTCTCGTCGTCATTGCCCCAGTCACTGCCGGACCAGCCAACGATATGGACCCGTCGAATGCCATCGGCGGCGGCCGTACGTAGTGTCGTTCGTTGAGCCTTGGTGCAGCCGGCGGCAACGGTGACGGCGACCTCACGATGGCCACCGAGCGGCTCCAGAAGTGCGGCCACATCCCCAGTCAGGACATTGACCACGCCGCCCGGAACATCGGAAACCCCCATCGACTCACCAAGAAGAATGCCGCACAGGGCTGCCTCTCTGGGGACGACGGCGACAACCGCATTACCCATGACCATCGCGGCTCCGACGAGCGTGACGAGACCGAGCAGTGAGGGTGAGTCGGGGCTCATCAGGGCAACGACGCCGCACGCCTGCGGCACTGTGAAATTGTGGTAGTGACAGGCAACCGGATTCTGGCATCCCAGTAACTGATGGATCTTGTCGCACCATCCGGCCAGCATCACCATGCGGTCAATGGCGTCCTCCACCTCCTGGCGGGCAGCGGCTTGCTTGAGCCCCTGGGTCTCAAGGGCCGAGGTGAATTCCTCTGCTCGGCTCTCCAGCATCTCCGCGATTCGATAGAGCACCTGACCCCTGAGCGTCGCCGTGGCGTCTCGCCAGCGGGGCACGGCCTTACGCGCTGCCTCCACGGCGTCTCTGGCGTCCTTGCGGCTCGCCAGCGCGCACCGCGCGAGCACCTGTCCGTCCGAATCGTCGATCGTGAACGTCTGCCCTGATTCAGAGCGGGGCCACGCGCCACCAATCCAGAGTTTGCCGGTCTTGACGACTGTGAGCCGTTCCATCAGCGTCTCCTCCTCACCGCACGTACGCTCGAAGGCCGTGTCGGCCGCCTTCGCGTCCGAACCCGGATTCCTTGACACCACCGAATGGTGCGCACGCATCAAACTGGTTGTAGGTGTTGCACCACACCACACCGGCCTCCATCCTGCGCGCGATCTCGAAGATCTTGGAGCCCTTGTCGGTCCACACGCCCGCCGCCAGCCCATAGGGCGTGGCGTTGGCTCGCCGCACGGCCTCTTCGGGTGTTCTGAAACTCATGACCGACAGGACTGGTCCGAAGATTTCCTCCCTGGCCACGATGTGAGAAGGCTGGACTCCGGTGAAGAAGCATGGTGGGAACCACCAGCCGCTGCTGGGCAGGGGTGCGGACTGCACATCGTGCAGGATGGCACCTTCCTCCTGACCTCGGCCGACCAGTGTTCGAATACGGTCGAGTTGTGCTTCACTGTTGATCGCCCCAACATCGGTGTTCTTGTCGAGCGGATCCCCCACCCGCAGTTGCCGCATGCGTTCACGAAGCGATGCAACGAACGGCTCCAGAATCGACTCCTCCACGAGCAGCCGGGAGCCGGCGCAGCAGACGTGCCCCTGATTGAACCAGATTCCGCTGACCACGCCTTCAACCGCCTGATCAATGGCGGCATCCGCGAAGACGATGTTGGCGCTCTTTCCACCCAACTCAAGGGTCAACGGCACTTCCCGAGCTGCCAGATCCTCCATCAGCATGCGGCCGACTTCCGTTGATCCGGTGAATGCCACCTTACGAACGGCCGGATGCTGCGCCACCAGTTTGCCGGTCTCCCCCGCCCCGGTCACGATGTTGATGACGCCTGGGGGGAGATCGATCTCCTGAAGAATTCTCGCCAGATGAAGGGCGGTCAGCGGTGTTGTCTCGGCAGGCTTGAGCACCACCGTGTTGCCACAGGCCAACGCAGGCGCCAATTTCCACGCTGCCATGAGCAATGGGAAGTTCCACGGGATGATCTGCCCGCAGACGCCGCGCGGCCGAACCGGACGGCCACCGAAGGCCCACTGCAGTTTGTCAGCCCAACCGGCGTGATAGAAGAAATGCTGGGCGACGAGGGGGAGGTCCACGTCGCGCGACTCCTTGATGGGCTTCCCGCCGTCCATGGTCTCCAGGACCGCCAGTTCGCGGGCGCACTCCTGAATCCTCCTGGACAGCCGGTACAGATACTTCGCCCGCGTCCGACCACTGAGCCGAGCCCACTTGGGCGCCGCGGCCCGCGCCGCCGACATCGCAGCATCGACATCACGCTCGCCCGCCTGCGCTACGCGGGCCAGCCGCTTGCCCGTCGCGGGATTGATCGTCTCAAACGTCTTCCCTGAGAGCGGTGATCGAAACTCCCCATCTATAAACAGTCCGTACTCGGCCGAGATCTCTGGCCGCGTCCGCTCAGGCGCGGGGCTGTACTCCCAATCTGCGCCCGTGATCTGAGTCGCCTGTGTCGTCATCATGTCACCGCCACGTCGTGCATGGCCGCATAGTGCCCGCGGCTCGTCCAGAGGAGTTGTCGGACCAGATCGTCCAGGAGGCTTGAGGCGCCGATCCTGAAGAGCCTCGCATCGAGCCAGTCCGGTCCGACGGTCTCGCGCACCATGACCAGCAGATGCAGCGCCGCCTTGGCCGTTCGAATGCCGCCGGCCGGCTTGACCCCGACGCGTACCCCCGTGCGGTGGAAGTGATCCCGAACAGCCTCAAGGAGCAACAGTACGGAGGGCATCGTCGCAGCCGGGGAGACCTTGCCCGTTGAGGTCTTGACGAAGACCGCCCCATCGGCAAGATCACCTGCCCTGCTGGCCGCCTCAATCACCAGATCGGCGCACCGCCGGACGTTGTCCGGTGTTTCCAACTCACCCGTCTCCAGAATGATCTTGAGGTGCGCCTCGCCGCACACTTCGCGGACTGCTTGCACTTCGTCAGCGACTTCGTCCATGCGCCCCGCCAGAAATGCCCCACGGCTGATGACCATGTCGATCTCATCGGCACCCGACTCCAACGCAGCCTGGGTGTCGGCCAGCCTCGTCTCAAGCGACGCCTGCCCACTTGGAAAACTGGTGGCAACCGATGCCACTTTGACTTGGCTCCCGAGCAGCGATTCTCGAACAACAGGAACCAGCCGGGGATACACACACACGGCCGCCACGGATGGGACCGGTGGATCGAGTGGGGCCGGACAGGGTGAGATGGCTCTGCGACACAGCGCTCGTGCCAGCTCGGGCGAGTCGGCCCCCTCCAGCGTGGTGAGATCGAGCACGGAAACAGCCAGACGCAGCCCCTCCCGCTTCGACTCCGCCTTGATCGATCGTTTTGTAAACGAGGCAGCCCTGCGAGCGAGCATCACAGCATCAACCGGATGGTGCATGCCCGGAGGGTATCAGGGTGAACCACGCCCGATCGCACGCCCCCGCTCGAAGAGCACTTCAATTCGCCCGCCATCCAGCCAGGCGATGGCCTTTGAATCGGCGCCATCCGGCATCCCATAGACCAGAAGAAGTCCTCGGTGGTGGTCGATCAAGTAGACGATTTCGCTGGACTCTGGAACCTCCTGCGCGCGGGAGTGGCCAGTCAACAGCGTAAAGCCACCGCGCGACGCCGATGTTCCCGCCGTCGCCGCCGAAGCAGGCGCCCAGCGCAGGGCCACGACCATCAGACTGATGAGGGCCACGCCCCACAGGGCCGCCACCAAGTTGGGACGAATGTGGTTCATCGTTGCCTGATCGTCGCTTTCAGATCGAGCGACACGGGACGAATCGCCAACGCCTTCATGGACCCGCTCGAGCGATCCCACGCCGTTGCCAGCAATTCCTCGGTTCGCACATCGAACACCCACAACACACTCCCCGCCCCGTCATCCAACGCACTGGTTACGGCGAGGTATTCACTTCGGTCCTCGAAGACGGCATCGGTGGTCCGTTGCATGCCTGGCATGAGCCACAGCACCACCGCCACACCCGTCAACGTGATCGGAGGAATCGGCCCCCGCAGCACGTCCGACCAGCCGCTCAATCCTGGTGTCCTCGCTTCGACGGCATCAGACTCACGCCCAGCACCATGAACACCAGGATGAGAGAGACGAGCATCCCCCAGAGCGGTGCCGGACCGCCGGAGGGCACACCGGGTTCCTTATAGGCCGGCGTCGCCTTCTTCCTGGAGTCCTTGTCCTGCTTCTGCTGGTCTGAGAGTCGGTCAGCCCAGATCTCCTGCGCATTGTCCGGAAGTGATCCGGATTCCTGCGGCTGGGCCATGGCCGCCGAACCGGCGATCAGCATGCCTGTAACGGCAAGACCACATTGAATCAGTCGTCGCATCCCGCGCAGGATACTCCGTCCTCATGAGGGGGGTGTCCATGGGCAAGCCTGGCACGCCGGAGGGCCTTCAACAGCCTTTGAGATCAGCCGACGATCCGGCTCCCAACGCCTCAAAGATCCTGCGCGTCGCGTCCGAGCGGTTGAGGGTGTAGAAATGGAGCCCCGCGACCCCTTGATCCAGCAGATCGTTGCACTGCTCAACCGCCCATTGAATGCCGACCTGCTCGATCGACCTGGGATCGTCCTGAAAGCGCATGAGCCGGCGTTGAAGGCGTGCTGGAAAGGTGGTTCCTGCGGCCAGATCGGCCATTCGATCCATGGTCGCCAGACTCGTGATTGGCATGATGCCAGCGACGATGGGAACCTCGATGCCCGCCAGCCCGCACCGATCACGCCAATCGAAGAACCGGCCGTTGTCTGTGAACAGTTGTGTGGTGATCCAATCGGCTCCGGCATCAACCTTGGCCTGGAGGTGTCTCATGTGCACCAGTTGGTTGGGTGTCTCCGCGTGCCCCTCCGGAAACCCAGCCACGCCGATACCGAACGCCGAGTCCGGGTGCTGGTCATTAAAAGCGGCAATGTGCCGCACCAGGTCGATGGCATGTGGGAAGGCGCCGGGGCCTTCATCCTCAGGCATCGAGTCAGGACGATCTCCGCGAAGCGCCAACAGGTTTCCCACCTGGTGCGAGGCGTAGCGATTCAGAATGACATCCAACTCGTCGGATGTGTGTCCAATACAGGTGAGATGAGGGACTGGATTGAGATGGCCTCGATCCGAGAGACGCACCACAAGATCATGGGTCCGAGCCCGGGTGCCTCCACCGGCCCCATACGTCACGGAGACGAACGAGGGCCGCAGATCGGCAAACTGGTCAAGACGGGCCTCGAGCGCCTCCGCCGCAGACGGGGATTGTGGCGGGAAGAACTCGAAACTGATGGTGCGGCCATCTCGCGCCATGATCTCACGGATGTGCATGCCGCCATGGTACGGATCCCCTTCCTACCATGAGCGCATGCCTACCAGCGGCATTCCGAGACCAACCGTTCGGCGCCTCAGTCTGTATCTCCGCGAATTGGACCGGGCGGCGGAAGCGGGGCACACGGCGATCAGTTCATCGACCATTGCTCGCGCTTTCGGGTTCACCGACGCGCAGGTGCGGCGTGATCTGGCCTTTCTCGGACAGACCGGCCGCCCCGGCGTCGGCTATGAGCCGACCGGGTTGGCTGCCAGGATCCGCGCGTCACTCTCGCTCGACCGCACCTGGAACCTTGCCATCGTCGGCGCAGGCAAGATCGGCTCCGCGTTAATGGGATACCCGAGATTCGCCGGCGGTGGGTTTCAGGTGGTCGCTGCCTTCGATGATGATCCACGCCTGCATGGAACACACATCGAAGGAACGCTCGTGGAGCCACTCAGTGAGCTCCCTCATGCCATCCAGACCAAGTCAATCGATCTTGCAGTGGTGGCTGTGCCGGCGGAGCATGCGCAGTCAGTGGCGACCCGATTGGTGGACGCAGGCATTCGAGGCATCCTGAATTTCGCGCCAGCCACGCTTCGCGTTTCGGTCCCCGTGGAACCGATCGACCTCTCCCGATCGCTGGAGCAACTTGCCTTCGAAGTCAGTGCCAGCGATTCAGGACCGACCACGACCGAGGCGTAGCGGCTCCTGAATCCGTCCCACGGAAACACCGGCCACACGCCGCGATGGGCTCGTCAGTGCGTTGATGGTGCTGCGGAGTGATCCGCGGTAACCGCCTGGTCTCCGACCTCCAGCTCAGGATCACCGAAGATGGCCGTACCGACGCGGACCACGTTGGCACCACATTCCACCGCGACCTCGTAGTCATTGCTCATGCCCATCGAGAGCAGGTTGAATCGGTCATCACCGCCAGTCCGACGAATGTCATTGAAGAGCTCATAGGCCCGTTTGAAGACGGGCCTGACCTCTTCAGGAGACTCGGTCCGAGGCGCCATGCACATGAGTCCCCGCACGCGGACGCCGAGCATGGTGCGGACCTGATCCACCAGATGGACCGCTGCCGCGGGCGCCACGCCCTGCTTGGATCGCTCGCCGCTGATGTTGACCTGAATCAGGACCTCAGCCGGGGGATCGTCATCGCGATGGACAGACTGAATCTCCTCGGCCAGTTTGAGGGAATCCACACTGTGCACCAGCCGGGCCGTCGAGAGGACACGCCTCACCTTGTTTCGCTGAAGATGTCCGATGAAGTGCCATCGAATGGCCTCAGGCATTTCCACATCACCGAGCAAGTCTCGCTGCCGCGTCCTGAACTCATCCAGCTGGCTGGCCATGCGGACGAACTGCTGCATACGGCCTTCGCCGAAATCGCTGTGGCCCAGGCGGTGCAGCGTCCGCACCTGTGACGGCGTCGCGTTCTTGCTGACGGCGACGAGGATGACCTTGTCGGGATCCCTGCCAGACCGCTCTGCAGCGGCACGAATGCGTGCCTTCACTTCTTCATACCGTCCCGCGACATCCGTGCAGCAGTCAGTCATGCGATTCCGCCTCCAGCGCGAGCATACGTCGTGCGCCGCCAGACCTCAAGGTCGAACGGGTCGATTCAAAGTCGGATGACGTCTTGAGCCATCCACTTCTGCCACGCGGGATCACCCCGCCAGCGCCGCACCGGTTCGAACCAGCACCAACTGAATCGACTCGCCGCCAGCACTCAGTTGCCGTTCCACGTACCGGCGACTTGCATTGACCTCGTCTGCCGTCAACCCAGCAAGTCGCAGGCTCTCAAACGCGGCATCAAGTCGAGCGATCAGGTCACTGGCCTGCGTCTGCAGGGTGGAGTCGCCGCTGGCCAACCAGGCGCGGTAGTCAACCGGTTCCTCTGACGTCACTGATTCCTCCTGATAGGCCGTTTGCGCGTCCGCCAGCAGTTGTCCGGCCTGCGTGACGCCGCCATCAGGTGAAGCAATCTGCATCGCCAGGGCGTAGTCCGCCACGGCCTGACGGGCAAACTTGGTGTTGACGCGAGATCGCATGACCGGAACCAGGCCACCGGCCGACACCAGCGTGTCGCCCTGGCGGTTGGTCACACCGTCGATCGTGAAGCCCGTGCGGGCCAGGCGACCCTGAGGAACAGGCCGATCGGCACCATCAACCAGCGAGATTCCCAGATCACTCAGGTCCGCCGTTGTCCGATTCGCTTCATCTCCATCGGCCTCCACCGAAACTTCACCCTGCTCCGACTCAGCCGCGACCTCGTCACCGCCCACGCTTGATGGAAGGGGGCCGTCCAGCGCCTTCAGGTACAACTGTTCCTTTCCGGAATCGCCAACAAGCACCAATTCGCCGGCATCAAAGGAATCCACCCGGGTCTGCCTGCCCACTGGAACACCTCTGATCCCATCGACGGCTGCGAAGAGCGCCGGCTCGCCTGCCAGACCCGTGTCGGTGAGTGTGCCCTGCACGTCGAGCGTGCCGCCGGAAACGATCGATGTCACTGTTGAGTTGACAAGCCCGCCGGGCGTCGCAATCTGCCGGGGCAACCGCCGCCACACGTTGATCGCTTCGGCCTTGAGCGTCAGGTCGCCAGCCGCTGTGAGATCACCCACGGTCAACTCACCTGCGGCATCCAGCACGACATTCGACACGTGCGACATCCCCTGGTTGTTGCCGATCCGAATGTCTCCACCGGAGCTGGCCACCGTGAGCCCTTCACCGAATCCGATGATGGATGGGAGTCCCTCCAGGAAGGTCGCCTCGCTGTGCGCGTTGATCTCGATATCGCCTGATGCCGCCATTCTCCGAACGACGGTTCCCTCGCCTCCCAGCGAGATCAATCCACTCTGAAGGCGCACAGCCGACAACTGCTCGTCGCTTCCGATATCACCGCCAACGAGCAGATAGTCACCTGCCGCCACGTCCAGGATGCCGCCTCCGTCCATGGTGGCAATCAGTTGCACTTCTTCCCCGGCCGCAATCTGCAAGGTGCCCTCGGCAAGTTGCACGCTCGCGACCCCATCCGTTGATGACGCACTCATGGCCACCATGGACCCGGTGAGCGACGCGCCCGAGATGGTGATGGCATCAGCGACCACAGCAACTTCTCCGCCATCGGACGCGGCGGTCATCGTTGCGTCCAGCAGGTCCAGCGCCGCCGCATCGAGCAGGATGCTGTTGGCGGTGAGTTCGCCTCCGTCGACCACCATCCAACCTCCATCTTCGACGATGGCAGAGAGATAATTGGTCGCTTCCAGCGTGCCACGCAAGGTCACTGATCCGGTGGAATCGACTCCCACCAGAATCCCTCCGGCGCTCGTACTGGAGCCGGAGTGCGTCAACGCGTCACCGGCGATGAGCGACAGGTCGCCGGTGGTGGTGGCGAGCGTCGCATCATTGGCGAGGCCAGACCCCGCCGTGGCGGTGATGGTTCCACCGGTCAAGATGCCGGACAACGAAGCACTCGTCGCTGCATCAATCACGATCGCGTCCACAGCTGTGGCGGTGCCTCCGAGCGACACATCCGCAGCATTTGACTGTACCAACAGCGTCCCGGCTTCAATCGTCCCGGCGAGCTCCACGGTCGACTGCGCGACGACGTCCGCTGAGGACGCCACCCTGATGATCCCATCCGAGGAGATCGTGCCTGCGATGGCGTTGGCCATCAACCCGCCATCAAGATCAATCAGACCACTTGCCTGAAGATCGTTCACGGCGCTGAGCTCGCTATCGGTACCCAACAATTCACTGCCACTGACCAGCGTGATCGTAGAACCAGTCAGCTGTGACATGTCTGCGTTGATCTGACCGGACAATTCAACGTGCCCGGCGCCCGCGCTGAGGTTGCTGGCGAGAAGATCGCCTGCCAGATGAATCGAGCCCGCATCGGACGACGTCAGGTCGATCGTGAAAGCCGTCACTGAACCGCCAGCGGTCAGGGTGCCATCGCTCTGAGCCGAAAGCACTCTGTCAGCAATCAGGGTTCCTTCTGATGAGAGATCCCCGGTTGCCGTCATGACCAGATCGCCCGACGCCACGGTCGTCGCGGCCTGTGTGTCGCCATCACCCTCAGCGAACGTCGAGTGAACGACGGCGTCAGATGACACGGTGAGCGATCCGGCTGCACCGACGGCCACGCCGGCGTTGCTCGCCAGCCGGCCGGACACATCGATGGCGCCGCCCGTTGACTCAACCGTCAGCGATCCGCCATCCGACTCGACGTCTCCCGAAACTGAGATGCTCGCGCCGGTGAGTTCCACACTGCCGCCACGCACCGTCGAGGCGACACTCAGGAGATCGCCGTGTGACGTCGCCATGATGGCGCCTTCACTCTGCGTGCTGCCTCCGAGCGTGACCACGCCCTGGCCGCTCACGTCAATCGTGGCGCCCGACAGATCCGCCACGTCAATGCTGCCGGTGGCCTGAGCGATCAGGTTCGCAGCCGCATCGATGGTGTCACTGGCGTGGACGTCGCCCATGGTCGCATTCAGATTCACATCGCCCTGGGTTGACGTCGTGGTGCCAGCAAGGGCCACATTCAGACCGTCGATATCGACGCTCTGGCCCGAGATTGCCGTCTCGCTGGTCACATCGCCACCCGAAGCGGTTGCCGTCAGCACGCCACCGGCGTCCACGACATCCTGCATGGACACACCGGTGTCGCCGGTGAGCGTCACATCGCCTCCGGCATCAATCTGATCGACCGAAACGGCGCCCGCGTCGGATGTCAGCACCGCGCTGCCCGCCGCATCAATGGTGTCGCTGGCCTGGACGTCGCCCGTGGTCGCATTCAGATTCACATCGCCCTGGGTTGACGTCGTGGTGCCAGCAAGGGC
>CAYQJN010000051.1:0-13734 GCA_964417845.1 uncultured Isosphaeraceae bacterium
CGAGGGGCATCATCAGGAACACAAGCACAAAGGCCTTCAAGCCGACCATGGGTGGGATCTCCTCTGAGATGCACCACCCTATCCACATTGCAACTGCGTCGCAATAACAATTACAGCCCTCCCGACCACCTTTCACCTGATCTCCCTGCGCCACAACAACTTAGAAAGCTCGCACTTTCTAAGTGCCCAGAAGACAACAACATAAAGCGCCCCGGAGTGATGTCTGCCAAGACCGGCGATGAAGAGGCCGGAAAAGCCGAATCTGAGCGGCGACCCCCACAGGTGAAACGCGCCCAACGCACATCAACCGCCGGTCAGTGGGGCTCAGCCCTCGAGGGCGGCGACTCCGGAGACGATCTCGGTGAGCTCGGTTGTGATCTGGCCCTGCCGCGCGCGGTTGTAGGTGCGGCTGAGGGTGCGGCCGAAGTCCTTGGCGTTGTCGGTCGCTGCCTTCATCGCAATCATCCGCATCACGTGCTCGCTCACCGCCGCTTCCATGAAGAGTTGGAAGAGCAGCGTCTTGACCGTCGTCGGCAGCAGCGTGTCCAGCAACTCACCAGCATTGGGCGAGAACTCATAGACATCACGGTGCCCCGATGTCTTGTCATTCTCACCCGCCTCAGGCTGCGACAAAGGAAGCAACTGTGTCACTTCCGGAGTCTGCCGTGACACACTCTGGTACCGCATCGAAACAACTTTGATCGAGTCGTACTCCCCGGCGATGTACTGATCGAGATACGCCTGCGCCACTGCCTCGACGTCCTCGTACACCGGCGCATCACCGATGCTGTAGGCACGCGACACCTCGACGCCCTGGAACTTGAAGTATGCCGCAGCCTTCTTGCCTGCGGTTTCCACAACGACATCCGTCGATGTGATTTCAGTCTGTCGGTGCTTGTTCGCAGTCCGCAGAACATTTGCGTTGTAGGCACCACACAACCCGCGATCCGAGCAGATTACGAGAATCAGGTCCTTTCCGACCCGTTCGCTTGGGCCATCAATGAGCGGCGACTCATAGTCATCCGCATTGGAGGCGACCTGGCGAACCATGTCATCGATCATGCGGGCGTACGGGCGGGACTGTTCCGCTCGCTGGCCAGCGGCCGTGAACTTGGCCGTCGCAATCATCTGCATGGTCTTGGTGATCCGGCCGATCGTCTTGACAGCGCCGATTCGATTCTTGATTTCGCGGAGTTGTGCCATGAGCCCCGCAGGATAACAGCCAGCGGCCATTTTCTGGGATGCACACCCCTGGAACGACCCGACGGGTCGCTGATGTACTTGCGCCACAACGACTTAGATGCCAAGGAGCAATGAGCCCAATCGCAAGTCTTTGTCTGGCAGAGTGTTAGGTGACCCGTCGGGTCGGGGTGTTTAGCCGGTCCAATCTACCGTGAGCCCGTCCCAGGCCAGCCCCATGCCCTCAGGAAGCGCTGCGTCCACTTCTGCATGCCGGATCTGGTGCGCCATGTGGACAAACCAGGTCCGCCGGGCTCCGAGCGACGTTGCCTCTCGAACCGCCTCCTCGGTGCTGAAGTGCGTTCCATGAGGCCGCTCCCGCAGCATGTCCAGAAAGAGCGTCTCCAGTCCCATCAGCCGCCCGCGGCTCTCCTCAGGAATCTCCGACACATCGGTGCACCACGCCAACGGCAGCGGCCAGTCCGGCCCATCATCCGCATCAATCCGGAATCCCAGAATCGGGAGATTCCCATGCATCAGCCGGACCGGTTCGATCTGAAGGCCAAAGCACGTCACTGATTCTCCAGGGCTGAGGGTGTGAGGTCGCACCGCCGCGATGAAGGAATCGTTGACGTTGTGCTGGGGGTGGAAGATGTGGCGATACACCCGCTCAAGGTGCGAGAGCGTGTTCGGCTCACCCCAGATATCAATCGGTGTGCGTTGTCCCACATTGAATCGGCGGACCTCATCCAGACCAAAGGTGTGGTCTACATGGTTGTGCGTGAAGAAAATGCCGTCACATCTGGTGATCCCCGCCCGCAGGACCTGCTGCCGCAAGTCCGGTGAGGCATCAATCAGAACGCACCGCTCATCGCCCTCAGGGTCGGTCCAGCACACCGCTGCACTTGTTCGAAGTCGTTGATCTCGCGGGTCGTCCGAAGTACACGTCGCGCAGTCACAGGCGATCGCGGGGACCCCGGCGCTGGTCCCACTCCCGAGCACAATGCACCGGACGTCGCGGATCACGCGACTGCCACCGCGGCCGTTAGAAGTCGCGCCACGCCCTCCGGATCGCGGGCGCCACAGAGCGCACCGCCAACAGCCACGCCCTTGGCGCCAGCGGCCCGCACCGCGCCGATGGTCTCCCCATCGATTCCGCCAATCGCCAGATGAGGCGTCCCCGCACACACTGGAAGACTCTCCCGCAGCCGGTCAAGCCCGGCAGGCTCCAGCGCCGGCTTCGTCCCGCTGGCGAAGATCGGACCCACCCCCACATAGTCGGCGCCGCCCTCCACCGCTGCAGCAGCCTCCGCCGCACCGTGTGTGCTCACACCAAGCATGAGCCGCCGCCCACAGATTCGCCGAGCCGCCTCCATCGTCAGATCATCCTGACCAAGGTGCGCCCCGGCCGCGCCAACCTCCAGGGCAATGTCAACCCGGTCATTCATGATCACTGGCACGCCCGCCCGGCTCGAAATCTCGATGACCTCCCGAGCAAGCGACACCAGCCCGCGGTCACCTGTGGACTTCTGCCGCACCTGAACCAGATCCACACCGCCACCAAGCGACGCCTCCAGCGTGTCCTGCCAGCGCAGCACGCAGGCCTCCGGGTCAAGCAGCAGACACAGCCGCCACTGCACGGCGCGGCCGGTCCCCAGTCGACGCTCGATCGCCGCGGCAAGGTCGTAAAGGGCATACCGAATGCCCTCGATCGCCCGAGACCCTTCGTCTCCGTGCTCGAGTTTGGCTGACTCCTCCAGCGTCCGGAGCGCTTCTGAGGCGCGGCGCCCTGCGGCCGCAGCGAGATCAGCGGCCCCTCGCCGGATCGATTCAGACGGTGTTCCACATGTCGTCCCGACATCACCAGCCGTGTCGCGGCTCCAACAAGGTCTCCCGGACATCCACACGTCTTCGGCCACGCCACGAAGATCGTGACGAAGTCGCTTGCACGCATGGCTTGATTTCGAGTCGTCGAGAATGAACCTGGCCAGATCTTCCAGTGTCCGGAGACCTTCCCCGGCCCGATTCAACGCTGCGTCCACCAGGCGATCAAGAGACATGGCCGCATGGTAGCGCCGCCCGATCCACCCCGCGCACATTGTGTTGTGGGTGGGTGGGCTTGACCGATGCGGAAGATCATGTACAAGACCATTCGTACCGGATCGCCCCGACAGTGTGTGACCGTCGCCTTCGCAACATCCACCGCCAAGCGGATGCCTGAGGCGCTCAAAGCGCTCGACGCCTCATGTGGGGGAGGGATGTCAAATGCCTGGCGGCGACCGGGCTTTTCGCGGTCTGCGGGCGCCGTTTCAATTGGTGATGAGCACAGCATTCTGGTCGGCCTCGGCGAGCACCCGCCCACGCCAACCAGCCTTCGATCCGCCGGGGGAAGCCTCGTAGCGGCCCTCGCCAGATTCGGTGCCTCAGGTGCTCGGATCGAGGTCGCTGGCCATCTCGCTGGCACGCTCAAGGACCAACATGCGGCGGCCGCGCAAGCGGTGGCAGAGGGCATGGTGGTGGCGAACTGGCGGCAGGAGACTTGGAGGGGCACCGCCGCTCAAGGCGACGCCGCCTCGGGCAGCCTGGTCCTGACCAGCAGCAATGGCGCCGCCCGCGGGGGACTCCGTCGCGGGTGTGTGCTCGCCGAGGGCTCGAACGAAGCGCGGCGGCTCGGGTCGACACCTCCGAATGTGGCGACGCCCGCCTGGATCGCCAGACAGGCCCGAGCCATGGCGAAGAAGCTGGGTATGAAGTGCACGGTCATTTCAGCCGCCAAGGCCAGAGAACTCGGAATGGGGGGGCTCACCGCGGTCGGGCAGGGATCCGATCAGGCGCCCTGTCTGGTGCACCTCACATGGAAGCCTCCGTCGGCCCGACGTGGTCACCGGATCGCGCTGGTGGGAAAGACCATCACCTATGACACCGGGGGGTACTCACTCAAAATCTCCAATGGCATGAAGGGTATGAAGTACGACATGTGTGGAGGCGCTGGCGTCCTCGGCGCCATGCAGTCAATCGCCACACTCAAACTTCCTGTCGAAGTTCACGCCGTGTTGCCATGCGCGGAAAACATGGTTTCTGCTCGATCCTACCGGCCAGACGACATCATCAAGATGTACAACGGGGTGACGGTCGAGGTCACCAATACTGATGCCGAGGGACGGTTGGTGCTGGCCGATGCGCTGGCGTGGACGTGCCGAAAGATCAAGCCGACCCACATCATGGACATGGCCACACTCACCGGGGGCGTGGTCGTGGCACTTGGTGAATGGTGCGCCGGGCTGTGGAGCCGTCACGAGGATCTACGAAGCCGAATCACGCACGCTGGTGAGAGTGCGGGGGAGCAGGTCTGGCGCCTCCCACTCTGGAAGGAACACCGGGCATTCATGCGTTCCAACCACGCCGACATCTGGAATTCGGGGCCAAAGCGAGACGGACATCCCATTCAGGGTGCCGCATTCCTGTCCTACTTCGTCGACCCTGACATTCCATGGGCCCACATCGACATCGCTGGTCCCGCCACCACGGACGTCGCCACAACGCTCTATCAGGTGGGCCCCACCGGATTCGGTGCCAGGCTGCTCACTGAGACCGTGGCGTCATTCACATGATCAGCCGCGCCAGGAGGCGCACCATCCGACCGCGTCAGTGAGACGGAGTGCCCAGGAGTGCGCCCACCCGATCCGGGATGACCCGTTCGAATGTATCCGCCACGGCCGCGTAGGCCGCCGGGCCCCGCCCGATCGGATCGTCGATGGCCCCACCGTCTGCATCGAGCAGGTGCACTTTCCCCATGGCGGCCGCATCACCACCAAGCAACGCCCTGACCCCTTCCAGGTGGCTGGGGGTCATGCACAACACCAGAGCCGCCTTGGCCACCATGTCCGCACTCAGCCCCTTGGAGTGGCCCTCAAAGGGGATCCCTCGTGCCGTGAGTTGGTCTTGGGCGTCTTGAGAGACCGGGCAGCCATCAATGGCCGCCACACCTGCTGATGCAAAAAAGAGTTCCTCACCGGATTGCCCCAACAGGTGCCTGGCGATGGCCTCTGCCATCGGGCTTCGACATGTGTTTCCGGTACAGACAAAGAGGATGGTCTTCACGCCTTCATCATACGGATTCGTCGGCCAGTCCATGAATCGACTTGCACCATTGGTCAGGATCGTATTGAATGCGCTCCAATCCAAGGAGGATCTCTGGTGGAGTTCATACCCGCTGACGAAGCGGCCGGCGTGCTCAAAGATCACGGCATCGAGTCTGAGTCACCCGACGAAGATCACATCTTTCTGCGCATGCGGGACGGGGAGACCATTCGTCACCACCACGTGTCGGTGACCGGAACGTCGTGCTCGCCCCGAGAAGGTGCCATCGAACACGAAATCCCTGAGGACAAACTCAGTGATGTCATCGATCACCTCATGCACAAGTTGCACCATTCCCAGTTGCTGTTGATCCCGGCGGGGAAATGGCGCAGCGTCTTTGATGTTGTTGCATTCAGCCTCGCTGCCAACGAAGAGTGGCAGCAGATCGACGCCACGGCCACTGTGGAACTCAATACGCGTGACCCGCTGCTTGCTGACACCGGAGACCTGCACCTGTTGTGCGACCTCACAAAGTCGTTGATGCAGGACTCGGAGAAGCCGGACCAGGGCCTGATGATGATTTCAGTTGGCCAACCAGTCGTGGTCGAGATTGTCCCGACTGGTGGCATCCGACTGAGTTTCGGGAATCAGGCGATGGCTGATGAACTGGCAGAGGTGTACGCGGTCTGACCGCGGATCGATACGAGGCAAGACTCATGCCGCCTGCGAGGCGAACGAAGGCCATCCAGGATCTGGTCGATCGGGGGATCGACGCGATTGACAGAACCGCCTGGTTCGAGGCCGAACACGTGCTTGAACGGGCACTCTCGATGAGTACCAGCCGCCAGGACTATGCCGGCATGGCCGAGATCATCTCGCTGCTGGCCACCACCCGTGCCGGTCGCCGCAAAGAAGCGCTCTCTTCCCGAGCGGCCGTCCGAATCATCGATGACGCAGTCACCGACACCATGAACGTTGAACGGGGTCGCTATCTGGTACAGCCCCCACTGGTCGGTGCCGACGCTCGACGCCTTCGGCTTCTCGCGCTCGCCCGCGAAACGCCTGTCATCGTCCTGTGTCGGGAGCCGCGCACCCAGCTGGGGCAAGTCCCGGTCGTGGCGATCGGGCCTCTTGGAGCCATCCGAGCCAAGGTGCAGCCGCCAGCGGATGAAGACGCCCCAACCGCCGGGTGGATGCGAGACGCACTGATGGAGCTGGGCGCCGCAGCCGCAGCCACGATCGATCCTGAACAGGCCGTCGATCGCCGGGTCGCGCACGTCCTTGGGCTGCTCGACACACTCCCGGAGGACGATCCTCTCCACAAACTGGCCATCGCCATCTGTCTTGAGGCAGCAACGCCCGATTGATTCGCCTGGTGGACGATTGCCCGGTCGCGGTAGCATGGACGCATGAGTGAATCCAATGTCGTCGCCCGGGAGGCTCCGCTGGAAGCGAAACTGGCCCCCTCATTCACGATCAGATGTCTTCTGGTCGCCGCCGTCTGTCTGGTGCTGGGTGTCGGGGGGGTCTGGGACTACGTCGAGATCATTCCCAGGCAGGAACGGTTCTTCTCCCGGGCCGAAGTGTGCCGCACATTCAATCGATTCGCAGAACCGGTGATTTCGGGAAGCGGTGATGCAGATGAAGCCAAAGGGCAGGCGGTCCTGACGGCCGTTGTGGACAACATGGAGGTCGAAGGTGGTGCGGATGTGCAGTCTGAAGTCGCCGGACTGCGATCTGCCGTCGCGGCAGGGGGGCACGACGCAGACGATCGCCTGACGGCCATGCTGGCGGAGCGACTCATTCCATCGGCCCTCAAGGCCTATGCCAGCGACCACCCCGGCGCGGCCGAAGGCACCATCGAGACTCCGCCAACAAGCGCTCCAACGTGGCTCGCAGCCGAAGCAGCCATTGTCACCGCAGTCATGCGCCCGGTGGACGCCCAAGGCGCCGCTTCACAGAAACTGAAGCAAGCGATGATCCTTTCTGAGGTCCAACTCCAGATCTATGGCGACACCGAAGCCCCATCATCGTACGACCGCCCAGTGCAATGGCTGTTCATTCTCTGTCTGCCCTTCGTCCCCTGGTATCTCTGGCAGCTTTTCAGCAACAAGAGCAAAGTGTTTCGACTCCAGCCCGACGGGGCCCTGGACATCCCCGGCGAAACATGGGCTGCCGACGAGATTGCCGACATCGACATGGGCAAATGGATGCGCACCAGCAAGGCATGGGTGGTCCATACCGACGGTAGGCGTGTCCTGCTCGACGACTATGTCTTCAAGAACAGCTTTCGAATCGTAGGAGCCATTGCCTCAGAGCGGTATCCCGATGACTGGACGGATGAGGCCAGAAAGGTGAAGGCACCACCGTCGAAGGCCTGAAACACAGCGCCCGCAGATCCCAACAGTATGGGGAGACCCCATGTTGTCCCCTGATCCCCAGACCGTTCCGTTTCGTCAGGTCCTCCCATCGGGCCGGCTGCACGAGCCATCGGTTCCTGAAGCCGATGTGCGGACGGCCATGCTCATCCATGTGTTCCTGGCGCTCGGGTGCTTCACAGGCGTGCTGCTCCTCGTCACCCCGGTCCTCTGGCTGACGAACAAGGATCGAAGCAGTTTTATCGATGACCACGGCAGGGAGGCCTGCAATTTCGGACTCTCGATGCTCCTCTGGACCTCGCTTCTCATCCTGTCCGTCATCGGAATCCCGTTTGCGTTCATGACCACCGTGCTCATGGTCTTCCTCGCCATCCGCTCAGCCATCTTCGCCACCAGGCGCGAGTACGTGAGATACCCGTTGACCATCAGAATCCTGTAACCCCCGACTCTGACTACCATGGCCACGATGCCGCTGCTGGAAGCCACAGGCCTCGTCAAGTCGTACTCGGGACGCCGCGTCGTGGACGGCGTCTCCTTTCATGTGGACCGCGGTGAGATCGTCGGACTTCTGGGCCGCAATGGTGCAGGGAAGACGACCTCATTCCGCATGGTGATCGGCATGATTACACCAGAGGGGGGCACTGTTGAGTTTGATGGGCATGACGTCACCCACGCACCCATGTTTCGCCATGCCCGGATGGGGATGGGTTACCTGAGTCAGGAACCGAGCGTCTTTCAGCGCATGACCGTGCGGGACAACCTGCTGGCGATTCTTGAAACCCAGGACCTCGATCGAGCCGCTCGAGAGGAACGATGCGCCGCGCTGATGGCGCAATTCGGCCTCGAGCACAAAGCCCGTGAGACCGCCCGCACCTGCTCCGGGGGCGAGCGCCGGCGGCTCGAAATCGCACGGGCCATGATCACCGAGCCGACCATGCTGCTTCTGGACGAACCATTCGCCGCCGTTGACCCACATACGGTCGAGGAGTTGCAACAGGAGGTCTCCAAACTGAGGGACTCCGGCATCTCCATTCTCGTCACGGACCACAATGTCCAGCAGACGCTTCGCATCTGCGATCGCGCCTACATCATCCATCATGGCCATAACCTGCGGGATGGCGATCCGAAGTCGATCATCAACGATGAGGCGGTCCGAGAGGCCTATCTGGCCTCGACGTTCCGCGGCGATGAGTTCGATTGATGGATCACGCGTCGACTGCCAACCACGGTACCCTGAAGCCCATGCGGTCCGTTCACCTGCTCTTGGTCGCGCTCCTGATCGGTGCTTCAACCGGATGCGTGCGACGCACCATTCAGATCTCCACCACGCCTCCGGGAGCACTCGTGTGGTTGAACCACCGTGAGATTGGCCGAACGCCGGTCGAGGTCGACTTCACGCACTACGGCACCTATGACCTGCTCATCAAGAAGAAGGGTTGGGAGCCGATGATCGGTTCCATGCCGACAGGCTTCCGGGTTCACGGGACCCCTGGTCTGGATCTGGCGCTTGAGGTGCTTCCCGTGCCTACCCACGATGTAGTGAAGTGGCACATTGAGCTGGCACTGCGTGACACCGACCAGTCGGCGCTTCTGGATCGAGCCGCCGCCATGCGGGCTGAGGCTGGAGGGCATGATCCCGCAGCCATGTTGGACGGGGACCAGGAGTCCCAGGACGCCACTCCGTGACACCCCTCCATGGGGCACCTTCCGCCCCGATTGGCCTGTTACAAGTGGCAGACAGGGCTGCGTCCGCATAGGCTCGGGGATCAGGGGGTGTCGAGTCGCCGAGCCAGGAGTCGCTCATGCACCTTGTTGCAGCAGCCGTGTGTCAACTGATCATTCTGATGGGGCCCACAGCCCCTGACGTCGGCCAGGCGCCTGAGTCCATGGACGCCGCCACACTCAAGGGGCTCGCGGAACAATCATTGAAACGGGAGGGTCTGAGTAGCGGGAGTTTCGCCTCGGAACTCTGGTCCGCACTTGTCCGGCACGCCGAGGAGATGATCACGCTCCGCCAACAGGCGCTGCGTCACGCCAGTGAGATTGCCGCTTTGACCGCTCAACTCGACGAGTACAAGCAGTTCATCGCCGATCACGAGCAGCATGGGCAGAACTTCGCTGCCTACCAGGCGATACTCGAAGAGACACGGCGACTCACCAGTGCGCAAACGGCGCTCAAGCGACAACAGGAGCAGTTCGAGAAGGCCCGCAAGCGAGAAGCAGCGCGGCAACGACAAGCACAGGCGACACAGCAGCAGAATCAAGCCAAGGCGGCCAACAAGCGACTGGAGAAACTTGGCTTTGCACCGATCGGACAGGACGTCTGGCTCAGCAAGTCTGCCTACGACTATGCGTCGAAGACCATTCCGGAACACCGCATCTCCTATCAGCCACTCCCCGGCGGCGGCGTTGGCCCCGTGACCACCATTGAGAACCGGGAAGAGATTGATTACACCCAGATGACGATTTCGGGCAGCCTGCTCAATGCCTCAAGCGAGGTTCGTAACATGGGCGTGGCGTTCGTCTTTCGGGACGCACATGAGAATCAGATCGGACAGGAAACCGTGGTGATCGAGAATGCGCGCCCGGATGTCCCGTACCCCTTTACGGGCGAACTGCGGATGGCCTCCGACCAGCCATTTGCGAGTATGACCAGTTGGGTGCTCTATGCCGACCCGGCGCCGCCTCCGGCCCCCGCGCCAGCACCACAAGGTGGGTCACCCACAGGCGGCGGCACCCCGTGAGGGATCTGTCGCTGGCGCCGTTGCAGCAGTGGAAAAAACGTCGACGGGTGGCCGGTCCGCTGCTCATCCTCGGTGCCGCCTGCATCCTGGCGCTCTGGCCACGAGAAGCAGCGAATACGGTCGACCCAAGAAGAGTGGCGGCATTGAAATGGGCGGTGGCCACCAGATGCCTGGAATCTGTTTGGACATCCGCGGCGGCAACGAACGCCGCTGAGGATCTTGAGTGGCGACTTCCCATTCTGGAGCGTCTGTTCAACACGCGGGTCAGCGACTGGTGTGCGTCAGGCGCGGATAGCACCTCCCTGGCCGTCACGATCGCTGAGCCTGGGAACCGCTACCTCGTCACACCTCAGCAGGGGCCTGTCCTGGAGGTGACCTTCACTCCCGACGCTCCCACACTCGAGATCATCGGCGTGCGCATGGTGGATCCCCAGTAGGCGTCCGTGGTGCGGTAGGCTGCGCTCGATGGATGTCTGGATTAACGGTGAGTTTGTCTCGGATGGTGAAGCCCGCGTGTCTGTATTTGACGCCGGTCTTCAACACGGCATCGGCCTCTTTGAGACGATGGCGGCCCGACATGGCCGGGTCTTTCGTGCCCGTGGGCACGTCAGGCGTCTCACTGAATCGGCGCAGGCGCTGCATCTCTCCGATCGTCTGCATGTCGATCCGCTCGTCGAAGCAGTACAGCACGCGGTCGATCACTCTGGGCAATCTGAGGCCCGCGTCCGGCTGACGGTCACAGGGGGTGACCTCAACCTGATGCGAAGCACAGGCAGTGGACCGCAGGATCCGACGATCATCATCGTCGTACAGCCTCCCACCGAGTACCCCGATCGGTTCTTCACGGAGGGAATCGCCGCCACGATTGCCCCGGGCCGGGTGAACCCGTGGCAATTGACCAGCGGCCACAAGACGCTCGACTACTGGAACCGCATTGCAGCACTGCAGGCGGCCACATCAGTGGGTGCCGGCGAGTCGCTCTGGCTGACGCCCGACGCCACCGTGGCCTCCGGTTCGGTAAGCAATCTGTTCTTCGCCAGTGGCGACACCCTGATGACGCCACCGGCCCGTGGAGGCCAGGCCAAAGGGGAGATCATCCCGCCGGTGCGTCCTGGAGTCACCCGGGAGGCGGTGCTTGAGGTTGCGGCCAAGGCAGGCATCACGACCTCGTTCAAGGCACCAACCCTCGACGAGCTCATGGGGGCCGATGAAGTCTTCCTCACCAACTCAAGTTGGCATGTGCTTCCAGTGACCGGCCTGGGCCTGCCGGTCCGCCCTGATGAGGATCCCGAGGCGGAGGCCACGCTCGGGCATCATCCCATCGGCGAGGGGACCGTTGGCTCGTTGACCGCGGACCTCCGCGCCGGCCTCCTGGAACTGATTGCCTCAGAGACGACCGAGGCAGCCACCCCATGACCGGCGGACCGGGCACGGGGCCATCCCCCGGGGGACCGCGTGGTGGCGGATTTCCAGGCGGGGGTTTTCCTGGCGCTGCTGGGTTCCTTCGGTTGGCGCAGTCCCGGCCGAGCGGGCCTGCTCGGATCGCGATGGTGGTCTTCCTGGTCATTCTTGCCCTGCCACTGCTGGCACTCGCGCTGATCGCGGGGCTGGTGTCGATGGTGGTCTTCCTTGTTCTGGCAGGATGGGCACGGCTGACCAGAGGCCGAACGCCGGACTGGTCCGACCACGACACCGAGGGCCGAAAGGGTGTGCGCGTTCGAAGATCAGGACCCGGATCAACGTAGATGTCCCCTATCATCGGTCCACTTCATGACCGCCGCGACGACCGATACGCCTCGATTCACGCACCTGCACCTCCACAGCGAGTACTCGCTGCTCGACGGGCATAACAGGATCCAACGACTTGTTGATCGCGTCGCCGACCTTGGGATGACCTCGGTCGCGCTGACGGATCATGGCAACCTGTTTGGCGCCGCCGAGTTTCACACCAGGGCCACCGCAGCGGGGGTCAAGCCCATCCTCGGAATCGAGGCCTATGTCGCGCCCGAGTCTCGCTCGTTGCGGGCAAAGACGGAGACCGGACCCTCGGGTGGATTCCATCTCGTCCTGTTGGCTCGAACCAACGAGGGGTGGTCGAACCTTCTCAAGTTGAGCAGCGACGCGTACCTGAAGGGCTTCTATCACAAGCCGCGTATGGACAAGGAGACACTGGAGGCGTGGTCAGATGGATTGATCGCCATCAACGGGCACCTTGGTTCTTCGCTGGCCTACCACCTGCTGAAGTTTGAGCGATCGGGCGATGACGCGCACTGGCAGGCGGCCATCCAGGAAGCGCGATGGCACCAGAAGACCTTCGGGCCCGATGAGCATGGCGAGCCCTGCTTCTTTGTGGAGCTTCAGCGGGCAGGTGTCGCCGATCAGACAGCGATCAATCCTCATCTGATTCGACTCGCTGATGAACTTGGTCTGCCCCTCGTCTGTGACAACGATGCGCACTTTCTCCTGGCTGATGACCATGATTCGCACGACACGCTGTGCTGCATCTCCATGGGTCGCACCAAAGATGATCCATCCCGGCTGCAGTACCCACGAGATCTCTACGTCAAGTCGCCAGAGGAAATGGCAACGCTGTTCGCCGATGTTCCGGAAGCAGTTGAGAACACACACCGCATTGCGGAACGATGCAACACCACCATCGACATGGATGCCAATCATGCGCCGGTGGTCCGCGTCACAGCACCAACCGAGGCACCGGCCTGGGATGGCACCTCTGACCTGACGGTCTGGTTCAAAGACTGGTGCACCAGATTTGAGCTGCACCCATTCGATGCGGACCGTGATCGGGACATCGACCGGGAGGATCTCGAATCAGAATGTGATCAGGCGCTTCGGCAATTGGCTGAAGCGGGACTCATCTGGCGATATGGACAGGATGGCATCACGGAGGCGATCAGAGATCGGTGTGAGCGTGAACTGCGGATCCTCTCAGAGAAGCGGATCAGCGCATACTTCCTCATCTGCTGGGACTTTGTGAACTGGGCCAGACAACGGGGTATTCCGGCAAGCGCACGTGGAAGTGGTGTCGGCACGATGGTGGGATATGTGCTCGGTCTGTCCAACGCGTGTCCTGTCAACTACGGCCTGCTCTTTGAACGATTCACCGATCCGGATCGGTCTGAGTACCCGGACATCGACATCGACATCTGCCAGGACGGTCGAGGAGATGTCATTCGGTATGTGCGTGAGAAGTACGGCCATGTGGCGCAGATCATCACCTTCGGACGTCTCAAGGCAAAAGCGGCCATCAAGGATGTGTCGCGTGTTATGGGCCTTGAGGCGGTTGAGGGCCAACGGCTCTCCAACCTGGTCCTGGATGAGCTCAACATCACCAT
>CAYQJN010000052.1:0-13317 GCA_964417845.1 uncultured Isosphaeraceae bacterium
GGCCAGGTCCGAATCGACGGCGCCTTTGAGCGCCGCGACGTAGGAAGGCTCCGAGATGATCCGGTAAGCCGTCTCCTTGTCGGCGAGCGCTCGCTTGGCACCCTCCAGCTCGAGTTTGGCTGAGGCGAGGGCGCGTTCCTTGTTCGCAAGACCGCGCTTCTTGGCGGCAAGCCCTTGCGAAAGAGTCTGCGCCTGGCTTGTCTTGTTGGTGGCGACCACCGCACTCATTCGACCTGCATAGGCGTCAAGTCGAGACGTGAGGTCGGCCGCGAGGTCGGCGTGGTCGGCGGCATCGCCCCTCGTGGTGGCGAAGGAGATCGTCAGGAGCTCGGGCTGGAGGGTGAGTTGTTGCTCTTCTTCGACACTCAGTGTGCTGATTTCCGCCAGCCGCTCGGCGCGGCGGTCGGTGAGCGTGAGATCGGGAATCCAGGTCTCGGGCGTCGTGGCCGAGGCTGCAGGCAGCAGGACGCGATTGAGGTGGTCCTTGACTTCCTCGTAGCCGTAGTTGCCTCGATCGACGACGATCTCATAGCGGGTTTCGCCACCAGACCGCGTGTAGTACCAGCCCGCGAGCAGCACCGCGGCAATGAGCACCATGAGTTCCACCCAGCGCCACCGCCAGATCGGCGCCAGCAACTTGGGAAGATCGACTGCACCATCAGCGGCCCCATCGGGGTTGACAAGATACACAAGCGGCTGTTGGTCGGACGGGCCCTGGCGGGCGGGTCCGGAGAGGTCGACTGGTCCGTCAGGATGTGCCATGAACTTCCTCGGTGGTGTGGGCAGGGGGCACCCGGCCCCCCGAGTCGCCGGTTACACGGGGTGTTGTACCCGAGGCGTCCCGCGCCTGCCAGATCAGGTCGTGGATCTCGCTGCTGGGCTGATATCCCTCGACGGCGTCGTTGAGCGTCGCCCGGATGGCGGCGCAGTCGCCACGACCGCAGGCACGCTCGATTTCAGCAAGCCAGGCTTCGAGCCGCTCCCACGGCGGCACCGCCTCCTGACCGCGCATAATGCGGGGATGCGCGGTGCCGGTGACGTCTTCGCCGATGAGCAATTCTTCGTAGAGTTTCTCGCCGGGTCGCAGCCCCGTGAACCCGATGGCAATCGATCCCTCTGGGTGCTCATTGTCCTGCACGGTGTGTCCGGAGAGCTGAATCATGCGGCGCGCGAGGTCGAGTATTCGGACCGGCTCGCCCATGTCGAGCAGGTGGACTTCGCCGCCTTTGGCCATGGAGCCAGCTTGAATCACCAGTTGGACCGCTTCCTCGATCGTCATGAAGAAGCGGGTGATATCGGGGTGCGTGACGGTGAGTGGTCCCCCGCGGCGAATCTGATCACGGAAGTGCGGGACAACGCTGCCACTGGAGCCAAGGACATTCCCGAATCGGACCATGGAGAAGCGGGTAGTGACCTCACCACGCTGCCGCTGCATGAGTGACTGCAGCACCATCTCGGCCATGCGTTTGGAGGCGCCCATGACGTTGGTGGGGCGGACGGCCTTGTCGGTCGAAATGAGTACAAAGGTCTTCACGTCAGCGCGGAGCGCGGCGTTGGCGGTGACCCAGGTGGCCAGCGTGTTGTTGGCAATGCCCTCAGGGACGTTCTCTTCGACGATCGGCACGTGTTTGTGCGCAGCGGCGTGGTAGACGGTGTCCACCGGCCAGGCGCCGAAGAGGCGATCCATCAGCACGCGGTTCCCCGCCGATCCAAGGAGCGGCACCACGGGCGGTGCTTCTTCCGGCGCGTAGGCCATGACGACCCGCTGTTTGAGTTCCTCGGTGACGCGGTAGAGCGCAAACTCGCACCGCTCCAGAAGGACCAGCCGCGCCGGATGCAGGGCGAGGATCTGCCTGCAGAGTTCGCTTCCGATCGAGCCGCCGGCGCCCGTGACGAGCACGGTCTTGCCGGTGATGTTGCGCCTGAGGAGTGGATCACTCGCAGGCACCGGATCGCGGCCGAGCAGGTCGGCGATCGGTACGTCGGCGATGTCCGCTGAACTCCGCCCAGAGAGAATCTCCCGCATCCCCGGGACCGTTTTGATGGCGATGCCGAGGGTTTCGAGCCTGTTGATCACGCGGCGTCGCTGCGCCTGCGTCGCGGTGGGCATGGCCAGGATGACCGTGCCGACGCGTTTGCGCTCGACGAATCCCTTCAATCTGGTCGGGGCCAGGCAGGGCAGGCGGTGGACGACCCGCCCCCAGAGTTTCTGGTCGTCATCAACGAAGGCCATGGGGGTCCACTGCCTGCTGGCATGCAGTGACTGGGCGAGCTGGATCCCGGTGTGTCCCGCGCCCCAGACGATCACACGGTCGGCGTGCCGGGAATGGCGATTCCCGAGAAACTGCCGCATGCCGAATCGGCTCAGCCCGATGAGGCCGCTCGCGATCACGAAGAAGTTGATCATGACGGCCGAGCGGTAGAGGTCGTACCCGGCAAAGAGTGAGATGGTGGGGATGAGGCACGCGACGGCGCCCACGCCGACGAGGATCTGCATGGCAGCCCGAGAGCCGATGTAGCGGATGACCTGTCGGTAGAGTCCGCACGCCATGAAGACCGGGATGGCGGCGACCGGCATGATGATCCAGAACCACTTCCATTCGGCGAAGGTGTTGCCGCTCAGCCCGTCGTATCGAAGCCAGATGGCCGCCGTCAGCGCGAGGAGCACCACGGCGATATCGAATCCCGCCATCAGCGCGAGCTTGGGCACCCGCGGCATCGCCACCAGGCTCAATCGCACCTTGAGGTTGAGTCTTCGAAGCCGACGACGCATTGTTATGTCCCACTCCCCAGAAAAGCGATCTCGTGGTCAGATCCCGACATCTACGTCCGTTCCGGAAAACGCCCTCCGGATCGGGTCTGCGAGTATAGCGGAGAGTGGTGTCCCATTCACACATGGATGCGTGACATGCGGCCGCGTGGGGCGCGGGTTTCCTGGAATCTCTCGAGATTCCGAGGAAATCGGCGGTTAGGGATCGGGGGTAGGGAGCGGGGTAGAAGCGCAGGCGGCCACAGCGCGGGCGTAGGCATCAGCGACTTCTGCGGAGATGGTCGGATGCACCAGCAGCGTGAGGGCAGTCTCCCCCAGCAGCCGAGCATTCTGCAGACGCCCACGCGGTCCCAATCCGCGCTCCGTGAAACAGGCTTCGCGATAGACCTCGGAGCATGACCCCATCATCGCGGGCCACCCTGCCTCTGTGATGGCGCTGATCAGCGCATCGCGATGCGACTCACGTTGCTCGGTTGTGTCGGCCAGATAGATGACGAACCGATAGCAGGCATGTCCTTTGGGTCGATCGGGCGTGCGAAGCACGTCGACGTCGGCCAGCGCACGAGCGAAGGCATCGAAGTTGCGACGCCGTGCTGCGAGCCACGCTGGAAGCTTGCCCAGTTGGATGCGCCCGATGGCGGCCTGCATTTCCGTCAGTCGGAGGTTGGTCCCGGTGTGGCGGACCTGCCACCGAAAGCCGGGTGGGTGATCGGTCCGTTGAACGATGTCCCAGTCCTTTCCGTGCTGGCTGAAGGCCCATGCCCGCTTCCAGACGTCCGGATCGGCGGTGGCAAACATGCCGCCTTCGCCACCCGTCGTCATGATCTTGTCCTGACAGAACGACCAGGAGGCGGCGTGTCCAAAGGTGCCGACCGGGCGACCGGCGATGGTTGCGCCGTGCGACTGGGCGCAGTCCTCGATCACGAGCACGTCGTGCGAGTCTGCCCACTCCATGATGGACGGCATGTCACAGGGCCAACCCCCCACATGTACGGGAATCACCGCCCGTGTGGCGGGCGTTCTCGCCGCTTCGAGCGTCTCCGCCGTCACGCAGCCGCTGTTCGGATCAACATCTGCGAAGACTGGCCGCGCTCCCGCGAGCACGGCGCACATCGCGCTGGCGACGTAGGTCCGCGGCGCGCACAGCACATCGTCGCCGGGACCGATTCCGAGTGCGTGCATCGCCGCATCCAGTGTGAGCGATCCGTTGGCCATCGTGAGCGTGTGAAGTCGAGGCGCGTCGGCATGCATGTGGAAGTCAGCCCATTCCGACTGGAATGCCTCGCACTCCTGGCCGGTCCAGGCATTCACGCGCCCGGACGCCAGCACGCGATCCACTGCGGATCGTTCGTCTTCGTCAAAGAACGGCCATGGGGGGAGGGGGGGCATTACCACGGCTCCAGCATCTTGAGCGGCTTGGCGGGATTGCCAACCACCACCGAGTTGGCAGCGACATCACTGAGCACCACACCGCCCATGCCGACCAGGCATCCTGGCTGCAGCGTGACGCCTTGTCGGATCGCCGACCCGGTACCGATTTCAACACCGGATATGGCAGTGATGCACCCGGATACTGACGCCAGCGGTGCTACTGTGCAGAACTCGCCGAGCGTTGTGTCATGCCCAAGGGCGACTCCTCGGTTGATGCTGCAATGAGCACCGATCGTGACGTTGACGGTCATTTCAACGCCGCCAAGGATCATCGTGCCAACGCCGACATGGCAGTTGACATGCATGGCTGCATCCGGATGGACCACGTGTCCCCACTCCGGTGTGCCCTTCCGGCTCATTCGCTCAACGACAGATCTCCGCATTCTGGGATCGTTGATGGCTACCACGAAGTCGCAATCTGCGAAGCTGGTCCATTCGTCTGGTGTGCCGAGGATCGTCCAACCTTCGGGCGTGTGACCTGTGGCGGAGTCGTCTAGGAATCCACGGATCTTCGCCCCGCTGAGCTCATGTGTGAAGGCAACTTCACGGCCATGGCCTCCGGCGCCCACAACGATTAGTGGTTGCACGACTGATCCTGCCCGCTCTGTGGCGAATCGACCGAAGTCGATCCGCGGAATGGCGGCATGGTGGCGTGCCCATCTGCCGCGACGCCTCGCCGCGCGAGTACCTGCCACACTGTCAACCACAGGATCTTCATGTCCAGCCACACGCTCCGATGATCAACGTACCAGACATCAAGTTCAAACTTCTCCTCCCAGGAGATAGCGTTGCGCCCGTTGACTTGCGCCCACCCCGTGATCCCGGGCTTGACTTCATGCCTACGTCGTTGTTCATCAGAGTACAACGGGAGGTACTCGGGCAGCAGCGGCCGCGGGCCTACAAGCGCCATGTCACCCTTGAGCACGTTGATCAGCGTCGGGAGTTCATCGAGGCTGGTGGAGCGCAGGAACCGTCCGAGGGGCGTGATGCGGACACCGTCGGACGCCAGAGGATCCTCCCCGGGGCGTGGTGGTCGCATGGTGCGGAATTTGTAGAGGGCAAACGGGGCTGCGTCGATGCCGATGCGATTCTGTCGAAACAGGATGGGCGAGCCGAGTCGAATCTTGACCACCAGTGCAGTTGCGATTCCAAAGAGCAGAACCACAGGGGCGGCCACCATGAGGAGTGCTACGTGTATCAATCGCATCTGGATGTACTCAAGCCCCAGTGACGCTGAGCAGCGGTTTGTTGCGCAGTCACCCTAACAGACCTAACAGATCGCCCTTGACCAGCTCGCAAGGGTAGTTGGCTTGGAGCGACGATTGGAAGGGGCAGCACACCGCCTTTCGTCAACGCCACGCAGTATTCTTCCTCGATCGACTCCACAAGGTGAGGAGAGGCTCAGGCTACTCGCGAAACGCACCAATGGCCAGCGCGAGATCTTCCTCTAACTGATTGGCAAGAACCGACCGATCGAACTGTGATTGGGCGAGCCTCAGTGCGCACTCTGAAGCCATTCTCACTCCATCGCGATTCGAGAGAAAGTTAGCCATTGCACTGGCTGCCAACTCTGCATCTTCAGGTGGCAGCACAAGGCCCGCGCCGGTTCCCGCAATGAGATCAGCTTGCCAGCCACGGTAGTTGATTGCGATTGGTGTTCCAGACGCGATTGCGTCAAAGAACTTGTTGGCAGAATTAGCCCACATGGCTTCGAGATCGACAAAGAGCGACAAGGCGAGATCCACGTCGGCGAGAATCGCCGGAATCTCGACCTTTGGCACTTGTGGGTAGAGATGAAAGTTGACACCCAGTACGCCAGTGCTCTTCGCCAAGCAACGTATGGCTCGCTCCTCGCTGCCGCCGCCAACGACAACGAATTGCGTATCAATCCCCTTCTGTAGCGAGGCTGCTGCAATGTGTGGCAAGTAATAGACGCCGTTGATGGCGCCGAGCGTGCCGATGTAGGCCACGATGGGGGCATCTCCGAGCTCCGGGTGCAACGCCCGAAACTGCCCCGGGGCTTGTTGTTCGGGCGCAAACAACTCCAGATCGCAACTGTTTGGGATCATTGAGACACGGCTCGATGGATATCCGGTTCGCAAAACACCTTCGGACATTCCTGGTGACAGCGTCACGATTCGATCGGCATGTTTGTATGCAAATCGTTCAAGGGCTCGTGCGGCGGCGCGGCTGATTGGATTCCGAAGAGCGTTCATGGCAATTGGTAGCTCAGGCCATAAATCCCTCACTTCAAACACGAACGGCGATCGCTGACGCCGCGCGGCATAGGCGCCGGGCAGCGCGATGGTCAGCGGAGTGCTGGTAGCAAACACCACGTCAGAAGGAATGGATGCTGCATTGCGGGCCGATCTCCACGCGAACTTCAGGAAAGCTCGAGTCCGCTGGGCGTAGGACATGTGGTTGGAATAGGGAACTGGAAGCCAATGCACGCGAATGCCAGCGACTTCCGTATCAAACCACCCTGTCCGCCCATCACTCTCACGCCACGACGTGATCAAGTTGACTTCATGACCACTCGCGACCAGTCGCCGAGCCATCTCATAGGAGCGGGTTCCACCACTCATGTCAGGGGTGTTGAAGTACTGATGGAGGTAGGTAATGCGCATGGGAAGGACAAACCTCAAGATGAAGGACTCAGTACCCTAAAAGTTTTCCACTCCCTTTGCCTTGCGGCACTCTCCTGACAAGTGCGAAAACATTGTCGGCCCATGAGTTGATTATGCCGATGATTGCAATCACCTAGTGGTCGAAGATACAGGCGCAGAGTGCACTAAACTACCTGGGAGTAATCGTTTGGTGTTCGACCTGCACTGTCTGTGCGCAGGGAGCAACGCATAATCAGCATTTAGATGACCGTTGCCAACCCTAACGATCGAAACAGAGTCACGACCAGTCTTGACGAGTTGCCTTTCGCCTTGTTGGACGGCAGGATGGATCGATTCCAAGCAGGCGGTAGGTGGACCTCCAGAGAGATAGGTTCCAGGCCACCAGTCCAAGGGCCGACGCAAGTGCTCCACCAAGGAGACCAAGAGTTGGAATGAGTGCCATAGCAAGAACACACTTGATGCAAAGGAAATGCCAGGTAGCGCGTCGCACCACAGACTCGTGGTTCGACATGTTCAGTATGACAGCGACGGACCCAAAGGCGACGTTCGCTAACTGCCCGATTGTGAGTATGGCGAGCGGGACACCTGCAGGAGCGTAACTGCGATCGTAGACGAACGTCACTACCGTAGCGCTCATTACAGCGATTGTGATGGCCACCGGCGCTGCTAAGATTGTAAGAACTCGGGATACTCTACGTGATAACTGCTCGATCTGAGCAGCATTGTCGGTCATGTTGAGTTTAGCAACAACAGGGCGCAAGGCTATGCCAGATGCTTGGAGACCCAGCCCAACCAGAAGTGCAATCTGGCAAGCCACTGCGAAGTACCCCGCATCAGTTTTCCCGAGGAAGGCGTATACAAGAATCAAGTCAGCTTGGGAAAAGAGCATCACGCCAAAGGTCGTGTGAAGAAACACTGTTGAAGACCTTGAAAGGGCGACCCGATCAAGCACCGATTGATGTTGTGATTGGGGATCGGGGCGGAGGTTGCGACTGAGAATAGTCGCTGTGGCAGCTAGAGCGATACAGACACTGCCAAACTGAAGCACGATTGCCGCGGCAGCTGCGAAGCCACCTGTTCGCGAACTCACTGTTGGCGCCAGAACTATGTAGGCCCCGATCGCGAGAGCGGTTGGCCGAACCAATACGGAACCGATCTGCCCGAGAACTGGTCGCCCTTGCCCCTGCAATACTGCTGCGAGCTGTTGTTCGATTGCAGTTCCTCCCGCAATCAGGAACGCGGCGGCAATGCCAATGGCCGATCCTGGATACCCGTTTGCCGCGCACAAGACAACTGCAACAGCCGCAATGGCGCCCGCTGGTGTTGTATAGAGGCCTGTTCGTAGAAGAGCCCATTCCGTGATTCGCTGAACGCTTGACCGGCTCCGAGCGGTCTTAAGTAGCGCGACCCAGCGAACGATCGCGGGTGGCGCCCCCGCCTGGCTCAGCGAAGCGATGATCAACCCAACGGACAGAAGAACCGAGTACACTCCAAACTGATCGGGGCCAACGGAGAGGGCGATCTTTCTGTTGGCAAGAAACATGAATCCAATCCCTGCGAGCCTTTGAATCGAGCATCCCACGGTTCCTGTCAACAGCCTCGCGAACTCAGTCTGCTTCGTGAGTTGGGGGAGTTGGAGCTTGATCATGCCCACTAGGGTATTGGGAGTTATCACTGCGCCGCATGCGGGAGGGGAATATGCGTGTTAGTTGATTCTCTAACCGTTGGCCTTGCGATTGTGTTTGGGCTACTGCTGCTGATAACAGCGTGGTGTGAGTTTCAGTGGAGGAGTCCGTTGCTGGTGTTTCCAGTTGCGGTACTAGGATACTGCGCACTTCCGATGGCTGTCACGATTGTTTCGGATGCGTGTCCGACGCATTCAAGCCTCTGTGTCGCTACCGCCCTGTTTGCTGTGTTGTTTGCGGGTGTCTATCTTCTGAGTCGAGTTACGGTTCGGTTGCTGTTGCGTGGGGTGCTCATTCAGTGTGTGGATTCGCGAGCACACTGGAGGCTGCAGGCGGAAGCGTCAACGCTATGCGTTTTAGTGACTCTCTTGGGGTTGGCTGTTACCTGTTGGTTCGCAGCGAGTGGGCTAGGCGCACGTGATGTTTTGCACGCGTCTTGGTGGGCGTTTGTTAGAGGCGATGCTGTCTATCGGGTGCCAGCTGTCTACTTGACATACGCCGCATCGCCACTTCCCATCCTGCCAATGATATGCAGGAGTAAGAAGGTAAGAGTGGTAGCAGTGATCGTCGCGTTAGTGGGGTTCGCATTCATCATCGTGGTTCTTCGAACCCGCGGGTTTCTAGTGGCATGGGCAACGCCGCCAATCCTGCTTTATCTCTATGGCCGCGTGCCACAGTTGCGTCGTATGGTTCTCGTCGTGGTACTCGTTGGAGTGTTGGCTGCCCTTGTGGTTGGTGTGCGTGTTCTGAGACACATGGGAGGCGCGGCTGCACTTGTGGAAAACTGGAAACAGGTTGATCTGGTGCAGGCGGCAATCGGGGAGGTCCATGCGGGTGAGTTAGCTTTGTATAGCTATTACTCGAGATTCATGGAAACATGGCCCAGTTTGCCGGGCTTTGGAAGCGGCTGGACGGTGAGGAGGATCTTGCTGATGCCCGTTCCGGGCAGTTGGACCCCCCTGAAGCCGCCTGACTTCACACATCAGATGTGGGTTGCAGCAAAGGGGAGTAGTGAGCTAGGGCAGTCGATGCACCCAACGATCCTAGGTGCGGCGTACGCCGACCTTGGATGGTACTCTCTCCTTGTCTTTCCTCTGTTGATTGCGGTTTTCTGGACGGGTGCAGAGGCGATTGTGTCTCGAAGCCGCGCGCTAAACCTACTCACTGTTGGTCTTTTTGGATTGAGCGGATTCGCTGTTGCCCGAGGGTCTGTATACAACGGCTTCGCATTCTTGATAGGGGGAGTTCTGGTGCTAGGCACCGCAATGCTCTGTCAGTTAGTTGTGTGGCGTCTAGTAACTGACGGATTGCAACTAGGATCCCAGACCATCAAGCTTCAACCTAGGGCATCACGCAAGTGCGACTTGAACTGATCCGCAGACGCATGACCGCTTCACTCGGCGCGCGCCTGTCGCTTCCCGGGTCTTTCCCATATCGAGTGTACTTTGTGCGCCGAAAGTCAGTCTTTGTGCACATTCCAAAGTGCGGGGGCTCAAGCGTTTTGGCGCTCTATTCCAAATCAGCGATTCGAGACCACGCAACATGGTATGAGTTTCATCGGGCGCACCCCTATCGTTGGCGCAAGTACTATAAGTTCGCATTGGTGCGGAACCCGTGGCGGCGCATCGAGTCGCTTTATAGATACCTCTTGAGGGGTGGAAACGCAAAGAGAGACATTGGGGTCTGGGGTAGCAGTATTAGCAGTTTTGAGCAGTTTGTGATCGATCTATCGGAGTCGTCCGAGTGGCAGGCAGACCGAATGTTCTGGCCCCAGGTGATGTTCACGCACTCCGCAGGCGGCCAGATGGTCGACCGATGCTTGAAGCTTGAGGACATTGATTGGGCGTTTGGCTCGGTGGCCTCTATGGCAAACTTATCGGGACGGCAACTTCAGCATCTAAATACGACGCCACGTGATACGCCGGTGGCGTATTCGTCGCGCATGCTAGCAATTGTCCGTGATCTCTACGGTGTGGACATGGAAACTTTTGATTACCCGGATTCCCCATAGCATGAGAGTTGCACTGATCGTTGAAGATTTTCCTCGTGGCCCAGGCGACTATCGCATGGCTTACATCCTAACGCGGGCGCGATACCTCCTTGCGGTGGCGCATGAGTGCGTGGTCTACAGTTTTCGCGCATCCAAGAGATATGTCTGTGATGGTGTCGAGGTATGCCCAATGGCCGGCACGAACCGCGGCACGTTTGGGGCCTTTGACCAGGTGTTTTTGCATGCACCAAACCTTCGCAATCACATGCGGTGTGTTAGGCGGTATAGAGATGCTGGTGCTGTCGTGTTTGTGTTTCACGGACACGAAGTACTTGATGTTCGAAGTGTTTACCCGACTCCATACTTGTGGAATCGAGGATCAACTGTTGCTCGACTTTGTCAAGGTGCCTTTCAGCCTCTCAAAATCAGGTATTGGCAGAGCGTCCTTCAGCGACGCAAGCCGAAGTTTCGGTTTGGCGTGATTGCGGTGAGTGATTGGATGCGAAGGGAAATGCTCTCAGCGATGGGCATGTGTGGGTTTCCGGCCGAAACACCGAGTGAAGTGATCCCGAATCCTGTGGGTGAGGAGTTTCTAGTAAACTCCTATTCCCCTCGCGGGTCCAAGCCATTCGACTTCGTAACAATAAGGCCACTAGACGGCGCCAAGTACGCCGTTGACCAGGTAGTCAAGTATGCACACTCGCACCCGCACAATCGATTCCTCTTGATTGGCAAAGGGCAGTACTTCGCCCACAACGAAAAACCAAAAAACCTCGTGTGGAAGGATTGCTTTGCTTCTCCGGATGAGATGCTCGAGGTTTTGTCAAAGTCGCGTTGTGCACTAATGCCTACACGACTTGATGCGCAAGGTGTTTCAATGTGCGAGATGGCATCATATGGAATCCCGTTGCTTACCTCTGATCTAGATGTATGTCGGGAGATGCTCTCGCCGTTTCCAAATGTTGGGTTTCTTCCGCCTGAGGGTGGCGGTCGGCTTGCTATTCCGCCAGCGGCAGAGGAGGGGTTTGGTGCGAAGACGACGTTCGACGGAAAAGTGCTTGTTCAGAGGGAAGTGGACTTTGCAATCAGAGTCGCTGGCTAGGTAACTTCAAGTGTCGGTGCACGCTCGATGTGACCTTCCCTCCCTGGCATCCAGTCCAGTCCGAGTGATAATCTTGGGCGTCACTCAGGAGGTCGAGATCAATGGCAAAAACAGGCATACTTGATACCGGTTCAGGCTGATTCGTCATGCCATGGCACTGCGAAGGGCACTCGCAATGCGCAATGCAGCCGTCCCATCCCCGTACGGGTTCGCCAAGCCTGCTCGCTGCTGGTAGATGGCCGCATTGTCAAGCAACTCTGTGCATGCTGGGACGATTCGGTGTGGGTCAGTTCCGACAAGGCTGCAGGTGCCGGCGTCAACGCCCTCTGGTCGTTCGGTTGTTTCACGCATGACCAACACAGGCTTTCCAAGGCTTGGAGCTTCTTCCTGAACGCCGCCCGAATCTGTCAGGATGAAGTAGGACTCGTCCATCAGTCTGATGAACTCATCGTAACCCACCGGTTCAATGAGAGAGATCTGATCATGTCCACCGAGAATGCTCATGACGGGTTCTCTGACATTCGGATTCAAGTGGACCGGATAGACAAACTCCACATCATCCCGTTCGTCTGCGAGTGATCGAATGGCACTGCAGATGTTCAAGAGTCCTTCACCAAAGGACTCGCGGCGGTGGCCTGTGACCAGGACACGCCTCCGACCAGACGTGGTTGATTCTGGAAACGGTTTGAGCTGTTCATAGCGCTGGAGCTGTGTGTCAATAACTTTATTCCCGGTAACACAGATGGAACTCTCCGGGATGCCCTCTCGCAGCAGGTTGTCTCGAGCCACTGTGGTCGGTGCGAAGCACCAACGACAAATCGGATCAACGAGCCGTCGGTTCATCTCTTCAGGCCATGGGTGGTCGTAGTCGTAGGTCCGAAGGCCAGCTTCCACATGACCGATAGGGATGTGTTGATAGAACGCAGAGATGGCCCCCGCAAATGCCGTGGTTGTGTCGCCGTGGACCAGCATTGCGTCGCATTGAAGTTGTGGAAGGGCATCTTCAAGGGCGGTGAGTATGCGCGCCGTGAGGGAGCCGAGGCCTTGGCCAGGCTTCATGAGGTCCAAATCAACATCAGGCGTGATGCCGAATGCGCTAAAGGCCTGCGCCGCAAGTTCCCGTTGCTGGCCGGTGCTGATTACGACTGGCCTGAGTGACTCCGACTCCGATACTGCGCGGATCACCGGCGCCATCTTGATAACTTCAGGCCGAGTGCCAGCGATGATTCCGATGGTGCGTTTGGCCATGATGGTGCGATTCCCCCGCGTAACTCACTGCGCGGCCCCGGGCCGCCATTCTGCAATGTATATCCGCCTCACTAGCGAGGGGGGGCATGATAGCAGGCAGGTCCACTGAGCCAAGAGAAAAACGGAGTGCTTCCGAATCCGCTGGGTCGTGGCACTCGGGTAGTCTGCCTGCACTCGGCTGCCAATGGGAGCATCTATGGGTGTTGCGCGTTCAAGTGAGGAATCTCGAGAGGACGCCATCCAAAAGGTGTGTGCGGGCATTATTGGCATGGGCTACGTTGGCTTCCCCCTCGCCTGCGCTGCTGTCAACGGCGGCGTGAGCGTGATTGGCTTCGACATTGATGGGGCGAAGGTCGATGCGCTTCATGCCGGTCAGAGTTACCTTGGGCACTTTGCGAAGGAGGCCTTCACCGCCCTCGCCGCAAGCGAGTCATTCTCGGCAACTGCGAATCCGGTGGATCTGC
>CAYQJN010000053.1:0-13309 GCA_964417845.1 uncultured Isosphaeraceae bacterium
CCTTCTCCGCCGACAATGGAAGCATCTTCGTGTTGCCTGCAGATCCTCAGGGTGTGCCGGTATCCATGGCGGACGCCTGCGGCACCGAGTTTGAGGCCGTGCTCATCGGACAGTTCACGCTCATCGGCACCGACACATGGCTCGAAGGATCCATGCTTATCCAGGGCCGCGATGGAGCGGGTGAATCGTGGCAGGTGGTGGTTGACCACTTCACTCTTGGGCATGATTGTGATCGAAACGGCGTCCCCGATGAGTGTGATCTCGTTGACGGGGATTCGGACTGCAACGGCAATGGCATTCTGGATGCCTGTGAGAGCGGCGACGATTGCAACAACAACGGCATTCCGGACTCCTGTGAAACGGACTGCGACGGCAACGGGTCGCCCGATGATTGCGACATCGCCGGCGGCGCCGGAGACTGCAATGGCAACGGCATTCCGGATGCGTGCGAGCTCGGCGACGACTGCAACAGCAATGGCATTCCGGATACCTGCGAGACTGACTGCGACGGCAACGGCGTGCCCGACGACTGCGACATCGCCGGCGGCGCCGAAGACTGCAATGGCAACGGCATTCTGGATCCGTGTGAGGGCGGCGACGACTGCAACGGCAACGGCATTCTTGACGAGTGTGAGGCAGACTGTGACGCGAACGGTGTTCCGGATGACTGTGATCTGGCTGGCGGCGCGCCAGACTGTGATGGCAATGGTGTGATCGACGTATGCGACATGGCTGGCGGTGCCCCGGACTGCGATGGTGATGGTGTGCTGGATACGTGCGAGCTTGATGGAGGCGAACCGGACTGCAACGGAAACGGCACTCCAGATCAATGCGATCTCGATCAGGGCGACAGCGAGGATGTCGATGCCAACGGCGTGCCGGACGAGTGCGATCCTGATTGCAACGAGAACGGTATTCCCGACGCGTTGGATATCGATTCAGGTGACTCGGATGATGGCGATGGCAATGGCGTGCCGGATGAATGTGAGTGTGCGGATGTGACGGGTGATGAGTCGGTGGGTATTGCCGACCTGCTCCAGGTGCTTGAGCACTGGCACGACTGCCCGGCGGATTCATGCCAGAGCGATCTCGATGGCGATGGCGATGTCGGCCTCGTCGATCTCCTGATGGTCGTGAGCGCCTGGGGTGATTGCCCTGCGTGACCTATCCTGCTGCTCATGCGGACTTCCCCGCCCATCATTGATGGACACAATGACACGCTGACCAAAGTCTTCGCTGAGGATGGCTGTGGAATCAACGGCTTCCTTCAAGGGACGTCAGAGTGCGATATCGATGTCCCCCGATCGGTGCAGGGAGGACTCGCTGCAGGGTTCTTCGCCATCTACATTCGGGCCCGCCCCGGGGCGCCGACCCCGGACCTGCACCGCGCAGACGACGGGAGCTGGACCTACACACCCCCATCAATCGACCACCAATGGGCCGCTCAGGAGACCGAGCGGCTTCTGGCATGTGTCGATGATCTGATGGCGACCGGTCCGCATGCGGTGCATCTGGTGCGGACTGTTCCTGAACTCGAAGCCTCGCTGACCGATGGGCGGATCGGAATCATCCTGCACATCGAAGGCTGTGAGATGATTTCACCCGATCTCTGTGAACTCGATGGCCTCTACGAGCGAGGGCTGAGGAGCCTTGGCCCCGTCTGGTCTCGCCCGAATTGCTTCGGCACGGGCATTCGTTTCGGATGGCCAAGCACCAATGATGTGGGGCCAGGTCTGACGGATGCCGGCAAGGCGCTGATCCGAGCATGCAATGAGCGTGGCATCCTGGTTGATCTCTCCCACCTCAACTACCGCGGCTTCATGGATATGGCCGACGTCAGCACGGCACCGCTCGTCGCTACGCATTGCGGCGCGCACGCACTGGCCCAGAGCGCGCGCAATCTGACCGATGAGCAGCTGCGGGTGATTGCGGAGACGGGCGGACTCGTCGGGTGCAACTTCTTCACGGGCGACCTGCGAGGTGACGGCCGGTTCGACAGTGACATGCCCTTGAGCAGGATGGCGGAGCATCTGGAACACTTTGTTGATGTCATGGGTCCGGATCACATCGCGCTTGGAAGCGACTTCGATGGTGCTGACATGTGCGACGAGATGCAGGACGTCTCCTGTCTGGGCCGCCTCATCCAGTTGCTGCGTGAGCGTGGGTGGTCCGAGGGTGATCTCGCCCGGATGGGTCATGAGAACTGGCTTCGGGTGCTGCATTCCACCTGGGCAGGCTGAACGCCGCCAGTGGGCGATGGTGCGGAGAGGATGATCGGGCCCAGATGAGTCACTTCTGCGGCGTGTGAACCCCCCAATCGGCATAACCCATCCCCGATTGGCGCTCCCGATCGGGGTGTTGATCGAGATCAGCACTCAACCAGCCGATCCCCATGGGTACGGCACCGTGGAGGGTGGCCGGAAGGGAGTGCCCATGCGAGCGATGCTGATCAGGGGACTAGGTGTCGGAGCAGCCGTATGCGTGTCCGGTGCGGCGTGGGGGAGCTGGTTCTACGCGGCGGATGAGGTTGGCATCGCGGCCGAAGTGGTCGGCGTGAATCTGGTGCCCCCCAGTGAGGTTGGCGTCAATCGAACGATCCGTGTGTGGGCTGTGATGCCCGATGGGTGGCGGCTGGATGCAATCGCTGGCAACTCGAGCCAGCCGCTGTCATTCTCGACCAACGGCGTCTTCTTTCAGCATGAACTGGGCGGGGCCACCAGCCAATCGATCGCGTCGGGGTTCTTTCCCATGGTTCCTTCGCTGGAGTGGGACACGTTTCTGACGATCGGCGCGCTGGACATGTCTGGGGGCGGAACGCCATCCGGGCAGAACGAACTCGGCGAGATCGGATTCGACTGGTCTTCCTTCGAGGCTGGCGGAAGCCTCTCGGCCGACAATGGTGGCTGCTGGGTCCTCCCGACCGATGGACAAGGCGACGCGATCGGGTTTGTCGATGGATGTGAGCGGCAGGGTCAGGGTGTGTTGATCGGTCAGTTCACGCTGCTTGGCGAGACGGCCGTCCTCAATGGATCGATCCTGCTTCAGGGCAGTGATGCCAGTGGTGAGACATGGCAGCGTCCCGTGACGTCCTTTGAGATCGATGAAGATGGCGTCAGCGACGCCCTCCCCCAGGTGGCCTGTGCTGCCGACATGGACTCGAGTGGCGAGGTGGATGTGGATGACCTCCTCAGCCTTCTGGCCGCGTGGGCTGTTGGCGCGTGCGCCGACATCTCCGGAGACGCGGTGATGGACCAGGACGACTTCCTGTTCCTCATCGGCGCATGGGGCCCCTGCGACCCCGAGTGATTCGCGTCCAATCGGGCGGTGGATGACGGAGGCCGCCTATACTCCGTGGCCTCTTCCACCCGTCATGCCCATCCGTAATTTTTCCATCATCGCGCACATCGACCACGGCAAGAGCACGCTGGCCGATCGACTCCTGCAGGCAACCCGCGCGGTCACGGAACGTGAGGCCCGCGAGCAGCTGCTCGACTCGATGGATCTCGAGCGGGAGCGTGGGATCACCATCAAGGCTTCGGCGGTCACAGTGACGCACCACTATGAAGGGCAGGACTATCAGCTCAACTTCATCGACACGCCGGGACACGTGGACTTCACCTACGAGGTCTCGCGGGCATTGACCGCCTGTGAGGGTGCGGTGCTGGTTGTGGACAGCACCCAAGGTGTGGAAGCCCAGACCGTCGCCAACGCGTATCTGGCCATTGCCAGCGATCTCGATCTCATCCCCGTGGTCAACAAGATTGATCTTCCCGCGGCCGATCCCGATCGGGTGGCGATGGAGATTGAATCGGTCCTCGGTCTGCCCGCGGAAGAGTGCATCTACTGCTCGGCCAAGACTGGTGCAGGAATCAGCGAACTGCTCGACCGTATCTGTCGCGATCTTCCGGATCCGCGACCGGCCGAGTGTGAGCAGGCTCGAGCACTCATCTTCGACAGTCACTACGACGAGTATCGAGGCGTCATCGTCTATGTGCGTGTCTTTGATGGCGAACTGAACGTCGGGGATCGCATTCGCATGATGGGCACCGGCACGACCTGGACGATTACGGAGCTGGGTATCAACACGCCGCAGCCGGTGAAGGTCAAGAAGATCGGCACGAGCGAGGTCGGCTGGCTTGTCGCGTCGATCAAAACGCTGGCGGATGTGCGTGTCGGCGACACGATCACGCACGAGAAGGCCCCTGCGGCTGAAGCGCTTCCCGGTTACGAAGAGCCCAAGCAGATGGTGTTTTGTGACTTCTACCCCGCGACCAGCGAAGACGGAGGCAAGAAGAGCGATTTCGAAGCGCTGCGGCAGGCGATTGAAAAGCTTCGCCTCAATGACGCGTCGTTTACGTTCGAGGTGCAGCACTCGGAAGCGCTTGGATTCGGATTCCGATGCGGCTTCCTGGGTCTGTTGCACATGGAGATCGTTCAGGAACGATTGGAGCGGGAGGGCGGCGTAGAGGTTGTTCAGACCGCCCCGACCGTGACCTATCAGGTTCTGAAGACGGACGGGGAACTCATCGAGATCCACAATCCAGCGGATCTCCCTGAAGCGGTACACATTGATGAGATCCGCGAGCCGATTGTCAAGATCGAGATCATCTGCCCGGACGAGAACATCGGCGACCTCATGAGCTTGTGCGATGGTCGTCGCGGCATCTTTCAGAGCCAGCAGTTCATTTCTGAAGGGCGGCAGATGCTGGTCTACGAGATTCCGCTTGCTGAGATCATTTACGACTTCTATGACAAACTGAAGTCGATCACCCGCGGATACGGCACGATGGACTATGAGATCGTGGAGTACCGCCGGGATCGGCTCGCTAAAGTGAGCATTCTGGTCAACGGCGCTCCGGTCGAGGCGCTCAGCCTGATCTGCCACCGGGACAATGCCGAGAAACGAAGTCGAACCATGTTGATCAAGTTGCGTAAGCAGATCGATCGCCATCAGTTCGAGATCGCGTTGCAGGCGGCGATCGGTGGCAAGGTCATCGCTCGTGAGACCGTCAAAGCCCTGCGGAAGAACGTGACCGCCAAGTGTTATGGCGGAGACATCACCCGAAAACGGAAGTTGCTTGAAAAACAGAAGGCTGGCAAGAAACGCATGAAGTCAGTGGGATCGGTGCAGATTCCCCAAGAGGCGTTCCTGTCGATTCTCGACCAGTCTGAATGATCACCCCCGGAGTCACACCCATGATCACACGAACGACCGATACGGCACTCCTGACTGCAGTGGCCACCGCACTGCTTCTTCTGGGTGCCGATCGACTCATGACTTCTGCCGGAGCCGAAGACAAGGTGGCAGGGCCATCGCTTGGACCGGCGTCAAGCCTGACGCTTGAGAACGCCGAGGCGGAGTCCATCACCGTTCGCGTTGAGGAAGATCGGCTTGCCTGGGGCGCACACCCGCAGCAGCGGGTTCACAGTGTTGCATATGTGCACATCGGTAAGGCCCTCGCCGCACTATTGCAGGGCGCGTCCTACCAGGAAGAACTCACGCAATTGAATGAGGAGTTGGCGGATGCCCAGCAGGCGATTGCCGACGCATTCGAGGCGATGCAGGAGAAGATGCAGGGCGTGACGCCAGATGATCCCGACTACGAAGTCATCGGGCAGGAAGGGCAGCAACTGCTCCAACAGCGTGATCGATTCGTTCAACAGGCCAATGCGGCGAAAGCCACACTCGGCGCCGATCAGGTCGAGCGGGCGTACCGGGAACTCGTCGATGCCGTCAAGGTGGTGTCGGATCGACTTGGCATCGACACCGTGCACCGGTTCATTCCCACCGACGATCCGTTCGAGGTGGCACCAGGGCCGCAGGCGTTCCAGAACGCCATGATGCAGATTCGCCTTCGGAGCGTCCTGAGGTACCCCGAGGACGCCGATATCACAGGTAATGTGATGGAGGAGCTGGGGATCGAATAGGCACAACACAGTGTCAGGAATCTGCGTCGGTCGCAGCCACAAATGCAGACACCATGGCATCTTTCACGGCCCTCATGTCGGGGCATCTGTGCGCGAGTTCCTGTCGCATGCTGGTGATACCGCGGCCGTGCAGACCACACGGGATGATGAGTCCGAAGTGTGAGAGGTCCGGATCGACATTCAATGCCAGTCCGTGCATCGATACCCAGCGAGAGACCCGTACACCCATGGCGCAGATCTTCCGATCATCCTCATAGGCAGGCGCCTCACCACCGACCCAGACGCCGGTGGCGTCCTGGTCGCGATGACCATTGATGCCGAAGCGGTGCAGGACCTCAATCACACGATCTTCGAGCCATCTCATGTAGCCGTGCAATCGCAGTCCCAGACGATTGAGATCCAGGATGGGATACGCCACAAGCTGACCAGGCCCGTGATATGTGATGTCACCCCCACGATCTGTTTCGTGGACTTCAACGCCAGCCCGCTTGAGCATCTCTGGTGTGGCGCTCAGGTGGTTGGCGGCTTCGGCGCGTCGGGAGATGGTGATGACCGGGGGATCGTGCTCAACCAACAGGAGGATGCCGGGGTGTGTGGTGTCGGCGGTTCGCGCGGCAATAACCTCCTGCTGCAGCGATCGCTGCAGGCCCAGCGCGTCGGCGTAGGCGATTCGGCCGAGGTCTCGGACGTCGAGTTGGCGGGATCTGGCGGGCATCTGGGGCGCCGATGATACGATGCGCCCATGGCCGACCTCGCGGATCGCATCCATCCATCAGCCTCAATTGAGGGTGATGTGACCATCGAAGATGACGTACAGATCGGTCCGGGTTGCATCATTGATGGCACCGTCGGAGCGGTGCATATCGGTGCCGGGTGCCGGCTGATTGGCAATTGCTTCGTCGCCGGGCCCACCTCCGTGGGGGCTCGGAATGTGCTTTGGCCGGGTGCCGCCATTGGGGGTCCGCCGCAGGACATCAACTGGGATCCGATGGAGGCTGGTCCCGGGCTGATCATCGGAGATGGGAACATATTCCGGGAAGGCGCTTCGGTTCACCGCGGGAAAACAAGCGAGCCAACGCGCATCGGGAATCAGAACTACTTCATGTCCTGCTCGCACGCCGGGCATGACTGCGTGCTGGGCAATCACATTCAACTGGCCAATGGTGCGCTTCTCGCCGGCCATGTCACGGTTGGTGACCGGGTCATCTTCGGTGGCAACTGCGGCGCGCACCAGTTCGTGAACATCGGCACAGGCGCCATGATCCAGGGCGCTTCCGGCGCGTCGCTCGATGTGCCCCCGTGGTGCATCGGCCATGAAGTAGGCCGTCTGGCGGGCCTCAATCTCATCGGGATGCGTCGATCGGGCATGGCAGAGGCAGAATTTGGTCGGCGGCGCGAGGTCTTTCGCATCATGTATCGCCAGGGCTTGTCGATGTCGAGCGTCGTCACTCGGCTGCGGGAGGCAGGCGATCCGGTGGCGCTGGAATACGCAGACTTCATTGAAGCCTCGGATCGAGGCGTGGCGTGCGGACGACGCCGGAAGCGATGAACCTGCACGTGCTGGCCAGTGGAAGCCGCGGGAATGCGGCCATCCTTCGATTGAGCGATTCGCCGCGGTGCGTCATGATCGATGCGGGGCTCTCGCCGCGTCGTACCCGCCACGCACTGGAAGCCATGGGCCTGTCATGCCATGACCTGACGGATATCGTGCTGACGCATGCCGACAGCGATCACCTGCACGCGGGATGGGCCAGGGCCGCCCCGGCGTGGTCGCTGACGATGCATGCCCACCAGCAGCATCTGGATCGGGTGCTGCGGGCGGGGATTGCCCGGGAGTACCTCTCGCCCTTCGATCAGACCTTTGCGATCGGTGCTGAGATCGAGATGGCGCCAGTGATGGCACCGCATGATGTGCATGGAACGGTTGCCTTTGCCATTCACGCCGACGAGGCGACGCTCGGATGGGCGACGGATCTGGGGCGATTTGACGCTGCGGTGCGATCGCACTTTCGCCGAGCCTCCCCGGACGTGATGGCCATCGAGTCGAACTATGACGAAGGGATGCAGGTGCGAAGTGACCGTCCGGCATTCCTCATCGATCGAATCATGGGGGGATACGGGCACCTGTCCAATGTCGAAGCGCTGGAGGCGGTGCTTGAACTGGATGGTGCTTCAACACTCACCGACGTCGTGCTGCTGCACCGATCGACCCAGTGCAACTGTCCACAACTCATCGAGTCATTGTGGCAGACCCGGGCACCCCACCTGGCGCGTCGCGTGACGATTGCCTCGCAGGATGTTCCCTGCGATCCAATCAACGTCACTGCCAGTCAATGTCCCACCTGACCGGGGGGAGCCCCTCAGGCAGCAGTTGCTCGTTACCTGGAGGCCAGTCTTCGGGCAGGTTGATTGTCGCAAGTCGCTGCCCCCCTGCGACTCTGGGAATGAGTAGCGGCATGGCGTCGGCAGGGCCTTCGTCGTTGATGGAACGCACGCGGTCCTCGCTCGCCTTGTGATCAGCGCCAAACACTCTCCAGACCTGCGTGGCTTCTTCGGTGGGCACGGCGCGGCATCCGGCGATGCCCATGGCCAGCATCGGCTCGTGACGACCGGTCCACCAGGCCAGCGGGGTCCCCGGAAGGGCCAGGGTGCCGGGAGGCATCATCGCCATCGCGCCTTCGTCTGAGTGTCGGGCGGGGGTTCCTGTGACCTCCGGCATGGTCAGAAACCCGGGCCCCTCCCACACAATGGTCCAGATCTGCGCGTGCACGGCGTTCTCAATGGCCGCCCTGGCTGCGTCCGCTGCATCGATGGCCGCTTGCGGGGTGTCCGGGAAGTCCTCCAGGTCTGCGAGCCGCAGCTCGAGCAGCGTTCGGGCCTGATCGATGGCGTACGACCGCTCGGCGGCGGGCAGTTGATGCAGGCAGCCCATGGCTTGCGCCAGGGCTTCAAAGGTGATCAGGGATGGCATGGCACGATCCCATCCCCCGTCCAGCGCCCGGGCGGATTTTGCCAGATCCATCCATCGCGCCAGCAGGGCGGTCCAGGTCATGGGGTCGGCTCGAGACGAAGCATCCTTGGGCTGCGACATGCGGGCAGTGTCTCCGATTCGGGAAGTCTTGGAAGTTCCGATAATGGCCCCCAGTCTGTGAGAGATGAAGTGCTGGATTGCTGATCCCGGGTGGCCCGGAAAGCCGATGGAGTTGGGGTCATGGCTACCAGCGCAAGCGTCCGGTCCCGCGGCGGAAGCCGCCGTGGTTCATCCACTTCCAGCACCTCTTCCCGCACGCCGCTCCGATGGGCGGGGTGGACGTGTGCTGTCGGCGTGTGGTGCTTTCTGATGCTCTCACTCATCAGTTTCTCGCCGGACGACCCGCCGTCTGAGGCGATCTCCGCCTACGCCGAGTCGGTCCACAACCTGGGCGGATTGGTGGGTGCCTGGCTTGCCTGGTGGTCGCTCGATCTGCTGGGACTGGGCGCGTGGCTCATCACGCTGTCCATCGGCGTGTGGTTTGTCCTGCTGTGCCTTGGTCGTCGTCCGAGCCACCCCGCCCTTCGGGCGGTCGGCGTGATCGTTGCGGCGGTCGGCCTGTCATCGCTCCATGCCGCGATCTTCCCAACAATCGGCGCAATTGCCGAGGCGCCCGGAGGACTTGTCGGGCACGCCGTGTCCGCCGCGCTGACGCCCGCCTTCGGGACGGCTGGAGGCGTGCTCATGATGGGCGTGATCTTCATCGCGGGTCTGGTCATCGCGGCCGATGAGGTCATGCTGGCGCTCCCGGGATGGGCGTGGCGTCGCGCGCACGCCGTTCGAGAGCGCACCCCACGACCGAGTTTCGGGTGGGTACGTCGCCTGACGCTCCGGCCGGAGTCAACCGCCGGCATTGAGGAGGATGAATGGGACGAGGAGTACGAGGATCTTGAAGAGGCGGTTGATGAAGCGTACGAGGACGACGAGGAACCCGACGAAGAGGACGACTACGAGTACGAAGACGAATACGAGGACGAGTACGAAGAGGAATACGACGACGAAGCCGAGGAGGAGCCGGAAGAAGCACCGGCCCGCCCGGCGCTGAGCCGAGCTGAGCGCAAGAAGAAGCTGGATTCACTTCGTGTCAAGATCTTCGGTGGCTCGAAGACTGTGGCGACCGACGATGACATTGCGCGGGAGCAGTTCGAGGGATACGAGTTCCCGTCGGTTGAATTGCTGGCTGAGCCAGAGACTGACTACTCGGAGAAGGTTGAATCGATGGTCCGGGAGCAGGCGGAGGCACTGGAGACGGCATTGACGACCTTCGCCATCGATGCCGAGGTGACCGGCATCGAGTCGGGGCCCACCGTGACGCTCTATTCGGTTCAACTCGCTCCGGGGACGAGGGTTGCTCGGCTCAACACCATTGCCAGCGATCTGGCGCGGGCACTTGGCGCACAGAACATTCGCATCATTCCCAACATGGCTGGGCGGACGACGGTTGGGATCGAAGTCCCCAATCCAACCCGTGAAAAAGTGCGACTGCGTGAATTGATCAGCAGCGGCGCCGCTGAAGGCATGACACTTCCGATGTTCCTGGGCAAGGATGCCAGCGGCGAACCCCTGGTGGAAGACCTTGCCAAGATGCCGCACATGCTGGTCGCGGGAACGACCGGGTCAGGGAAGAGCGTGTGCATCAACACCATCATCATGTCCTGGCTCTTCCTCAAGCGCCCAGATGAACTCAAGTTGATTCTCGTCGATCCGAAGATGGTCGAGCTGAGCATGTTCGGAGACATCCCCCATCTGGCCTGTCCGGTGGTCACCGAAATGAACCGCGCCGCCGCCATTCTCGAGTGGGCCGTCCGCAAGATGGAAGAGCGGTATGAGATCCTCAAGGAGGCGGGCGTTCGCGATATTCGCTCGTTTAATGATCTGACCGATGAGGAGAAGCACGAGCGCTTCGATCCGCAGAACGACATGGAGGAAGCGAAGATCCCGAAATCGCTTCCGTACATCGTCTTCATCATCGACGAACTGGCCGACCTCATGATGACCAACAAGGAAGTCGAGCAGGCGATCGTCAGAATCGCGCAGAAGGCCAGGGCGGTCGGAATCCACCTCATTCTGGCGACGCAGCGACCACAGGCCAATGTGGTGACCGGCCTGATCAAGTCGAACATGCCATGCCGGATCTCCTTCAAGGTGGCCAGCGGCATGGACAGCCGAATTGTGCTCGACGCCAAGGGCGCCGAGCTGCTTCTCGGTCAAGGCGACATGATGCTCGTGACGCCTCGGAATCCCGAAGTCCGCCGAGCACAGGCCACGCTGGTGGATGATGGTGAAGGGCGAAAGGTTGTTCGATTCCTCAAGGATGTCGCCAAGCCCAGCTTTGAGCGGAGTCTGATTCAGTTGCGTCCGGGCAAGGAAGGCGAGGTTGGCGGCGCACCTGCCGAGCATGATCCCATGTTCGACGAGGCGGTCCGCATCATGATTCAGTCTGGCCGGGGAAGCGTCTCGCTCCTGCAGCGAAGGCTTGCCATCGGGTACTCCCGCGCCTCGCGTCTCGTCGACCAGATGGGACAGGCCGGCATCCTTGGTGAACACAAGGGATCCGTGGCCCGGGAGGTTCTGATCTCTCTTGAAGAGTGGGATCAGATGCAGTCCATGGGAGGTGACTCGGACAACGCCCGTGAGTCGGGCGAGGATGGTGAGTACACCTACGAGTATGACTACGGGGATGACGATCCTGACAACCTCGATGGCGTTCCAGAGGAACTGCCGGGTGAGTATCGCGCCTGATCCAACATGCCTCCATGCGAGGCGTGAAAATTCATTCACGTCGCGACCGGTTGAAGCGCCGATACACCAGTGTGGCGGCATCCGCTTCGGACTCGGACAGGTCCCTGATCCGCGTCGGCCTCGCCACCCATCCGGACATGCCGCGATGGAGTGCCCCTGGGACGCTGAGGGCGAAAGGCGCGTGACGGCTGGTCGTCACTTCCAGCGACGGTCACGCAGGTCGGGCCTGATGACAAGGAGGTGATCCCCATGACCATGACTTGTGACCACAGACGAGACATGCACGACTGACCCGCGCGACCGACGGGTACGCACGGTGTGCGTGTCGGGCTGGCATTGATCCAGCACAACGGAAACAACGCACCGGCGAGCCTCAAGGCTCGCCGGTGTCTTCTTTTTCGAGTGTCACGAAGGGTTCTGGTAGCCTCCGGGGTCGAAGGAGATTCCCATGATGATGACGATGATGGCGGGTTCTATGCTGTTCGCTGCCGCAACCTGGGTGTCCTGGCCCGTGTCGACGGTGATGCCGCTGGCCACCGGTATCGAGGAGGTCGAAGTGACCGCTGAGGTCGTCAACGGAGATGGCCGCATCATCGTTCGGCGCAATGGTCAGGAGCGGGAACTCGCGTTTGACGTGGAGGGTCTCGAAGAGATTGACTTTGAAGACCTGGTCGTCGAAATGGGCGGTGGCGAAGACAGCATGAGCGACGTCCTCGGCCGACTCATGGGCGGTGACATCAAGCCCCAGATCTTCGCCGAGGTCATTGTGGAGACGGAAGATGAAGATGGCCATCGCGTCCGCCGCCGAATGGACATGGGAGGGGAAGACCACGAGCGGTGGATGATGATTGACGGTGAAGGGAGAGACCATGCCTGGATCATGGATTGGTCGCATCACCCGGGCATGCCGATGCCAGGTCACGGCGCCGGTCCGATGGGCGGCTGGGAACACTGTGGCCATGAGGGCATGAGCGAGGACATGATGCGGCAGCACATGCACTTCCTTCAGGAGATGCACGAGCACCCCGAGCATGTGTGGGAGATGATCGAACGGCTTCCACCGGATATGCGCCGCGAGCATGAAGAGATACTCCATCACATGGGCGGAGCCGATCGGCACCATGGAGAGATTGACGGCTTCGTCCGCGAAGGCCAGCAGTTCGCAACCAAACTGGCGATGGCGCGTGAAGTTGCAAGTTGGCTCAACAATGGCGAGGCCATGGCGATCTTCGGCGTATGGCAGGCCCGCGAGCGCATGGAACCGGCGAATCGAGTGAAACTCCTTGGGCCCATGGTGCAGGACGAGCGTCTCATGACCTCGGTCCGAAATGCGGCCGCGTGGGTTGTGATGGAGGCGCAAGCCGAACTGGGTGAGTCTGCCAGCGGCGCTTCAACGCTTCGCGAGATCATCCTGAGAAATGGACAGCGGCACGGGGGCTGAGTTGCTGCGGGGGTCCGTCAGTCGGTGGATCCGACAGGACGCGGGTCGACGTACTCGACGATCTGCAATCCGAATGCGCCCAATCCGTGCCAGGTCCGCGCTGTTGATGAGAGGAGCCGGAGTTGATGCGCGCCAAAGGCCCGCACGATCAGAATTACCGTGCCCGG
>CAYQJN010000054.1:0-13249 GCA_964417845.1 uncultured Isosphaeraceae bacterium
TCCCAATCCGAGATGGGTTACTCCCAGACCACGACCCCCCGTCAGATCCCCGATGAGCTCTCCATACGCTGCGGCCGCCGCATCGAGATCGGGATCAATAACAGGCATGGGGTGCAAGTGCGCGTTCGGCACAACATCCTGAAAGACCCGCAGCACCTCATTCCAGTTGCGATCCGGGTCCCCATCCGGCGCGATGCGCTCATCTACCTGCACGATGTGTACCCGCTCCCAAGGCACGCCGCCGATGGCAACCAGCCGACGAAACATCGGCCAGGGTGATCGACCTCCACTCACCGCCAGCACCGTGCTCGCGCCTTCCTCCGTAAGGTCAGTCAGCCGCTCCGCCATCCAGCCAGCAGCCCGAACTGCCAGCACGGTGGTATCGGAAAACGACTCAATCGGCAGATCAGACATCACGGTGTCGCCGTCACGGGGGTCAACGGGTCATGCCACGCCCCATGGCCGACGACCAGTTGGCGGGCTTCGAGTGGTCCCCAGGTACCGGGCTGATAGTCATACAGATGCGTCGTGGCAGCCAGAACCGGGTCGACGATGCGCCAGGCGGTTTCCACTTCATCAACTCGCGCGAACAAGCCCGCCTGGCCACAGAGTGCATCCTCAATGAGCCGCTCGTAGGCCGACATCTCATCCGGCTCCTGATGCAGTGCCAGCATCTCAATCTGCTCGCCGACCATGGCCTCTCCGGCCTTCTTGGCGCGGGCACCAATTGAGATCGTGGTGAATGGCTTGAATTGAAACTTCACATAGTTGCGTTCACAGTCGCAGGAGTCATCAAAGAGTGCCTGTGGTGGCCTTCGAAGATCGACCAACACTTCTGTCGCGGTCACCGGCATTTTCTTGCCGACGCGAACGAGGAACGGCACCCCGGCCCATCTCCAGGAGTCGATGTGAAACCGCGCTGCTGCGTAGGTCTCTGTTCTTGAGTCGGCGTGTACCCCCTGTTCTTCGAGGTAGCCCCGGTACCGCCCGCGCACGACCTCGTCGGGCGTCAGCGACCGCATCGATCTCAACACTCTGACCTTGGCGTCTCGAAGCGACTCATCATCTCGCGCGGCCGGCGGATCCATCGCCAGCAGTGCCACCATCTGAAGCATGTGGTTTTGAATCACATCTCGAATGGCACCCGCTTCGTCATAGAAAGCGCCTCGCCCTTCTACGCCGAAGTCTTCCGCCATGGTGATCTGAATGCTTTGAATGTGCTCGCGATTCCAGATGGGCTCCAGAAACCGGTTTCCAAATCGGAAATATGTCAGATTCAGGAGCGCTTCCTTGCCCAGGTAGTGGTCGATCCGATAGACGCGTTCCTCAGGAAACACCCTGTGTAGCGCCGCATTGAGCTCCTGAGCGCTGGACAGATCCCGCCCGAACGGTTTCTCCACGACCACAGAGGCGCCATCCGCACATCCACCTCTGGCGAGGTTCTCGGTGACCATCCCGAAAATGCTCGGAGGAACCGCGAGGTAGTGCAGTGGGTGCGCCGCGCCGTCCAATGCCTCTCGGAGCTTCTTGAAACTCTCAACGTCGGAGTAGTCGCCCAGAACATACTGAAGGCGGCCCGCAAACCGCTCGAAGACTGCCTCGTCGAGGTCGCCGCCTCCGAATCGGATGATGCCGTCTCTGGCTCGATCCCTCAATTCATCCAGGGTCATGTCCTGTCGCGCGATGCCGACCACCGGCACATCAAGCGCTCCACGCCGCTCCATGTCGTAGAGCGCTGGAAGGATCTTGCGATGGGCGAGGTCACCCGTCACTCCGAAAAGGACCAGCGCGTCGGCCTTCTGCCTGCTCATGACTTCTTCTCGACGTGGCCGCCAAACTGGTGCCGCATCGCAGAGAGCACGCGGCGAGCGAACTCGTCCTCCCCACGCGAAGAAAAGCGTTGAAAGAGTGCGGCGGCGAGCACCGGCGCCGGCGCGCCGACTTCGACCGCCGCCTCGAGCGTCCATCGGCCCTCGCCTGAATCCGACACCCGCCCCTCGAACGGGTCCAGCGCGGGATCGGCATGCAACGCGTCCGCCGTGAGGTCAAGCAGCCATGAACCGATCACGCTTCCCCGACGCCAGAGCTCTGAGATGGCAGAGAGGTCAAAGTCGTACTGGTAGGCACCTGGTTCTCGAAGCGGTGTGGTTTCTGCGTCATGTTCCTGCCTTGCATGGCCCGCGCCTGCGTGCGCGAGTACACCCAGGCCCTCTGCATATGCGGCCATCAGTCCATACTCGATGCCGTTGTGGACCATCTTGACGAAGTGGCCCGCGCCGCTTGGACCGCAATGCAGCCACCCCTGCTCCTCAGGCGATGGTGCGCCCGATCGGCCGGACGTCCGAGGGACACCGGAAGCTCCTGGCGCCAATGTCTGCAGTGCCGGTGTGATGTGCGCCACCGCCTCCGCTTCACCCCCCACCATGAGACAGAATCCTCGCTCCTGCCCCCACACACCGCCGCTCACGCCGGCATCGACATAGTGAATGCCCTCTGCCGAAAGGTGCGAATGTCGGTCCAGATCATCTCGCCACATGCTGTTCCCCCCATCGACCATGATGTCTCCCGCGTCCAGATGGGGCGCTACCTGCTCGATGACGGACTGAACAAGCCCGGCGGGCACCATCATCCATACGGCACGTGGCGACGTCAGGTGACCCACCAGTGATTCGACGGATTCGGCGCCGATTGCGCCCTCAGCCGCGAGTTGCTCGACGGCCTCAGGGTTGACGTCCCACACGACACATTCGTGCCCCCCGGCCATGAGGCGCCGCACCATGCCCGCGCCCATTCGGCCGAGCCCAATCATGGCGATCTGCATGTCGAGACACCCTTCCCCTCAGTTTGTGGCGAGGCTTCCCGCCTTTGACTCAATCGTCTGAAGCAGGTGGCGCCACGACTTGACGAACGCTTCGGCACCTTCTGTCTGCAACTGCTCGGCAAGCGACCGAACATCTACGCCGGCTGACTCGTATCCGGCGATGACCTCCGCCGCTTCCGACCACGCATTCGCGCCCAGCGTTCCGGCCACCGCACCATGATCTGCAAACGCAAGGAGCGTTGCTTCGGGGATCGTGTTGATCGAATCGGCCGCCGCGAGCGCGGTCACATACAGGGTGTCCGGAAGCGACGGATCCTTCGTACTCGTGCTGGCCATCAGCAGTTTCTGACGATGTCCACCCGCATCCTCAATTGCCCTGAACCGATTGCTCTCGAAAATCTCCTCGCATGCGCGGTGGCACATGGTGCCGCACGCGATCCCGAGGCGGTTCTTGAGCGTGTCGTCAACGCGGTCCGCGGTCGGCGTATCCCACCTCGAAATGAACACCGAAGCGACCGAGAATACGCGCGCGTCCAGTCCATCAGCAAGGCGCCGTTCGATGCCGGCCAGATATGCCTCAGCCGCCCGCCGGTATTGCACCTCGTCAAAGAGCAGGGTGACGTTGACATTGACCCCGCGATAGATCAGTTCCTCGATGGCCTCGGGCGCCTCCGGTGTGCCGGGCACCTTGATCATGAGGTTTGGCCGTGCCGCCCGCTCAAACAGGGTGATGCCCTGTTCGATCGTCGACGCGGCGTCCGCAGCGAGCAGCGGTGACACTTCGAGCGACACGCACCCATCGGTACCACCACTGACATCCCACGAGGTCCTGAGCAGATCCGCTGCGCGACCGAGGTCATCGATCGCCAGATCAAAGAAGATCGATTCCGGATCGCCTCCGGACATCGAACTGTCATACAGATCGCTTCCAGAGATCGCCTTGTCGAATATGGACGGATTGCTCGTCAGCCCGGTGACACAGAGGTCCGCGATGTACCGCGACAAGGTCCCGTCGTCGAGAATGTCACGACGAATGTAATCAAGCCAGATCGCCTGGCCGGCGCTGCTGAGGTCATGGAGCGGGTTCATCGTTCGCTTCCTTTCGATGTCGATGATCTGTTGCAGGCGTCGTCGGTATCGGTCAACTGGCTGGAACTCTGCGGTGAGGTACGCTCGGACGATTTCGGCGGCAGGTTCAGGCCCTACAACGCGTGTTCCGAGGGTCAGCACGTTGGCGGCATCGTGCTCCACCATCTGGTGCGCGGTGTAGGTGTCATGAGCCGTGGCCGCGCGAATGCCGGGAAATCGATTGGCCGCCATCGCCATGCCGGCACCAGATCCACACAGCAGAATGCCACGATGTGCCCGGCCTGCCATGATCTCGCGACAGAGCGCTTCGGCCGCCATCGGAAAGTCGACGCGTTCACCCTCGCACGGTCCCACAAGAACAACCTCGTGTCCCAATGCCGTAGCTACCGCGGCAAGGTCCGCCCGCATGCTGAGCCCCGCATGATCTCCAGCCAGTACAACCCGCATCGTCGCCTCCTGCAGCGCAAGATAGCGACATGATCCATCGGCTATCGTGCCCCTGTGAGCACGCTGGTCATCGACGTTGGTGGTACGAACCTCAAGATCCTGAATGAGGGCGAGGAGAAGCGGCGGAAGGTCAAGTCCGGCCTCCATCTCTCCGCGGAGGTCATGGTCGAGTCTGTGCAGAAAACCTGCTCCGACTGGTCCTGGGACCGCATCTCCATCGGGTACCCATCGCCGGTGGTGGGTGGGCGACCGCTGCTCAATCCATCGAATCTCGGTGGAGGCTGGGTCGGATTCGACTTTGAGGCCGCATTCGGGTGCCCTGTTCGCGTGCTCAATGACGCCGCCATGCAGGCCCTCGGGAGTTACCACGGCGGTCGCATGCTCTTTCTCGGCCTTGGGACGGGCCTCGGATCGGCCATGGTGGAGCACGGGAAGCTTGAGCCGCTTGAACTCGGGCATATGCCCTTTCGGGACGAGTGCTTCGAGCACTACACGGGCAAGGCCGGACTCAAGCGGGACGGGTTCGACCGTTGGCGAGACACCGTGTTCGAAGTCGTGGATCAGTTCGTCGCGGCGATCGATCCTGACTACGTGGTGATCGGCGGTGGCAATGTCAAGAAACTCGATGACCTCCCGGACCGGTGCGACCGCGCACACAACAACACCCCCTTCATCGGCGGGTTCCTAATGTGGGAGACTAATCCATGAGCGAAGCGTGGGATCGACTCAACGAGCACCGCACGACTCTGGATGGTGTGTCCCTCGCATCACTGATCGACAGCCCTGGCCGTGACTCGCTGGTCAAGCAGGTCGCTGGTCTCACGGTGGATCTGAGTCGCCATCTTGCCACGGACGAGACCATTTCGCTCCTCCTTGATCTGGCCCGCGAGCGATCGCTGGAGGATCATCGCGCCGCGTTCTTCGCAGGACAACCTGTCAACACCACGGAACACCGCGCCGCCATGCATATGGCGCTGCGCAACTGCTCCGACCGTCCGATGAATGTCGCCAATCAGGACGTCATGCCCGGTGTGCGGCGTGTCCGCGACAAGATGCGAACCTTTTGCGAGTCCTTGCATCAAGGATCCTGGGTCGGTGCAACGGGACGGAGGATCACCGATGTCGTCAACATCGGCATCGGTGGATCCGATCTCGGTCCTGCGATGGCAGCCGCGGCGCTGCGTCCGTGGTGGACCAGTGGAATTCAAACGCACTTTGTTTCAAACGTCGACCCATCCCACCTGGCGGATACCGTTGAGTCATTGAACCCGGAGACAACGCTCTTCATCATCGCGTCCAAGACCTTCGGGACGCAGGAAACGCTTGCCAACGCGCACGCAGCGAGGACGTGGATTGTCGAGAAACTCGGCGAAGGCGCCGTCGCCCAACACTTCGTCGCGGTCTCAACGAATGCAGCGCGTGTCACAGAATTCGGCATCGATGTGGACAACATGTTCGAGTTCTGGGACTGGGTCGGCGGCCGATACTCCATGTGGTCGGCCATTGGGCTGTCCATCGCCGCTGCCATCGGATTCGACCGCTTCTGTGAGCTTCTTGCCGGCGCCCATGAAGTCGACCTCCACTTTCGCGACGCGCCGCTCGATGCCAATGTTCCTGTGCTTCTTGGCCTGCTCGACTGCTGGTACCGCGACTGCTGGGGCTGCCAGACGCGAGCGGTGCTGCCCTACGACCAGCACCTCGCCCATCTGCCTGCCTACCTTCAACAACTTGAGATGGAAAGCAACGGAAAGCGAACGCGGCTCGATGGATCGCTTGTGTCGCACGGAACCGCCATGGTGGTCTGGGGGGCTTCCGGCACCAATGGCCAGCACTCCTTTCACCAGATGCTTCATCAGGGAACGACCATCGTTCCCTGTGACTTCCTCATCGCAGCAACGTCATCCACGGCAACACCTGACAATCGGCATGACATGCTGATCGCCAACTGCCTGGCGCAAGCGGAAGCCCTGGCTCGAGGGCGATCTCCTGAGCAGATCGACGCGCCTCCGGATCTCGCCCCACACAAGGTCATGCCGGGCAATCGTCCGTCAACCACCATGGTCTACCACCGCCTTGATCCCAGGACTCTGGGATCGATCATCGCCCTTTCGGAACACCGCGTCTTCGTGCAGGGTGTCATCTGGGGGATCGACTCATTCGACCAATGGGGCGTCGAACTCGGGAAGGTGCTGGCGAACGACATTCTGCCTGGCGTGACGGGCGACGGGAACGCCTCTGGAGATGCAACGACGCTTCGCCTGATCAGGCAGATGGAGGCCATACGGCACCAACGGTTATGAGGGAGCCCGCATGCGCCGAACTTGATCGGGAGTGGCTGCTCACCAACGGACTTGGTGGATTCGCCATGGGGACGGCCAGCGGTGTCCCGACGCGGCGATATCACGGATTCCTCGTCAGCGCGGCCGCTCCACCGATTGATCGCCTGGTGGCCCTTCACCATGTCGTCGACTCAATCACATTACCCGGCGCAGGCACGATCCCACTCAGTAGTTTCCTCTTCCGTGAAGATCAGACACCTCATCCGGACGGATGGACCCGGCTCCTCGAGTGTTCCATCGAGTCCACACGCGTCCGTTGGAGATGGAGCCTTCCTTCGGGGATCACCATCAGCAGAACGCTCTCGCTTCGAGACGGGTTCAATGAGTGCCTGGTGCGATGGGACATCGACACGCTGCCGGACGACGCCGTGCTTCGGGTGCAACCTCTGGTGCTTCTGCGTGACTTTCATGCCCTCCAGGGCATCCCGGGCGGCCTGTCGCTTCATCGCCGCGGACGCACGCTCAGAGTGCAGCGCGGCACGCATGAACTGATCCTCAAGTGCAGCCGCGGCGAATGGGCCGGTGAGGAACAATGGTGGCACGAGATCGAATACCCCGTCGAACGGTCTCGGGGGTACGATCACCGGGAGTCGTCCTGTGCACCATCCGAAGTCGAAGTGCGATTGACAACCGGACAGCCGTGGTTCGAGATGACGGCATCCATGGACGCATGCACGCCGCCGTCACCCACGATCAGCCAATCTCGATCACCCCACGTCAACCTGCGCCTGACCGATGCCGCCGGGCAGTTCATCGTGGCAAGAGAAACTGCGTCACGAAAGGCGCCGGGGTGCAGCATCATCGCTGGCTATCCTTGGTTTACAGACTGGGGTCGCGATTCGATGATCTCCCTGCCGGGACTGCTGCTCACCACGCAGCGGTTTGACCTCGCCGCCGACGTGCTTCGCACCTGGTCGGGCGCATGCCGTCACGGTCTCATTCCGAATCGATTCGACGATCGAACCGCGGGAGAAGCCCACTACAACACGGCGGATGCCAGCCTCTGGTTCCTGCACGCCGTGCACGCCTATCTGGATCAGGCGGGTGGGCTGGGCGCTCCGCACAGCGGCGCCCTGCTGGAAACCTGCATCGACATCGTGAAGGCACATCTTGATGGAGTCACCCCGGGCGTTCGCGTCGCCGATGACGGGCTCATCGAAGCGGGCATCGAAGGAGAAGCCCTCACGTGGATGGATGCCCGCATCGACGGGCAGGCAGTGACCCCTCGAATCGGTAAACCTATCGAACTCTCGGCGCTGTGGCATAGCGCATTGCGGCTGCTGGCGACATGGAGTACCGGCGATCAGGACATCCTCATGTCCGCCGCCAACGCGGCGCACCAGTCATTCAACGCCTTCTGGAACGAGGAGGCTGGCTGCTGCTTCGATCTTCTGGAGCGGGATGGAACACACTGGGTCGGCAATCCCAAGATTCGGCCAAATCAGGTGATCGCCATCGGGCTCCCCCACTGCCCGCTTTCGCTGCTCCAGCAACTCAGCGTCATGGACGTCGTGGAGCGTCGACTGCTCACGCCCTATGGGCTGCGAACACTCGATCCGAATGACCCTGAGTACCGCAGTCGATTCACAGGTGACATGCGTGAGCGGGACACCGCCTATCACAACGGCACCGTCTGGCCGTGGCTCATTGGTCCATGGTGCGGCGCCATTCGCAGAACGGATGACGACAGCGAGCGGGCGGAGCGCCGCGTCCTCGACGCCACGTCCGCCCTGCTCGCGTCAATGGACCACGGGTGCATCGGCCAGATCGCCGAGGTCTACGATGGCGACGCACCTCATGAGCCACACGGATGTCCGGCGCAAGCCTGGTCGGTTGCAGAGCTCATTCGGGTGCTGGCACCCGTACCGGAGCCGGTCGTACGCCCAATCTGACGATGGCGCGGCGGCGTTCAGCCGCAGCCGAATCCTGAGAGAATGGCGAGAATGTCATCCACCGAGACCTGACCGTCAGCATCAGCGTCGCCACATGCGCATCCGCCGCTGCCACCCATGCATCCAACGGCCTCAAGCAGATCATCGACGTTGACAATGTTGTCGCCGGTGACATCGGCATCGCAGCAGACACTCGCAATGACGTTTCCACCGCCATCGTTGGCGTTGCCGGCAATGTGCGCCGGGGGATTGTCACACAGGACTGAATCCAGCACGGTTGGACCACCGTACCCGGGGCACATGAGATCCTCTCCGTACACACCGTGCGGACTGTTGTGGCGAATGCGGCAATCGATGATCCTGACATCCGCCGTGTTGCAGGAGATGCCACCGCCTCTGGGCTCCAGCTGCGTCGTCACCACATTGCCCTGGATCAGGCACCCTCGAACAATCGGCAGCTCTTCGGGAAACTCCTGCGATGGGTGCTGGACGAAGTACAGACCGCCACCGCTCAATTCTGCGGTGTTGTCGACGATCTTGCAGTCTTCAACCAGAACGCGTTCTGAATCCTCGTCACCGCCAGCACTGCGCTGGCACGGCGAAAGTACGCCGATCGAATACATGCCGCCACCGCATGTCGCCTCGTTCTCCCGCATGACCGAGCATGTAACGTGCGGTGTGCCAAGGTAATTGAACACGCCGCTTCCAGCGTTCTGCTCGATGACGCAGTTGTCGATGCGCGGCTTCCCGCTACCAAAGATGTAGACCCCGTCTCCGGAAGACCGGGTGATCGTGAACCCCGAGATCGTCGTATCGGTCCCCTGCAGGAATACACATCCGTTGCTGTCTTCACCGTCAATCACCGTCTCTTCCGGAGAACCAACGGCGCGAATCTCGAGGAAGTGCCCCTCGTCAAAGCTCACCACGTGCAGGACGCGCACATAGGGATGATCATCATCGGTGTAGACACCTGGATACACGAGGATGGTGTCACCGGAGGATGCGGCGTCAACGGCATCTTGCAACGTATGGAAGTCTGCCAGGGGAAACTGGGTCGCGTCATCATCCACGGTCCAGGTGGCCGCATGCGTTGACGCCGCCATACCACAAGCAATTACCAGGCCAACTTGCTGTGCACACTTCATGCTCCACTCCTCTTTTTTTTGCATACAACTCCCCGCCCTCAGAATGAGAGGTGTTGAACGAGTGTACGGCCACTCCGCCAATCGGATCCGCTCCTCATGGATCCTCACCAAACTAGACGGCCGCGCGGGCGGCACCGAAGCCGCGTGACGTCTCGCGTGGACCCTGCATCCATCTGCGTGTCAATGAGAGAGATTCGCCGGGCCGCCGAAATCACACGGGCGAAGGACCCTCTCACCGTCAGGCCGGCCAGCCCGGCTCCCATCAGGTGCGAAGGCCGCCATGCCACCGTTGGAGCTGGTCAACGGCTGTGTACTGGGCGGTGAAACTGCCCAGAGTTTGTGCCCAGACTGCAGATTGCGAATGCAGATTGCGTACCCAGATTGCGTGCCCAGATTGCGGACACCCACCAACATCCAACGTCGCTCCTCATCCGCCAAGCAGTATGGACGCTTTCAGATCTGTTTGAGAGTGGTGATTGCGAGGTGGAAGAGGTTGCGCGGGAGATTGCTGCCGGAGATTGCGGGAGATTGCGCGGGAGATTGCGGACACCCACCAAGCGGGAGATTGCGGACACCCACCAATACCCCGCAGCAACCGCGAACGGTTTGTGCAGTCTAAGACCCTCACCGTTCAGGGCGACCCAGTCTCCCCAGGTCTCTGCTCCCTCCGGCAGGTTTCCGCCGCATGCGTGAGGGCCGCTTGACAGGATTTCTGGGGGGGTATGCTCTCGACCGCACGGGCGGGCTGGCCCACCGGGGATCAGCCGTCTCACCGCGGGGCATGCGCAGTCGATGCATTCGGAGTCCGGGGGCACTCTTAATCTGATCCTTGGCTCGCAGTGATAGGGAGCGCCATCGTGAACGATCGATTGAGCCAATCCACCAAGGATGCGCGACGAGCAACCTTGCGCCATCCGCTGCTCTGGGCAGTGATGGTGGGCGCAAGTCTTCCGTGGAGTGCCGGATCGGCTCAACCAGGCAACTACCATGGTGCCGGCGGACATGCGCTCTGCGGCCCGCCATTCGGCAGCGTCGAGGTCATCGTCGATGGCGATGCACCGATGCCGCCGGCATGAGCCTGCCTGGGCTGTTGACCGGTGGACTGGTCCTGGCGGGATGGACCCTTGTGGCAGCCTGTGATGGTGTGAACCCACATCAGGACGCGGCAAAAAAACGTGCGTCCCCCGTCGCGATGGAGGTCGATCTCGGCCGCCTGAACCCGGGCGAGACCATCGTCAGGCGCGTGGCGTTGGCCGAGCGAGAGGATGAGTCGCCAGACATGGTCTCCGCATCTACAACGTGTGGGTGTGTTCGGGCAGCCGTGGTGGTGGCTGATGGCCCCGGCCATGTCGTAGAACTCACAATCAGAATACCGCGATCCCGAGGGCTCTTTCAGGAGCATGTGACGCTCAATGGCGAACCGCCCAACCACACTCCCGCCTACGCGCTATCCCTATTCGGTGATGTGGATCCTGCAGTCAGTTGGACCTGGGATGCCAACCAAGCCCCCCTCACACTCGCATCGAGCGATCTGCCCTGGCAGGACACGCTGCCGCTGCGTCTGGGTCGAGAAGAAGAAGACCGTGGCGTGATGGCTCGGGTCGTCGACGCAGGACCGTCGGACCGACTGGAGCTGAACGGCGCGTCCGCTCATGGCGACGCGGCAGGTGCCACGCTTCGCAATCTGCGGGTCGATCGAACTCACCGACGCTGCAGGCCAGCGGTGGGCCGTGCCGGTACAGGCTCTTCATGCCGACGAGTCGGAACAGGAACCACTCATCGAGCACGTCGCCCGGCTTGTTGAGTCCGGCGCACCCCATGAGGCGCTGGCGATCGTACTCCACCGAGGACCCGACGATTCATGGCTGGCGACCGATGATCCCTTCCTGAAGAACGAGGCTGACGTGGCAGCCCTTCTCAAGGATCGCAATGACCCGGATGGCGACCGGCTCCTCTGTCGCAACAAGCAGGTGCTCATGTTCCTCCGCTTGATGACGCGGGAGACCCCCATCCCCGATACCCATAAGGCCGCAGTACGCGACCTGATCGCGGCCCTGCCCCCGCCCGCTGAACGCAGCCTGTTTGTGCATGCGGTCGTCACAACGATGGAACAGAGACTCACTGCGCCGTAACGCCTTTGCCGCATCGCTGATGTGACCATTCGTGAACACCCCGCCCCGGCATGAGCCAGGGCGGGGTGAGGAATGGTCCTTCATGACCTCCCGGATCGTCGAGGTGTCTGAAGGGGGTGTCCAGGATCAGAAGAGCAACTGCATCTGGGCACGAATGAGCCACTGGCCACCATCGGTGCCATCTTCATCCGCGCGCCACCCGTTGCCGGAGCTGACATAGTCTGCGCTGGCAACGTCGCCGCCATCGTTCAGGAACGAAAGGGCATAGCCCCAGTCCGCCGTAAGTTTGACGTCTTTACTTCCAGCAGGCCAGTAGTTGACACCAAGCGTGAGCGTGCTGTCATGTCCATTGCGATGACCAGCAGCGGCCATGCCACCGCCCGAACCGGCGCTGAAGTTGGTGATGTCACCAAGTTCATACCGGCCGAACACCTGCGCATCGTCCGACACATCAACACCTCCCTGCGCCACCCAGCCCCAACCCTGGGCGCTGCCCGGGTCGGCATTGCCAGCATTCTTCCCGTCGGCATAGACGAAGTAGGTGTAAGCCGTCCAGCCGGTTCCGCCCATGGAGGCATCGACGGTGAACCCATAGCTGCGAGTGGCATCGGCACCACCGTACTCGACATCGGAGTTCGCGCGGTCCTCACTCATGTTGAACCACTCGAATGCGGCACCGACAAAGGCGTAGGAGTCGCTCTTGAGGCCGCGGCCCGTGAACGTCTTCCAGTCCTTCCAATCGCCGTCCAACTTGTAGTCGACACGGGCCACGATGGAGTTTGTGCTGCTGACGCTGCCCACCGAATTGAGAGAGTTCGGGCCATCGCCATACCAGACCCGGCCCCAGAGATCATCGGTCCTGGATCCGAACTCAATGCCCTGCGCCCAGCCATAGGTGAACTGATTGTTGATCATCGATCGCTCAACGGTCAGCTGTGCGCTGGAACTCACGAGCTCCTCACGGAGATACGGCGCCTTGAACTGACCGACCTTGAGGTACATGCCATCATCCATCTTCTTCTGGATCCAGGCGTCCTCGAGGAAGGTGTTGGACGTACCGCCATCGCGTGCATTGACGAGCACCACCTTGTAGCCCCAACTGGGATCGATGACGTTGCCGCTGAACTTGAGTTTGGCACGACGAATCTGGAAACCGTACTGGTCGCTTTGATCATCGGCGTGGTTGAAGTTCCACCGCACCTGAATCTGACCGTTGACCTTCATCTTCCAATTGCCGTCGGCGGACTGGACGAAGAAGCCACTCTTGTAGCCACTGGTGGCCCCATTGCCCTGCAGGCTGGCGCGCGTGTCAGCGTCGGCCAGCACATCCTGCACGAGGCCGCGAATCTGCTCGCTGCGCTGCTCACTCAACCACTGATCGGTG
>CAYQJN010000055.1:0-6097 GCA_964417845.1 uncultured Isosphaeraceae bacterium
GACGCTCGCTGGCGCCGGGCACGACATCCGTGGCACGGATGACGGCCTGACGCCGGCGGGCCGGGCCTAGCCAGTTGTAAGAAGAGTTCCCTCCGCAGCCACCTTCAGGATCTCTTTGTCAAGGCTCAGGTCAGCCACCAACTTCTTGAGCTGGGCGTTCTCCCTCTTGAGCGCCTTGAGTTCCTTGGCTTGATCTCGACGCAGGCCGCCGTACTCCTTGCGCCACCGGTAGTACGTCGCCTGGGTGACGCCGATGCTCTTGCACACCAGATCGATGGACTTGCCTTGACCCAGTTCGACCTCTGCTCGGCGGAGATGGTTGATGATCTCCTCCGCTGTATGCCTCTTCCGTGCCATTGATCTCGACCTCCTAAATAGCGCCCGAGACTATCACTCGGACTGGACTGGATTTAGGGGGAAAGGTCAGCTGCGGCCAGGGACATCCAGGCCGCTGTATGTGAAACTATTCACAATCTCTGTTTCGCCAGAATACTGCGATCGACCAGACTTGGGGAAGAATAGCAGAAATCTCTACCAATGATTCGTCTTTTGGGTAGGCAAACCGCATTCGCTCGCCTAGGATCGCCCTCGGAGGCTTGAGCCCATGGCGACCGCGTCCTACCCGGAGCACGTTACCCAAGGCGGCCTACACATCCTGGTCGCCACCGATGCATCGATCGCCGGGAATGCCGCGGTCGCATGGGCCGCCTCCACCTTCCGACTCAGCGGCACCACGATCTGCGTTGTCCACGTGGTGGAAGGCGATCAGAACGCCACCGCCCCCACCGCGGCACGCGCCACCCTCAAAGCGATGATTTCGGAACTCGACGCCGGAGATGCACGCGTCGAGGCGTGCGTCGTGAGCGGCCGGCCAGTCTGGGATGCCCTTTCCAAGCAAGCCGCCAGCACCAAGTCAGACGTTCTGGTCATCGGTGTTCGAGGGCACTCGAGGCTTCCCTGGGTACGTCTTGGGACGACGGCCCGTCGTCTCGTCCGCGCCGCCCCCTGCCCAGTGCTCGCCATTCCCCCGCGGGAGGGCCAGACTGCCGGCAAGCCGCTCCACGGTCTCGTCGGCATTGACTTCTCAGAAGAGTCGGCCATTGCAACGTCTGCAGCAGTCCGGCTGCTCACGGCAGCTGGCGGAGGAAAGCTGACGCTGCTGCACGTGTGCGAGGAACCCACCATGCCGTACGAGGCGATGGGCTACGGTCCCGTCCGCATCGCCGAGGAACTCGTTGAGCACCGTCGCAAGGAGGCCATGCACCTGCTCGACGGTCTCGCGGTTGATGCAACCCGAGGAAACATCCGTGCCGAAGCCGCTGTCGCCAGCGGGCAGCCAGCCCGACGCATCGAGCACTATGCCACAGAATCCAAGTGCGACTTCATCGCCGCCGGAACGCGTGGCCACACACTCATGCAGCGCATGTTTCTGGGCAGCGTCGCCCAGCACCTCCTGGAAGGGCATGCGGTGCCCATTCTCACAGCTCGCACCGCAGCAACAGAGCAGGGCATCCCACTGACTCCCGCGAACACTGATGAGGCCTATGCATGAGTCTTTCGCAGACACATCCCACGCCCGATCTCTCCGCCCTCGACGACAGCGCGGTGCTCAGCTGGGTCTGGGACCGGCTTTCTGCAGCAGCGGACGCTCCCGAAGACTCCATGCACCTTCAAGTGCTGACGACCATTGCTGAGGACGCTGGACCGGACGCGCGCCTGATGGTGCTTCGCGGAGTATCCAAAGAGCAACGCGCCATCTGGTACCACGCAGACGCCGCAAGCGCCAAGGTCCGGCAGGTGCAGGCGGATCCTCGCGTCTGCGTTGTGGTCTACGACGCCGGGGCCGATCTCCAACTTCGGCTTCGCGGAACAGCGAGCATCGTCACGTCCGACGAAGAAATCCGCGCGCACTGGCACCACATCCGCGCGATCGTGCAGCAACTGAGGCGCGACACCGCAGACACGCCGCCGCATGATCTTCGACTCGAAGCACTGAACCGAAGCGACCACGATCCCGGTTGGCAACCGGACCACTTCGCCGTGATTCAGGTCCATCCAACAAGTATCGACGTACTCGCGCCGCACAACGGAGCACCTCGCAGGCGGCGGCTCACCATCGGTGACTGCCATGAGGCGGACCCGGCCAATTGACCGCACGGTCGGGCAGCCTTCACACACAGGGACAGGGACAGGACTCTTCATGTACAGCAAGCAGACCGAAACAGCCATCGCAGCAGCATCGCGCCTGGCGGAGGTATACGACGGAGGCACCACCCGCCTCTCAGCAACGCAGATTGCAGACTCACGCGGCCTGCAGCGACCATTTGTCGCCAAGATCCTGACCAGCCTCTCTCAGGCGGGCCTCGTCTCTGGTGCCCCCGGTCCGGGAGGCGGCTACGCGCTGGCCAGGCCTCCCAAGAAGATTCGTCTCTTCGACATCTACAGGCTCTTCGAGCGGGAAGACACGTCTGACGCCTGTCCCTTCGGCGGCGGCGTGTGCGGCGTGGGTGAGCCCTGCCCGCTGCACGGGAAACTTGTGGACGTACAGGACGCCGTGGACCGACTCCTACACGAGACCACTCTGGAATCGTTCCGAGAGGCCTATCAGGAAGAGGGAATCCGCCCCGTCCCCATGGGCGAACTCCCGCCCGGACACAGACGGTCGTTCCGCGCTACGAACCGCCCGAGATAGCCCGCTCACCCCCACCCCCGGGGGATGGGCATGAGACATGCCGACAACAGACCTCCTCCATCTCGGACTCGCCACAGCCCTGGGGCTTCTGGTCGGTCTGCAGCGGGAGTGGGCGGATCAACACCCGGCAGGTCGCACATTCACACTCCTCACCATGTTCGGCGCGCTCTGTGGACTGCTCTCACAGACCATGGGAGGCATGGTGGTCCTCGGCGGCTTCGTTTCACTCGCCGCGTTGACTATTGCCATTCGATCAGGCTCCGCCGAGCGCGTCGGATTCACCTCGTTGGTGGCGGGACTGGTGATGTTCTGTGTCGGATTGCTCTGCACCAGCGGGCACGCAGGCTCGGCGGTGGTCATGACCGGGATTGTCGCGCTGCTCCTGCACTGGAAGAAGCCGCTCAAGAAGCTGATCGAAGCGACAAGCCACGCAGACGTGCAAGGTGTCGTGCAACTCGTCCTCGTCGGCAAGGTCATTCTGCCGGTCCTGCCGAACATTCCGATGGGGCCATACGGCGTCCTGAATCCCTTCCGTGTGTGGCTGATGGTCGTGCTGATCGTCGGCATCAGTCTCGCAGCCTGGCTCGCGCAGCGCCTGTTCGGCAGGCGTTCGGGAACCGTCGTCGCGGGCATCCTCGGCGGTCTCATCTCAAGCACCGCAACGACCATTGCAGTGAGTCGACAATGCCGAGAGAGCGCCGACCGCCGCGCCGCAGGCGTCATTGTGCTTCTTGCGTCCACGATAGTTTTTGCCCGCGTGCTCTTCGAAGTTGCGTTGGTCGCCCGTAGCACGCTTCCGGACATCGGCCCACCGCTCTTTGCACTCCTCGGCTGGATGGGGCTTCTCGCGATTATTGCCCTCGTCGTGCTGTGCAGGCACAAACCGTCTACCGACCTCTCACACAGTCCCTCAAGCATTCGGGGCGCTGTCGTGTTCGGCGTGCTCTATGCAGGAGTACTCCTGTCGGTGGCCGCGGGGCGAGAGTACCTAGGAGACTCCGGCCTCTACGCCGTCGCGGCGCTATCGGGCCTGACCGACATGGACGCCATCACGCTGGCCACCTCTCAGATGGTCGATCAGGGCGATCTCTCAGCAACCTCGGGCGGCCGGCTCATCCTGACAGGCGCGATCAGCAACATCATGTTCAAGACGATCCTTGCTGGCTGCCTCGGCGGACGACGCTTGCTCGGCTTGCTGCTTCCATTCATGCTGGCAGGAATCGCCGGCGGCGCTGCACTGATCATCTGGTGGCCCGCCTGGTAGCAGCTCGGCTCAGTACTCCACCGACAATCCCGCATAGGCCCTGAAGTCGTTGGCGGTCGACCCACCGCTTGGGTTTGAGTCGTAGATGTTCCGCAGTCCCAGGTTGAATGCCCAAGGCGTCTCATCACCGAGCCGGTACTTCCAGTCGATGGACACGGTGGCGAGGTAGTTTTCCCAGCGCACAGGATCGGGCGCAATCGACGCAAAGCCGCTCAACGTCTGCCGCTCGTCAATCTTCCAATCCGTATTGGCCTCAAAGAGCAATTGGGGGTCCACCTCATTGCCGCGGTACTGCCACGTTACGCCGGCACCACCCTTGAGCGTCAGGGAGAGATCGTCGCGGTCAAACACCCGGTAGCCGACGCCTCCGTACGGGCTCACGCGGTGCGCCCAGTCCTCAAACTGGTCGTATTGCCAGGTTCCCTGCGCGAACATCAGCCAGCGACTCTCCGGAATAAACCACTCCTGCACACCGCGAACGAGTATGTCATTGTCGGACGTCTCCCCATTGGATTGATTCCAATACCACGACGCGGTGAGGTCGAACTGCGCTTCTTCGGTCTTCCGGTGCGCCTCGGCACCGAGTCGAATGTTGTACGTGCTGCTCGATGTGCGGCTCGCCGTTGCAGCAAGCGACACCGAGCCGGTCCATGGGTTCGCCGGTTCGACAGACTCGACCGCGGCTTCCTCGTCCGCCCCCGCCACTTCAGAAGCCGAAGAGCCTCCATCTGGTCTTTGCGGGCCCGTTGGTTTCTGCTCCCCGGTCGCCACATAGGACGCGGGCACCGACACGTCACCAAGCACGGCATGGTGAATCACCACCGTCCCGTCATCTGAAGACACCATCGTCCCGGTCAGTCGATCCCCACCTGGCAGGACAACTTGCACGGTTTCATCCGCCATCGCGCTGGTCGCCATACCCGCCGCCAACATCGCTGTCACACACACAACCTTCACTTGCCTGCTCCGTTCAAAAGTCCCATGTGATTCCGGCCCACAACTTGAAGTCACTGTGATTGGCCCCCGCTCCGGGGGTTGAATCGTAGATCTCACGCACACCGATATTGAGTGCCAGCGGGGACTCTTTGCTGAGTTGCATGCGCCAGTCCCACTTGATGGTGGCCAGGAAGTCTGAAGGGTTCTCAACGTCTGGCGCAATCGAGGAGTACCCCGCAATTGACTGTTGATCGTCAATCTTCCATGTCGACTCCACTTCCAGAATCGCCTGGGGCCGCACGATGCCCGCCCCCTGCTCCCACGTCATACCCCCTCCGCCCTTGACACTGAGCTTGAGATCGTCCTCCTTGATCAACTGCATCCCAACACCGCCATACGGGCTCAGTCGATGTGCCCAAGCTTCAAACTCGTCGTACTGGTAGGTCGACTGGACGAACACCTCCCAGATGCTGTCGGGGTCGAGCCAGTTCTGTTCGCCTCTCGCAAGCAGGTCGTTGTCCGTCAACTCGCCGTCGGCGGAGTTGAGGTAGTAGGTAACGCTCAGGTCCGTCTTGCTCTCAGGAGTGGTGCGGTGCAGGCGCCCGCTGAGGCGGAGGTTGTAGGTCGTTTGCGTTGTGTGGCTCCCGGTGAACGCCGCGCCCAGGCGGCCCTTCCAAGGTGCGGCGGGCGCTTTGGGTGCTGGCACCTGCGTCGGGGCGGGCGATGCCGGGGGCGGCTCCGGGGGGCGGCCCGCGTAAGGCGATCGGCCCGCGGTATCCACGGCGGGCGGGGCGGTCGCATCAGACGGCGCGGCCGCGGGCGGCTCGGATGCTGGCGCGTCCTCCTGACCGTTGACCGGCTGGTCGTCCTCCAGCAGAGTCACCCCGCTCGAACGCGGTGGTCGAGGTGCCTGCTTCAGCGACGCGATGTCGTCCAGGGGCACCGCAATCTCTCCAAACAAGGGGTGCCGAACGGTGATGTGCCCGTCGTCGGCGTCGATGACCTCCACAAGCACGCGATCGCCCCGGTGCAGCGTCAAGACGTGCTGGGATGCATCGGCCGAGGCCAGAACTCCGATACAACACAACAGGGCGGGCGACATCCGGGCAGCCTATCTGTTGTGGGGGCCCCCCGCAGGCGAAACGGGCGCCCGCGCGCGACACCCCCCCGCCCCCCCCCGGGTGGGGCCCACGGGGCCGCGGAAC
>CAYQJN010000055.1:6107-13110 GCA_964417845.1 uncultured Isosphaeraceae bacterium
CTGATCTTGGCCAACTGCGGCCGAATCAGCCCTTGGACTTGCAGCAGCTCGCCTTGGCTGGCGCCGCGGATTTCGAGCACTCCGAGGCGCTCTTGGAGCATCCGTCGGCCTTCTTGCCATCGGCGCATCCTCCGCACGAGCCACCAGCGGAAGCGGTGTTACACGCAATCACGCACCCATCAGCGGTCCGCGCGATTGACGGCTTGCACGAGCCTTTGTCGCACTCGACCGTGCATCCATTGGCGGTCTTCTTGATCACCAGCGTCTTGCGGCAGCACTCGATGGTGGCGCCGTTCTCGGTGACCGTGGCCTTCGAGGTCGTGCAGACCTTGCCATCACAGAGCATGCCCCACGAGCCGTCATTGGACCGCTTGAGCGTACAGGTCTTGCCACCGCACTTGACGGTCAGTCCGTCGAGGCAGGCGGGCTTGCCGTCAGCCGTCATGGCAGCGCATGCAGCGGCGTCGCAGCCGCCGGAGGCTCCGGGAGCGGCCTTCTGGTTTCCGGCGCAGCCGCCGACGATCAGCGCGCTCACAGCGAGCGCAAGAATGGAACGAAACATGTGAGAATCTCCAAAAGTGTGTTGGACGCGCACAAAGGGGGCGTCCTTGATTGACTGTAAACCCTGAACACGAGCAAGACGCTCGCTCGTCAGGTCAGCCACACACTCTGCATCGCGCGCCGGGTGGCGGGCGGGAGCGGCCAGGGAGGCGGATGCACGCAAGGCGCCATCGCCATGGGCAGGAGCACGTCAATATGGACGCGAGCGAGCGTCAGTGCCGCGCATCGGTCGAGTGAATCCTGGTCGGCGATCCCCACCCAACGCCCCACCGGGCACGTGCCGAGCACGCAGTCGGTGCAGTCGCCGTCTTCGTCACAGGGGCCGCCAGACTCTTGTTCGGCCGGGCAACTCGTCCGGCTCATACAGCAGGACGACGCCTCGACAGCCTTCACGACCGCCCGGCAGCACGACGTCGCCGCCGCGGTTCTGCACGGTGTCACACATGCCTCTGTAGGCTGGGGGCCACGCTTGACGCACGCAAACGTCAGCGCCTGGCCCTGCAACATCATGCCCACTGCAAGCAGCGGCAGAAGCAGGATTCGGGTTGGTCGAGTCAGCATCATTGGGACTGCGTGGATTCCGGACTCGCCAGTATAGATTGGCTGCAGCCGGAAGGCCCGTCAGGAATCCTCAGATTTCTCTACGCGGACGCCGACGGCCGGTTCGCCCGCGTCCACCTGGGCCAACGCCTCAATCTCGTCCCCAAGGTTCGGATCCGCCGCCATTGGCTGCGGGTTGTGCTTCTGAATGACCCGCACAATCAGCGGAGAAAAGGCCGCAAACGCCACAACGACACCAAAGGCGGCCAGGCCGGTGATGACAAAGGTCTCCACCCTGTGTTCGCCGCCGTCAGACTCGGCATACGCGCCAATGCGGCTCGTGACGAACCCAAGAATGCCGATCGCCAGCAGCACGGCCCCCTGCCACGTCGCCTGCTGGCGGCGAGGCGCCAGACGCGTGATGACCGCCATGTAGACCGGAGAAATCAGGATCTCGCCGACACTCATGAGCGCATACGCAGCGACGAAGGCCCACAACGCGATCACCGGCGTCGACTTGTCGCCAGCGGGGATCGACATCGCCAGCCAGCCGAGCGTCACAACCGCGGCGCAGGAAAGGAGACCGCCAAGGACCATCTGATAGACCGAGTGCGGGAATCTGCCACGCCGGGCGAACCACGTCACCCCGAACGCCAGAAGCGGCGTCGCCACAACGATGATCGCAGGTTCGATGGAGTTCATGGCAGCCGCGGGGATCTGCCATCCAAGCACATCACGATCCACGTAGGAGTTTCCGATGAGTTCGCTTGTTGCGCTTCCGGCGAACACGCCGTATGCAAGCGCCCAGACCATGAACAACACAAACAACGTGCAGAGCATGCCAATATTGATGTGGCGGCGGTGGTTATCTTCGGCAATCGGGTCGGACGGTTCCGGCACGCCATCACAGGCGAAACCGGGCCGGCCGCGTTCGGTGGTCGGCACAAGCGGGCGGGCGAGAATGAGCAGCACGAGCGCCACCGACATACCGAGCCCCGCCCACAGAAAGGCCCAGTCGAACCCGTAGTTCACTTGAATGATCCCGGCGACCAGCGGCCCCGCCATACCTCCAATGTTGATCATCATGTAGTAGTACTTGAAAGCCTGGTCCCGCCGCACGCGGTCCTGCCCATAGAACGAGCTCACCAGACACGGCATGGCAGGCTTGAGCAGGCCGGTCCCAGAAGCCACCAGCCACAACGCGGTCCAGAGCACGACGACGCTCTCGTGGTCGCCGAAAAACAGCGTGGCGTGCCCCGACACGATGATGCAGGCGCCGAGCACGACAGACCTGTAGTGCCCGATGACACGATCCCCGAGAAAGCCGAAGATGACCGGCAGACCAAAGGCCATGAGCGTGTAGTCACCCGAAATCTTGATGGCGTCGGACTGCGACAGCCCGAGCCCGCCGTGCTTGCCACCGTGAGCGATCGGCGCGATGGCGTAAAGCGCCAGCAGAGCGACGAGGCTGTAGTAGCTGGCACGCTCCCAGAGTTCGGCGAAGGCCACCATGGCGACGCCGAAGAACGCCCGCTTCTTTACAACCTGTGGTTCAGCCACCGAACGCTCCCTGAATGGCGTCCCGATTGAGGACGATTGCGGTAACTGGTGGCGCCGCCATTGCGAATGCCCGCACCATGATCGAGGCCAGACCCTGCCACTTCCTCAGCGGTCCGATCTCCAGCATACAGGCGATTGGGAACCCGGCCATCGCGCACCACCACGCCCACAACGGAACGACGTCGTAGTCGTAGGACCAACCGGTGAGCGCCAGCGCCGCAATCAGTCCCCCGGCGGTCGCCCCACCACCACCAATGCGCGTCACTGCGCGGCCTCGCAGCAGCACCCCCATGAGCAACGCCGCCGCTGCAGCAGCAGAAACAGCCCCGGCCATGAGCGAGACCGACATAGACGCTGCAACAAGTATCAACATCGACAACGCCGCCCCGCCGGCCCACAACCCCACCAGCACCGCTGCGCCCCGGCCGCCTTCAGCATCGAGCAGGCTGACGAGCAGGGTCGACACCCCGACGGCGAGTCCGATCGCCAGTGGCGAAACGCCGGGAAGGGAGAGCAGCCACGCCGCAGCAAGTCCGGCGGCCCCCGCAATCAGCACGCGGCCTGCCCACTCAGCTGGACGCAGCAAGGCGTCCACCACGCCGAGCGCCGCCAGGGCGCCAAACAGCCAGACGAGCCCATGCCACCTTTGGGGCGGCGGCCACGACGGCAGGCCGACACTCGCCACGAATGAGCCAACTGCGGCACATGCCAATGCGCACGCGATCAGGGCCCTGTTGACCAGTCGACCGCCTTCGCCCGCCGGCCACCAGCACACTGCCAGTATCGCTGCAACCACAGCCACAGGAAGCGCCACGCTCCACAGCACGGGCTCAAGCACGGGTCAGTTTCCTGGCTCGATACCGCCCTCAAGGGCTACGACGAGTTGCACGTCGTCACTGAGCGCGCCGCGGTCGACGCCCCAGTCCATGCCGAAGTCTGAGCGATCGATCTCAAATGTTGCTTCCCAGCCAGCCTTGGCGACCACCGGGCTGCCGACGACGCCGGTCACCTCAATCTCTGCCGTGACTGGCTTGGTCACGCCGAGCAGCGTCATGTCCCCGGTCACCCGCCACCGGCCGTCGGAAACTCGCTCTCCGCCGGTGCTCGCAAACGTGATCGTCTCAAACTCGCGGGCGTTGAAGAAGTCCGGCGCCTTGAGGTGGCCGTCAAGCTTCGTGCTTCCGGTATCCACGCTCTCTGACGCAACCACCACGTTGAATGCGGGCGCGGCGGCGTCGTCTCGGTTCCAATCAACAGTGCCGGTGACGTCGTTGAATCTTCCCCAGAACCGGCCTGCGCCGGCGTGGTGAATGCGGAAGAGCGCCGTGCTGTGAACCGGGTCGAGTGTCCAGTGCTCAGGGGTCGATGCAGCGGGTGGTGTTTGGGACGCCTGGGCCCCCAACAGACCCGCCAACGCGATGGCGCCAGCAACAATGATCGTCTTCATGTCCGTCCTTCCTACTTGACCGAGGCGATCCAGGCAGCAAGTAGGTTGATGGTTGCTTGCAGATCGCCCTTGTGGATCGACTCAGTGATTGTGTGTACATATCGCGTGCCGCACACGATGGCGGCGCACCGCACGCCGTGCCGGCTCCGTTGAATTGCCGCACCATCCTGACCGCCCCGTGGCAGAATGCAACGCTGGTAGGGAATCTTGCGCCGCTTGGCGACCTTGCAGATGTCCTCCGCGAGGCTCCTGTCGGCAATCATCGAACTGTCCATAAACATGACGCCGGCGCCGTCGCCTCGTTTCGTGACACGGTCCACCTCTGGCACACCCGGCGTATCAGCGCAGAGCGTGACATCGAGCCCAATGCCGAGGTCGGCGTCAGCCGCCTCCGCTGCAGTAGAGGCGCCGCGAAGCCCCACCTCTTCCTGCGTCGTGAACGCGACGATGATCTCGCACGCATGGCCCTTTCCCTTTGAGAGCTTCTTGACGGCTTCAATCGCGCAGAACACTGCAAAGCGATTGTCAATCGCCTTGGACATGAATGCCTCGGGCTGCTCTTCGAAGGGCTCATGCATCACCACGAAGTCGCCAACCTGAACGGTCTTCCTCGCCTCTTCAGCATCCATCCCCAAGTCGATGTAGAACCCGAGCGGCTCGGGAATCTGCTTGCGTTCCTCGGGAGTGGAAATGTGGACGGGCTTGCCGCCCGCGGTCATGATGCCGACGTGGTCTCCGCGTTCGGTGCACACCAGAACGCGACGGTGAAAGAGATTGCGGGGGTCAAAGCCACCGGCCGGGTTGACCCATGCGTAGCCCTGCTCATCGACATGCCGGACGTAGAACCCGATTTCATCCATGTGCGCGCAGATCAGGACGCGGGTGGGCTTGCGTTTGCTCCCACTGGTTCGCTTTCGGGTGCAGATGAGCGAGCCCATCGCATCCTCCCGGACCTCGTCAAACAGTCCCCGGATCGCACCTTTGACGACCTCACGGACCCGTTCTTCCCGCCCGGCCACGCCCGGCGTCTCACACAGCCGCTGAAACAGTTTCTTGTTCATAGGCGGGGAAGGGTACCCGACGCCCCGCACGCCCCCACCAGCCCCAATCGACCGCCGGTCACTTTATCTCGTTGCCCCACAACACGTTACAAAACTGCGTTTTTGTAACCTATTGTCAAATAAGCACATAAAGTGACCGGCGGTCGCAAGGTGTGGCACACTGGACCGAATGCTCCACCTTGCAGCCATGCTGGCCGCGTCGGCGTCTACCCAGCCGGCGCACATCGTTGCTGGCGACAGCGCCACGAATGACCTCTTTGGCGGCGCAGTCGCGGCGGCCGGGACGCACCTGATTGCCGGCGCGCCGGGACATGGCGTGTTCGGGTATCTCGCCGGCGCCGCCTACGCATTCGAACACGACGGAGCCGCCTGGCAGCAAGTACAGAAGTTTGATCCTCCCGTGCACGAACCCTACGGCGAGTTTGGCACAGCGGTCGCGATGCAGGGTGACGAAGCCGCGATTGGTTGGATCGGCGCGATGGAGGGCGACGACCGCATCGGCAAGGTCGTGCTGTACGAGTGGGCCGGTGGGCAATGGGTGCAGGCACATCTGTTGACAGATCCGGCACCAGAACAGGGCGACCGGTTCGGAACGTCGATTGACTTCGACGGCGATCAGTTGATCGTTGGGTGTCAATTGGACGATGAAGCGGCGCTCAACGCCGGGTCCGGCGTCGTGTACCGCCGCATCGACGGCGAATGGACGTTTGAAGCGCGACTGGTCCCGGCGCAGGGTGATGAATTCACGTGGGCGGGACGAGACGTGGCCATCGACGGCGACATTGCAGCGATCGGCGCCTACCGCGAGTGGAATGGCGACATTCAGGCTGCTGGCGCAGCATATGTGTTTGCCAGGGACGCGGGCGGCACATGGACGCAGGAAGCCAGATTGACGGCCGCCGACCCGTACCCGGGCAACTACTTCGGATACAGCCTTTCGCTGGATGGCGAACGGCTGGCGGTGGGAAGCATCCTGAACGACGCCCCCATCGAGGACTCCGGCGCCGTGTACATGTTCGATCGCTCCGGCGGGGACTGGCCGCAGTACAAACTGTCGCCACCGGATGTCGGCGGCGAGTTCAGTTACGCCATTGCGATGCGTGGCGTGGACCTGCTCGTTGGATCGGTGTATCACGCGGGGCCCGGTTTCGCCACGGGTGCTGTGTACCGCTTTGAGTGGGTCGCCGATCAGTGGGTATGGCGCGGCAAGTGGCTTCCGCTGGCAGGCACGGACGATTGTTTCTTCGGCTCGTGCATCGCGATCAATGGGGCGCAGGCCGTCGTCGGCGCGCCGCGCGAAGACACAGCAGGGCCATGGAGCGGCGCCGTCTACGTTGAGCAGCTCCACAGCGACTGTCCTGCAGACATCACAGGCGATGTGCAGGTAGGCGTGAACGATCTCCTCGCGGTTGTCGATTCCTGGGGACCGTGCGACGGCTGCCCAGCGGACATCGACGGCACCGGCCACGTCGGCGCCGACGACCTGTTGACGGTGATCGCCGACTGGGGCTGGTGCCACTGACCGCCGGTCACTTTATCTCCGCCCCCACCAAGCACTTACAAAACCCGGGTTTCGCAACCCCTTGCGCCACAAGCAGATAAAGTGACCGGCGGTCACTTTCGCCGTACAGCGTTGTGCGGCAAGCAGTTATGAAACTGGCAGCGACCGCCCACGCCCGCATCCACCATCCCTACACATCAATCCACAGCGACCGCCGGTCACTTTATGTGGCTGCGCCACAAGGGGTTACAGAACTGTCGTTTTGTAAGTGGCTGTCGCACAAGGCGATAAAGTGACCGGCGGTCGGGGTGCTGGGGGTCAGGGGTCGCGGCG
>CAYQJN010000056.1:0-12916 GCA_964417845.1 uncultured Isosphaeraceae bacterium
TGCGAGGGTGGTCAAGAACATGGAAGGATTCCTCTCTCTGGCGTCACCGCGCAGGGTGGCGCAAATCACTCTACGACACACCTCCGGCATGACTCCCGCAAAAAGAGCGTGAAGCGACGCCAATCTGACGCACGCAGACCCAGGATGGGAGTCAGGGGCGGGGTTCTGTCAGTCCAAGCGCATGGGCCGCATGCCAGAGTGTCTGGCGAGTGCCTGTGGCGGCGTCACAGTGGCTGCACCTGATGTGCGGTGGTGAGGCGTCAACGACCTCCCACGGGCCAGAGGCTGAGAACCCCTGGTCTGGCGTCCACACGATGACTTGCTGCGGAGGCGCTCCAATCAGGAGGGTAGGCGACTTGGGGGGCGGGCCATCCTCGGGTGGATCGCTGCTGGAGATGAGTCCGCCCGACATGTAGTAAGCCGATGGATCGGCGTGCTTGTACCGTTTCTTGAGCGCCGGATCACGCCCAGCCACCGTCGTTTCAGGATGGGCCGCATGCCACTCCTGCCACGTACAGAGTTGGTGTGGCACTGCGGTGAGTGTGTTCGGTGGGCCGGTGAAGGTGCGGCCGAGTAGTTGCGAGTACAACGGCTCGCCCCCATGCGTCCCGGTGGGGTGCCGTGGATAGAAGGCGAGGTTGCCGCCAGCCATGAGTCCGCTGACACCAAACCTGTGTGGCGATCCGTCAATGCGTCGATCAAACACCCGCGGTGATGCGGATGGCCAGTGCCACGTAATGAGTATGGGTGTGCCGCCGAGTTCGTCATGCACCATCTCATGGACATTGAGCATCGAGATGGGATACGCCCGCGAGGCAGTACCGATCGTGACACCGATGACGGGATCATCGTCGACGAGGTACTTCGCCCTGGTCGCGCTGACGTCGATCACATCCTGCGCGGTACGAATGTCGTATGGCGCATCGAGCACCGGCACCATGTCCCGGTGGAGCATGGCTGGCTCCAGGACCGCTGTAGTCGGCAGACGCATGTTGCTGAGGTCGAATTGATAGGACGCAACGTCAGCGCCGTCCCCCGGAGGACGCGTGGTCATCTTCAGGATGGCTGGCGCCGTCGCCCACGCGACGATGGCCAGAAACAGGATCGCGGCGCCGAGCAGCACCCATCCGCCTTCCGTGAATCGCAGACCCATCATGGTGCCGGCACGAGTTCGAGGACCAGACAGGATGACACCGGCACGCCCAGCAGAAGCGGGAGGTACAGGAGGCTTGCAAAGAACGCCGCTCGGGCCGCTGGGCGGGTTCGAAGGCTGAAGAACCGCAGGGCTTTCCAAGCGAACCACAGTCCGACCAGCACGGCCATCACCGCATAGCCGACACCGGCGAGATGAAGCGTGACGACCTGAAGTGACAGGGGGATGAGCAAGAGCGTCGAGAGCAATGTCGATTCGCAGACGGCGCGCTCGCCACCACGGGCCGACGGCAGCATCCGAAACCCCGCGGCTTCGTACTGGTCGCGATACATCCACGCCAGCGAGAGGAAGTGTGGAATCTGCCACAGGAACAGAATGGCTGCCAGTACCCAGGCGCCGATGTCCAGTGTTCCCTGCACCGCCACCCATCCGATCATCGGAGGGATCGCGCCTACCACGGCGCCGACCAGCGTGTTGAGCGTGCTCAGCGGCTTGAGTGGTGTGTAGGCCAGCACGTACAGCAGCAGTGTCAGGAGTGCCAGTCCGGCTGCGAACAGGTTGACAAGGAGCGCCAGGAGCGCGACTCCGCCGTAAGCCAGCAGCATGGCGACGATCCAGCCATGCACCGTACTCATGGCGCCACTTGGGAGCGGACGTCCCTTCGTTCTGGCCATCATGGCGTCTCGGCGTCGCTCCATGACCTGATTGATGGCATTGGCTGCCGATGCGCACGCCAGCGTTCCGACAACAGTCCACAGGAGGATCCACCAGTCGATGGCTGGGCCACTCGCCATGATGCAACCGACGCCCGTCGTGACGACGACGAGCAGGCTGAGCCGCAGTTTGATGAGGTCCCCGTAGACCTTGAGCCGTCCGGCCGGTCGTGGGGCCGCCTCACCCGAGATCACAGCGGCGGGTTCGGGCGTTGGGGGTGTGGTCATGGGCGCCTTCCGACGGTGAGCAACCGTCACAGGCGGTCTAGTATACGCCCCACGAGATCCGTCCCACGACGCAAGGAGTTGCGAGATGTCGAACACCCACGGCGCCCAGACGCCAGCACAGGGCAGTGACCTGCTGGAGGGGCCGCCGTTGGCAAGCGCCGCACGCGTGCTGGCGGCGGGCTTCGGCGCGACGACCCTGATGTGGCTCTTCAGTTACGCGGCCTTTCTGGTCTCGCAGCCGCTGGTTGGCGAGATTCTGTTCGGAGCCGCGGTGATCTCGCTGGGATTCGGGGGATTTGTCGCAGGGCGGCGAGATGATGGTCTGTCAGATCAGGGTGGCGGCGTCGCTCGCGGACTGATGGTTGGCGGTGTGTCGGCGGCGCTCAACCTGCTCATTGTGGCGAGCCTGCTTCGGAGTGACATGGCCGGGGGGGCCGGCTGGATGGCGGGCATTCTGGTGGGCTGCCTCGTCGTAGGCGGAATCGGCGGGGCGATCGGCCATGCAGCACGCCCCTGGCGGACGGACGGTCACTGGCTGTCGATTTTCTGTTGGGTGGTGACCGGACTGACGTTCTTCATGATCGTCACTGGAGGCATTGTCACTGGGTTCGAAGCGGGGCTGGCCGTCCCCGACTGGCCGAACTCATATGGCCACAACATGCTGCTGTATCCCCTCTCGGACATGGTGGCTGACCCCGAGAGCGGCGTCTTCTTCGAGCACGCGCATCGGTTGACCGGCATGTTCGTCGGGATGGCGGCGCTGGTGATGTGCGCCGTGCTCTGGATGGGCGAGACGCGTCTGTGGGTGAGCCTCCTCGGAACGATCATTCTGGCACTCGTCATCGTGCAGGGCGTGCTTGGGGGCCTTCGGGTCACCGGTGTGCTGACATTCAGTCAGGACGCTGCGGATCTCGCGCCGAGTACGGCGTTGGCTGTGGTGCACGGCGTGCTGGCGCAGGTCGTGGTGCTGCTCATGGGTGTGGCGGCGGCGGCCACAAGCGGCCCGTGGAAGCGGGGTGGCTTGCAACTGGGAGAAGGCCGTCTGTCAGTGGATCGACAGTTGGCCATGGTGCTGCTCGTCTGTCTGCTGCTTCAGTTGGTGCTGGGGGCCGCCTACCGACACATGGTGACCGAACTTGGGCCAAAGGCGCCTGGGGCGACCCATGCACTGCTGGCGCACATCGCCATGGCGGTAGTGGTCGTTGTCGTCGGTGTGTTTGTCGGGCTTCGGGGCGCGACGATGGAGGGCCGTGATGCGGTCTTCAAATGGCCTGCTCGCGTGCTGCTGGTGTCGATCGGACTGCAGATTCTTCTGGGATTCGGCGCGCTGGCTGCGGTGATGCTGCGTCCAGAAGTCGGAACGACGGCGGATGTGCCAGCGTGGGAGGTGCTGGTCACCAGCATGCATCAGGCGAATGGCGCGCTGCTGCTGATCACCAGCGGGCTTCTCGCGGCGTGGTACTTCCGCATGCCCAGGAACGGCTCAGCCTGATGGCCGAGCCCTTCGAACTTGAGCCGGACGGACTGTGCGAGCCACCAGACCTTCCCGGGCGTGTGGTGGCTGCCGGAACAAGTGATGAAGCCACGGACCTTCTGCTCGGTGATCTGTTGACTGCTGCCAATGACGCGGTCGGTGAGCGTGGCCGTTTTGACCTTGTCATCTCGACGAGCGAGTACCTTCAATCGATGTGGCGGCGATGGATGGTGGATCCTGACCTCCGCCACTTTCCATGGGACGCGACGCACCTGCGGCTGCTCGACGGGGACCTGCTGGAGGCCGCATGGCTGCAGGAGGCACTCATCTGGCCGGCGGGAATCCCCATCGGGCAGGTCAGCCCGACCCGCCTCCGCGGTGAGGATGCGGCATTGGCCGATGCGCTAATCACCGTCGTGGAGCCAGGGGGGACTGCCGCGATCCCCTCCCGCCGGACTGCGTCCGTGGCCAGGTGGCATGTGTACAAGCCAATCGAGACGTCATTGGCGTCACTGGAAATGGGTGCCAAGGCGGTGTTGGACCTGTTCAATGGCGAGCCACCGATCGGGACGCTGCGTTGGTACCTCGCGCTGCACTGAACCGCTACCGGGAACTGGAGAGGAATTCCTCGAGAAGGACCGCGGCCGCATGGGCGTCGCTGCCCTGGGGGATGCGTTCTCCGCGTGTTCGGTGTTCGGCTTCGAAACTGGTCAGGCGCTCATCCTGAAAGTGAACGGGCACGCCGGTCGCTTCATGGATGGTGTTCCCGAAGGCCCGCGTCTGGACCGCGCGGGGGCCTTCACTTCCGTCCATGTTGAGCGGAAGGCCCAGCACGATGGCTTCCGCGCCGTGCTCCCGGGACGCGTCTGCAATGGCCTGCACCAGTGGCTGGCCGATGGCGATGTGCAGGGTCGTGATCGGAAAGACGACGCCGGTCTCGGTGTCGCCACTGGCAAGTCCGGTGCGCTTGTCACCCAGATCGACGGCCAACAATCGCATGACCTACCGCCAGTCCTCGTCAAGCAGCCCGTGAAGTGTCTTGACGTCCTGCACACGATCGGCCGGACAGACCAGCGTCGCGCGAGGCGTATGCACGATCACCAGATCTTCGCAGCCGATCGTCCCGATGAGGTGGGAGGGATCCTCGCTCACGCTGATGACGTTGGAGGAGTCGAGGTGGCACGCCGGACCAAAGGCTCGGTTGCCCGCCGCATCGGGATCGATCGTTTCGCCTGCCGCCGTCCAGCTTCCAACATCAAGCCACTGCACATCCATGGGAACGGTGCAGACTTCGAACTGTTCGCTCTGAGACGCCGGCTCCATGATGGCAAAGTCGACGCTGATCTTCGGGAGGGTCGGATAGACCGCGGCGAGCACGTCGTCCTGTCGGTCCGTTCCCCAGGCCTCCGCGATCGCCCGCATGCCTTCGGCGGACTCGGGCAGATACCGAGCCAGTGCTTCCAGAAAGCCAGCGGCTGAGAAGACGAACATTCCAGAGTTCCATTTGAACTTGCCCGACTCGACGTACGCCTTCGCCGTGGCTTCGTCGGGCTTCTCGACGAAGCGCTGTGTGCAATAAGCGCCGTCGTGTCCGTCGACGGGATCACCGAGTTCGACGTATCCGAACCCGGTGGCCGGATAGGTGGGCTCGATGCCGAATGTCACCATGCGATGCGGTGAGTCCTCAACCAACGCAAATCCCGTGTCGATGCAGGCGGCAAAGCGCTCTTGTGGCGTGATCAGATGGTCTGCCGTGAGGACGGCGAAGACCGCATCCGGATCGCTGGCGTGGAGGACGGCGGCCGTGAGCGCCACGGCATTGACCGTGTCACGCGGACACGGCTCGCCGATCAGCTGGGCGCCATCGAAGCCGTCCAGGTCGTCGAGAATGAGTCCGCGGTGCTTCTCGCCGGTACAGATCCATTGCCGGGAGGCGGGGACCAGACCATCCAGCCGTTGGGCGGCGTGCCAGAGCAGGCTCTTGCCCTGCACAAGTGGAACCATCTGTTTCGGGCGGCCGCCTCGACTCATCGGCCAGAGTCGCGTCCCGCTGCCGCCTGCCATGATCATCGCGTGGTGCATGTCGGGGAGGGTACTGCCCCGGGCCGCGCGATCGGAAGCGGCCTTGGTAGTCTTCCGGTGTGCTGGCACGACTGACAGGACGATTGGATGCGGTCGATCCGGGCTGCGCCCGTGTTGAAGTGGGGCCGATGCTGATCGATGTGCTGGTTCCGGGCAGCGACGTGGATGCGATGCAGGCCCGCGTTGGCGAGCAGGTCACACTCCATACGCTGCTGATCCTCGAAGGCGTGGGGCAGGGGACGTCCATGGTGCCCCGGCTCATCGGTTTCAGGACTCCGCAGGACCGAGCGTTCTTTGAGCGGTTCACCACGGTCAAGAACATCGGACACCGCAAGGCGCTGCGGGCGCTCCAGGCGCCCGGGGGGGTGAGCGCGGCGGCGATCGATCGCCGCGATACCGCATTCCTCATCGGTCTTCCAGAGATCGGCCGCAGGACCGCCGAAACCATCATTGCGGAACTCTCGGGCAAGGTGGATGCGTGGCTCGATGGCGGTGGCGGGCCCAGCCCGGCGGCAGCGCCGCAGCCAGGCTCCGCGGCGTCGGACACGATCGCCATGCTGGTCTCGCTGGGCGAGCGTCCCGAGGTCGCCAGGCAGTTGGTGGACCGGGCCCAGTCGCAACACCCGGAAATCGATTCGCCTGAGGAGTTGCTCGCCTGCGTGATGGCGTCCCGCTGAGCGGGACACTCACTCAGGCAGCACCAGCGGCATTGATTCGTTGACGGCGGGCCAGCCGCTCGCGGCGATGAGGCGCTGGCGGAGGTCTTCGGCGACGCTGGCGGGGTCGTTGGTCCGGTCATAGCGCACGGGTTCAAGAAGGACCACGCTGCTGCGGCTGGGGCTCAGAATGGAGCCCACGACGCCATCGACGTCCGGTGTGTTGGAGATCCAGCAGGGGATGACCGTCGCGCCGCTTCGGCTGGCGAGCATCCCGACCCCTTCCTGAAACGGCCTGATCGTGCATGGAGGCCGCGTGATACGCCCCTCAGGAAAGACGCCGACGCAGCCGCCCTGCTTGAGTGTGCGAAGCGCGGCGCGAAGCGACGCAGTATCAGGCCCGGCGCGATCCACGGGAATGACCTCGACGGCCTCCCACAGTGCATCCAGACCCTGCCCCATCATGTCGCGGGCCATCATCCACCGAATGATCCGAGAGGTACCTGCCTGCACGAGAAGGGGGTCGATGGCGCCAGTGTGATTGGCCGCAATGAGGATCGGGCCCTGGCACGCCCTCAGGTGGTGGAGGCCCTCGATGGTGCCTCGATGTCGCCAGGCAATCCACCAGCGCGACACATGCCACAGCAGCCCGACCCAGGCTCGCCCGGTCGGTCCCCGTCGCAGACGCGGCACAGCCAGCAGCCACCAGGCCGCCGCAACAGCGCACCATCCGGCGGCGAGCATCGCGAGCGTGCAAAGGACCTCCATGGATGCTTACCGTAGCGGCCAGCACCGGCCCGGCATCTGCTACCTTTCGTCAAATCCGGTTCTGCCTCGACTCATGCCACGCCGCGATGACATCCACACCATTCTGATCCTCGGTTCGGGGCCCATTGTTATTGGGCAGGGCTGTGAGTTCGACTACTCCGGAACGCAGGCGTGCAAGGCCCTGCGCGACGACGGCTATCGAATCGTCCTGGTGAACTCCAATCCTGCGACGATCATGACGGACCCTGCCTTCTCGGACCGCACCTACATCGAGCCCATCACGCCGGATGCCGTTGAGCGCATTCTTCAGTTGGAGCGTGATCGAGGGACACCGGTGGACGCCGTGCTTCCGACGCTCGGCGGCCAAACGGCGCTCAACTGCGCCTGCGAACTGGATGAAGCGGGCACGCTGGAGAAGTTCGGCGTTGAGATGATCGGCGCGACGCGTGAAGTGATCAATCGCGCCGAGGACCGTTTGAAGTTCAGGAAGGTCGTTGAGTCGTGCGGCTATCGGCTTCCGCGCAGTGAAGTGGTGACGACGGTTGACGACGCCTTTGCGTTTCTGGATCAGATTGGTTTGCCCGCGATCATTCGGCCCGCATTCACGCTTGGTGGAAGTGGTGGCGGTATCGCCTACAACCGCGAAGAGTTTGAGGATCAGGTCCGCCGCGGCATTGAGGCGTCTCGTATCAATCAGGTGCAGATTGACGAGTCGGTGCTCGGGTGGAAGGAGTACGAACTCGAGGTCGTTCGGGACAGCAAGGACAACTGCATCATCATCTGTGGGATCGAGAACATCGACGCCATGGGTGTCCACACGGGCGACTCCATCACGGTGGCCCCCATTCAGACCTTGAGCGACCGCGAGTATCAGCGTCTTCGCGATGCGTCCTTCGACATTCTCCGGGCCGTCGGTGTGGACACCGGCGGGTCCAACGTGCAATTCGCCATCAATCCACAGACGGCCGAAATGGTCGTGGTGGAGATGAACCCGCGGGTCAGCAGAAGCAGCGCCCTGGCTTCCAAGGCGACGGGGTTTCCGATCGCGCACATCGCCGCCAAGCTGGCCGTGGGGTGGACGCTCGACGAGCTCCGGAACGACATCACCGAGACGACCTCGGCGTGCTTTGAGCCTTCGATTGACTATGTGGTCGTCAAGATGCCGCGATGGACCTTCGAGAAGTTCCCCGAGGCCGATGAGACGCTGACGACGCAGATGAAGTCGGTCGGTGAGGCGATGAGCATCGGTCGGACATTTCGCGAGGCATTCCAGAAGGCCATTCGATCCATGGAGGTCAAGCGATTCGGCTACGGTCTGGACGAGCAGGATCGCTGGTTGGCCGGTGAGGATGATGAGTCATGGCCGATCGACGAGGAGACGCTGACTCGGAAGCTCGCCGTGCCTTGTCAGGGGCGGATCTACTACATCCGCTACGCGCTCAAGATGGGGTGGTCGGTTGAACGCATTCACGAGCTGACGGGGATTGACCCGTGGTACCTCGATCAGTTCGCTCAGTTGACCACCTTTGAGGATGTGTTGCTGGCGTGCGACTCGCTGGAGTCGATTGATGTCGACCTTATGCGGCAGGCCAAGCAGCATGGATACAGCGACCCGCAGATCGCCAAGGTGACGCGAGGCAAAATCGACACCGAGTCGATCCTGGCCGTTCGCGCGCACCGCAAGGAGCTCGGCGTCGAGCCGGTGTACAAACTGGTCGACACCTGCGCGGCGGAGTTCGAGGCAGCGACGCCATACTTCTACTCGACCTATGAGACGCCGTTCATGATCAACGACGAAGTCGTCGTGGATGATGAAGTGCGTGTCAGCGAGCATGAGAAGATTGTCATTCTCGGAGGCGGTCCGAACCGGGTCGGTCAGGGCATTGAGTTTGACTATTGCTGCTGTCAGGCGGCTTTCGCTTGTCGGGACATGGGATTTGAGTCGGTGATGATCAACTCCAACCCGGAGACCGTTAGTACCGACTACGACACCAGCGATCAGCTTTTCTTCGAGCCATTGACGCTCGAGGACGTTCTGAACATCGTCGAGCGCCTCAATGGTGGGGGCGTCGAGATTGAAGGCCGGGCCGGTGGTGTGGCTGGTTGCATCGTGCAGTTCGGTGGGCAGACGCCACTCAATCTGGCTCACGGACTGGCTGCCGCGGGAGTGCCGCTGATTGGTACGGGCCTCGAGGCGATCGACGAAGCCGAGGACCGGGAGAGTTTCAAGGCCATTCTTGATCGTCTTGGGCTGCAGCAGCCGCCCAATGGCATCGCCTACAGCCTGGAGCAGGCCCGATCAATTGCGAAGGAGATCGGCTACCCCGTGCTGGTGCGACCGAGTTATGTGCTCGGTGGTCGAGGTATGGAGATCTGCTTCGATGAGGAGTCGCTGGATCGCTACATGCGCACAGCGGTGGATGTCTCCGACCTGAGCGACGCGCCGGTCTTGATCGACCGCTTCCTGAGTGAAGCGACGGAAGTGGACGTCGATGTCGTCGCAGACTTCGAACCACACGCGTCGACGCGAAGCCACCAGATCTCATGCAGCGATGATGCGCCCAAGGCCGTGATTGCAGGCATCATGGAACACATCGAGCAGGCGGGCGTGCACTCAGGTGACTCGTCATGCATCCTGCCACCCGACACCCTGGGCCCTTCGATGCGTCGGCGCATCTCCGAGCAGGCGAAGTCGCTGGCGGAAGCATTGCGGGTGCGGGGACTCATGAACCTGCAATTGGCGATTCGTGACGACGAGATCTTCGTCATAGAAGTGAATCCTCGAGCCAGCCGAACGGTTCCATTCGTGGCCAAGGGGACGGGCGTTCCGTGGTCTCGCATTGCAGCCAAGGTCATGATGGGCGCGTCGCTTGAGCAGTTGGCGGGTGAAATGCAAGCCAGCGAGGCTGGTTTCTATGCGGTCAAGGAGCCAGTGTTCCCGTTCGAGAAGTTCCCGGGCGTCGATGTCGTTCTGGGGCCGGAGATGCGGTCGACCGGAGAGGCCATGGGGTTTGACCGGTCTCTTCCGGTGGCCCTGGCAAAGGCCAAAATGAGCGCGTGGCTCCCGTTGCCGACGCAGGGCGACGTCTTCCTGAGTGTTCGCGACGCGGACAAGCAGTCTGCGGTGGACGTGGCCCGTTCGCTCGTCTCGATGGGCTTCACGGTTCACAGCACGCAGGGCACCTGTGACCTGCTTGCCAGCCACAGCGTGGAGGCAAGCCCGATTCGGAAGATCAGTGAAGGGGCGCGGCCCAATATTCTCGATCGCTTGGCCAACGGCGAGATCGACCTCATCATCAACACGCCGACCCGTACGGGGGCCGATACCGATGAGGGACGAATCCGGGCAATGGCCGTCAGGTGCCGGGTCCCGATGATCACCACCATGACCGGTGCTGGCGCCGCGGTCCGGGCCATCACCGCGCTCCGCGCGGGGGACTGGCAGGTCCATGCGCTCCAGGACGCGTGCGGCGCGGACCTGTGCGCCGAGCACTGAGCACTGACTGAACGGCGACCCGGCTTCGTCGCCCAGCGCGGTCCCCGGGGGTACGGGCAACGCCTCCCACCACGATCCCCCTTCCCAGTAGGGGGACAGGCTGGCGCAGCCAGCAAGGGGGGGTGGTTCCCGGTGGTGTGGTTCCCGGTGCGGTTCCAGCACCGGCGCTGCCGTCGGATTCAACGCGTTTCCTCGGCCCCGCAGCGACCGAAGGGCTGCGCGCGTTGATCGCGTTCAATCGACGGAGATCCGTACTGTTTCGCCCCCCGGCCCCGCGGGCGGCGCTGCTATCCTCCCCGCCCTATGCCTCCCTGGCTTCCACAAGTCATCACTTCAATGGTGGTCATCCTCGTGGTGCTGCACCTGTGCCTTGGGGCGGCGGCCTACCTGATTCTGCTGGAGCGAAAAGTCTGCTCCTGGGTGCAGGATCGCATCGGTCCGAACCGGGTGGGGCCCATGGGGCTGCTTCAGCCGCTGGCTGATGGTCTGAAACTCTTCTTCAAGGAGGAGTTCATGCCGCGGGGAGTTGACCGGGCGATCTTTCTGATGGCGCCTGCGCTCACCGTGATTCCAGCCATGATCGGATTCGTCGTGATCCCATGGGGTGGGTTTCTGGACCTCGGGGGAGGCGAGACGGTGGCCATCATGGGGGCCGACATCAACATCGGCGTGATCTATCTGGTCGCCGCGGCGTCTCTGGGTGTGTACGGGGTCGGGCTGGGCGGCTGGGCGTCCAACAATAAATACAGTTTCCTGGGCGGCTTGCGAGCCACAGCCCAGATGATCTCCTACGAGATCCCGATGGGGCTGGCACTGCTCTGTGTCGTTCTGACGGCCGGGACGCTGCTCCCGCAGGAGATTGTTCGTCAGCAGCTCGACGGCCAGTGGTACCTCCTTCAGCAGCCCATCGCCGCCATCCTCTTCTACATCTGCATGCTGGCCGAGTCTGGCCGGGCACCCTTTGACCTGGCTGAGGCCGAGCAGGAACTCATCGGCGGATGGCACACCGAATACTCCTCGATGAAGTGGGCCCTGTTCTTCATGGGGGAGTACATCCACGTCGTCGTGGGCAGCGCCTTCTTCGCGACGCTCTTCCTGGGAGGCTGGTCGCTCAACCCCGTTTCCGGGTGGGACCTGCCCCAGACGGGCAGCATCTGGCTGATCCTGCTTCAGTTCGGCATCGTGCTGGGCAAGGTCTTCCTGCTTGTCTTCCTGACCATGATGGTCCGCTGGACGCTCCCTCGCTTCCGCTTTGATCAGTTGATGCGGCTGGCGTGGGAGGGGCTGATCCCGCTGTCGCTGCTGATCCTGCTCATGACCAGCGTCTTCGTCTATCTGGGATGGACGGCGTGGCTCTGGGCCGGCTCGCTGGGTTGCCTGCTGCTGATCTGGGTGATCCTCCCCTGGATGCCCGGTCAGACATCGCCCAACCATAAGATCGGGCTCATTGGCAGCCGGTTCAGCCCACCTGCCTGAGCCGCAGCGATCTATCCTGCATCCATGCGATTCCTGCATCCACTGTTGGGGCTCTGCCGCCTGCTGGTGATCACCCGTGGGCGGCTTGGGGGTCCGTGGTGGGCGTGGCGTCGTGAGACAGCCCTTGGCTCGGCCTCCAAGCCTCCGACAGGCGTGATCCGCCACTTCCTCGCGTGGATCTGGCGGATGCCCTAGCTGGCCTGCATAGCGGTCATCTTTCACCCCTGGCAGGGCACGCCTCGCGTCCGGATGCGCTTTCGGAATCCCCGTACACGGCGGGGGCCCATGGCCCGGACCTGAAGTTCAAGGATTTGAAGGTTCTCGGACCTGTGGCGACCCCCCACTGAGGCCCCTGGAAAGGGCTTTCAGTGGGCCAGATCGATCAAGGAACCCACCTGAGAGCCGTGGGCGACCGATCGGGGCAGAATGTGAGGATCCTAAGTCGCTGACCCTTCGGTACTTAGGGGCTATGTGAGGGTTCTGTCATCGGAATGTGAAGAGAAAGTTGGCCGTGGGGTGGTACTGGCAGTCGATCTCAGTATCATCCTCGCCTTCAATGGATCGGCCGGAGTTGGCCGATAGGCGATGAATCAGATCCGTGGCGGGCCGCTTGGGCGGGCGTCGCGGGAGTAATGGTCAGATCTTCGGACGCTGGTGACCCTCGTGGGGCTAGCCCCAGACGTTCGGAATACAGGAGAGTCGTACGATGAGTTTTGCGACCAAGGCAGGCATCTTTGTTGGTGCTGCCGCATTCAGCGGGATGGCCGTCGCCGGTACAGGCGAGGCTTCGAACGACCTGCAGTCTCGCCTTGAGGCAGCAGAAGCAAGGATTGCCGAGCTTTCGGCCCAGCAGAACAGCGACTGGCTCAC
>CAYQJN010000057.1:0-12630 GCA_964417845.1 uncultured Isosphaeraceae bacterium
ACGCTCTGGCCCGAGATTGCCGTCTCGCTGGTCACATCGCCACCAGAAGCGGTTGCCGTCAGGACGCCACCGGCGTCCGCGACATCCTGCATGGACACGCCCGCGCTGCCGGAAAGCGTCACATCGCCTCCGGCATCGATCTGATTGGCGGTGACCATGCCAGCGGAGGTCGCTCTCAGCGTGCCGCCAGCATTCACCGCATCCTGCATAGACACACCGGTGTCGCCGGTCAGCGTAATGCCGCCGTCTGCATCAATCTGATGAACCGAAACGGCGCCCGCGTCGGCCGTCAGAACCGCGTCCCCGGTGGCATCCAGCAGCTTGGTCGCGCTCACATCGCCCAGCGACGACGAAACGCTGAGATCCCCACTGAGCGCATGGACCTCGCCGCTGAGCGTCACACCGTCACGACCGACGAGGGCTGCAGTCCCGCCGCGAAGCGTGGCAGACACGGCGAGCGTGCCGCCTGCGGCATTGACTAAGAGCGCGTCGCCCGCAGTAACCGCCTGATTGATGAGCACATCCCCACCACTCGCTGTCGCGGAAACGTCACCGCTCGTCGCCCACACCGTGGCATCTGTCTGAATCCCGCCGCCGCCTGCCTCCAGCGTCACGTTGCTGCCACGGATCGAGCCCGACGTCGTGATTGCACCGGCATCGGTCTCATTGGCCGTCACCGTGACGCCGCCGGCCGCCACGATGGCGCCGTCGACCGCGGCGGTGCCCGATGTGGTCGAGGCGTCGACGCTTCCGTCGTCCGCCGTTGCCGTTGTCAGACCCGCGAGGTTCAGGCCGGTGCCCGCCTCCAGCGTGATAGATCCGCCAGTCAATGACGCGGTGGTGGCGATCTGCTCGCCTGCATTCACCCGAATCTCTCCAGACGTCGCGTCCAGAGACGCGTGGACATCCACGGCTCCACCTGCGTTGGCATTCAGATTGCCCGAAAGGGCGTCGACCGTGTGGCCGACGGTCAGATTGCCGCCCGCGTCGAAGCTCACATCGGCTCCGGAAACGGCGGCCTGCGTGGCCACATCGCCAGACTCGGAGGTCACGTGCACCAGCTCGCTCGCCGCGAGCGTGCCATCGATGAGCGCGGTGCCCTCATTGGTCGTGGCCAGCAGCTCGCCATCGAGCGCTGTCACCGAGGCACCAACCGCAAGGCCCGCTCCAGCGACGATCGTCACCGCATCGCCGCCAATCTCGTGGGTGGTGTTCACCGTACCGTTGCTCGCCGTCACTGCGATGGGCCCGCCCGCAGACAGGTCGCCATCAATCTGGGCGTCACCGTCCTGAGTCGCGATGGCGATGCCACCATTGGCGGCGTCCACCGCTGCAGCGACGGTCACGCCTGCGTGGCCATCGATGGAGACGCTGCCTTCGTCGCTCGAGACGGCAGCATTTGTAACCACGGCCCCCTCCAAGGACGCAACGTCAACGTCATTGACACCCGTCACCACATCATTGATTGTCGCGCCGGCGTCGCCGGAGACGTCAACCGAGCCGCCACTCAGGGATGCGTTCACGAGTGCCTGTTCGCCAGCCGAGACCGTGATCGCATCCACAGCTGTGACGGCGGCATCAATGGTGGTCGTCCCGCCGGACGTCATCGAAACGCCGGCAGCGCCGTCAACAACGGCATTGCTGGAAATCGATCCGGACGCCTCGAGGTTGATCTCGCCACCAGGCACGCCTTCCACATGAGGAACGCTCAGCGCAGCGGAGTTGACCAGATCGCCGGACTCGGCATCCAGCGTGATGCCGGCATCCGCGGTGAGGGCTGCCGCGTTTCGAACACCAACGCCATCCGTGGCCGAGCCACGCATTGTCACGGAGCCGCTGGTCGTAATCAGTGATTGGTTCTCAACGAAGCCGGCTGCCTCCAGCAGCACATTGCTGTCGGACTGGATGTGCAAGGCGGAAGAGCTCTCCGGCCCCAGCAGGATGTTGCCACCGGCATAGACCGATACGTCATCTGACGCTTCCGCAGACACCACCAGCCCGCCAACGGAACCGCCGACAGCAAAGTCGCCGGTCACATGAACGTCCTGGCCGGCTCGCTGCGTCCCGCCCAGAAGCCGGAGGTCCGATCTAACAGAGATGTCGATGTTGCCCAGGGCGTTGTCCGCCGTACCGACATCCCCGGTAATCTCGATCTCGCCAGCACCCAGCGTGAGCGTCGATGCGTTGTCCCCGACCACGCCTCCGTTCAACGAAAGCACTTGATGGGCGCCAAGGTGCGAATGGCCTCCAACATGGACTTCCCCGATCAGATCCAGATGGTGGGCCACGACTGCCAGATCATCGGCGGTCGGACTCAGGTGGATCTCGTCCGCCACCAATCGTGCACTTCCCTGGAAGCCTTCGAGCGATTCTTCGATGTGCAACGCAGCGCCATTGACTTCAATGAGTGCGTCCCCGTTGACCAACGCGAGCGTCTGCCCTGCTCCAGCGCCAATCGTGCTGGTGTCCGCAATCGGCGAGGCCATGTTGCTCCAATCCACCGAGGGACCGCCCTCCATGGTGCGAGCGTGCGTCTGCGTCCCTGTCCTAATCGTCAGCGTTCCTGCGGTGCCGTCCGCCGATACCGCGCTGTTCCGCACGCTGGGCGCCAGGGCCACGCTCAGCCCATCGATGGTGACATCTCCGCCGTTTCCACCCATCATGCCACCGGTCGCGGAAATGGACGCTGCAGCATCGGCCGCCACCGTGCCCTGATTGGACAGGAGACTGATGGTGCCAGCACTTGCCGAACCGCCGCCTGCATTCGTCAGGACTGAGCTTCCCTCAGCGAGAACCGTGTTGAATTCACCCCGCATCGCCACGCTGCCGGATGCGCCCATCGCCCGGGCGGATCCTTCATGCACGACGGCCGCACCAGCCAGATCGATCGACCCGGCCTGTGAACTATCACCAACGTCGATGAGACCGGCATTGGCCACATCAGGATTCTCATTTCTGGTCCACACTGCTCCCTGCGTCGAGAACATGTCGACTTCGCCGCCCGCAACGCGAATCTCGCCGCTGTGTTGAATGGACAGACCAAGAACATCACCTGCGGCAAGTGTGACTTGCCCACCAGGAGTCGCCGTGATCGTGCCTGTGTTCTCCAGAGCCGCGTCGCCAACGACGGGATTGGAGACGGCCGAGTCGGGTGCGAAGGAGTTGTCCATCACGGTGGAATCGATGCTCACCAGCACACGGCTGTGCAGCGGGTTGATCACCACCTGGTCGCCAACAGCCAGAACCATGGTGCGGCCGGTCAGATCTCCGGAGTTCCGCACGACATGACCAATCAGAGACACACCATCCGTGGTCGTGAACAGTCCGCGGGCGTCAACCGTGCCGGTCAGCCCCGTGAAGGTCAGATCGGCGTTCAGGTCCATGTCAGACTGCGGGTTGAAGAATGATGTGTCAGTGAGGTTTCCAGCGGCCGCGTGAATGCTGGCCGCGTTGATCACCGAAGACTGGCCGAACATGACTCCGGCCTGATTGACGATAAAGACGTGCCCGGTCATCGCATTGAGCGCGCCGTCGATCTGCGTGGCTGTCAGTGGGCCGCCGGCCGGACCGACCACGTGATTGAGCACGTAGTAGCCATTGGCACCCATGAAGTTCAGGGTTTCCTGTGATCCAAGATCAAGCCCGCCCCACTCGATGATGTGCCGGTTGTGCTCGTTGACCGCCGGCCCGGGCAGAAAGACATTGGTCGTCGTCTGACCAGCTGGGCCACTCGTGAGAATGGACCCGGGGTCGGTGATGAATACGCCGTCTGTTGGCGTCGCCATTGCGCCAGGCGATGCGAAGCCAAGACTGATCGCCGCAATGGCGGCAGTACCGGTCCGAAACATGGAGTGGCCAATCCAACGGTCACGCAACTCGCTCGTGTTCATATCTGCTCTCATTTCACTCACACAACACCAACCCGGAGCTCCGCCAGCGCGGAATAAAGACATCCGATAACGATCACGCCGAAGCGCGCATCGCCCCCCACAATACCTTCCGAAGCGGCCATTCAGAAGGACAGACTCGTCTGAACGTACAGACGATTGTTCCCTGAGTCATACAGACCGCCCTCCAGGGCCCGGAGCGCCCAGCCCCAATCCAATCGAACCCTGAAATTCTGCTTCAATCGGAAGTCCAGTCCGATACCGGCGGACAGCAGCGTCTGGTCGAACTCGTAGAACTGCTTGTCGTTCTGGGTCAACCATGACCAGTCCACGAATCCGAGAAGCGAGAGGTCCCAGTCCGCCCGTCCATAGACGTGCTGTGGTGCATGACGGAAGGGTTGTCCGAAGAGCGTGCCCGGCTCGGACTGAATACCGAACATCTGCGGCACATGGAATCGGTACTCGCCTGTGATGTTGACCGCGTTGTCGCCGGCCGCCACAGACACCGGGTACCCGCGATTCGTTCCTGGTCCTCCGGCCACACTCTGGAACTGGGGTAGCAGACGACTCCCGAACGAATACTGACCGCTGGTCACGAAGGCCAACTCGTGCATGAGCGTCGAACTCTCGGGAGTGCTTGGATCATTCCATGCATCACCGTTGAGCAACGGCTCAAGGTACGTCGAGAAGGATCCGTACCAGTTCAATCGCACCCAGGTGTCAGCCACATTCGGGGAATTTGAAGCCAACCCCAATCGCAGAAGTGTCTCTTCATCATGCGAAAGCACATTGCCATCGACACCGACACTCAACTGCGCGTTTGACCATTCGCCCAGGCGATCCATCTGCAGCATGCCATAGGGAATGACGAAAGATGCCTGCTCGCTCACTTCGTTGAGCAGTATCACCCGGTTGTTCACACCGAGATGCTGAAGCCGAGCGCCGCCGACGAGATCAACAAAGAGCGGCCCATCCTGATGGATGTTCCAGATCAACTTGCCACCGCCTGACCACGAGAACCCCGTGAAGGCATCACTGAACGGCGTGGGGCCGACACCGAATTCGTCGGCGAAGTACTGGCTCCAGGAGCCGTCAGCGCCCCACCGAAGACGCCCATCCTCAGAGAGCGGCGCCTCATACGAGCCAATGACCATATTGGTGTCATGCAGGTTTGATGTGCCGTACTGGATCGAGAAAATGTCGTCGTTACCAGTCAGTTGAGATGTCCAGAAACCGGCGCGGTACCGCTGATAACCCTCGTTCTTGGTCCCCGTGTTTCCGTACTGGAACCAGGCGGTCCACGGCTTGGCCTCCGTGACGATGTAATCGACGTTGACATCGCCCAGGTTGGAACTTGCTGCCACAGACACTTCGACATCACGACCTGGATGCCGACTGATGCGATGCAGATAGTCATCCATCTGCCCCCGCCTCAGGAGCGTCCCTTCACCCTCTTCGCCCTCGGCCGCCTGCACCGGCGATCCCTCCGCGATGTGCTCGTGCTCCGGATGATTCTCGCTCGTGGTGTCGTCGACCCGGTCACCCCTGGCAATGGTCCTGACCTCACCGACACGACTGATGGTCACCACGAGCGTCAATTCAGTGCCGCCCTGCCGAAGATCGGCGCCTGCGTCAGGCCCCGCTGTGGGAATCTGGGTCGCCAGTGGCTGGACGCCGACACCCATCAGATCCTGGTCGATCAGGTACGCCGCGATCGCGGCTCCGATCTCCCGAATGGCGTCGGCGTCATACCGCATGGCGCCGCCGAGATTGAGTTGGCTCAGCGTCGTTGACACATCGGTCCCGTCCCCGACGGCCCGGGTCCAGCCGGTGTCGTTGCGACCGAGTGTCAGTTCAAGATGAGCAAACGAACCGGCACTCGGTAGATCGGAGTGGCCCACCTGGTACGCCACTTCAAACGGCCACACTGCGTAGTAGGCAGTGCCGTCAATGGTTGCATCGGTATCCGCTGACGGCGGAAGATCCACCGAGCGGGCGGGCGGGTGCATCGTGATGATGACCAACTGCTGACCGTTCTCTTCGACAATCGCGTCAGACAGCGTAATCGCCGACATGCCCAGTTCGTCCAGCCTGCTCCGCGCTGCCGCAAGAACGGCGCGTGTCGCTGACGCCGTCCAGCCGCGGCGTGGGAATGTCTGCAGTGATTCGAATGTGGTGAGCTCACCAAGATCACCCCAACCCGCTTCGACATCGTCTTCGACCAGACGAAGTCTCGCCCAGGTCGTCCTGAAGATCGCCTCTGGACGCCCCATGGCGGCGTCACCAGCCCATCGAACGCGCACTCCTTCAACCTGAGGCGCCAGAACCGGCCGCTGCGTGAGGGTCCGTGGCGCCGCTTCCGCAGCCGCAGGCGCTTTCACCGGCGTCGTTGCCGGCGTCATCGCGGGAGGCGGCGGGATGGCGGTCGCACTCGACGTCTCATCTCTGGCCCCTACCTGGGACACGTGAATGGTGTACGCAATGGTGGCTCCATCCGAGGCCTGCTGCATGTCTGATGACACGGTGGCAGTGACATCGGCGCCCAGCCTCCGGCTGGCGGTGGTCACCGCACTCGTCAGCGCCTCAATCGCCTGCGGCGTCCACCGCAGGTCGTGATACAGGCGAAGCCTGCCGAGTTAGGCCTGGCCGGAACAATCAACGACGCCCGCGCCCGCCTGCACCTGCACCGGCACGCGAATCGCGTCCAGGAAGTCGTCCGACGACGGAAGGTGGCTGACATCGCCGGTCCAGGTCAGGCTGATGTTGTCAACGGTGATGTCGCCCGCGGCCACCGCCTCCATGGAAGCGAGGTCGCGGGGAATCACCGGGTTGGGCGTGAGATCGGGAAATGGAATGTCGGCAATCAGCCATGCCGTGAATACCGGCTGCGTCCCGCTTGATTCCTGCTGCATCGCCACATCAACCGTGACACCAAGCAGTCCGTCCATCTCAAGCGCCCCCCGGATGGCGGACGCCATGGCATCGAGGGCCGCCGCATCAATACGGACCGATCGCTGCGCATTGAGCGATCGAAGATTGGTGCGAACACCCGGATGGTCGCCGCGGGCGACCGTGTAGCCGCGAGCCGTTCGGTCGAGCGAGACTGGTGTGTTCCGGAGCGGGCCGAGCGGTGGAAGGTCCGGGTTGGTCGCCCGCCACTCCAGCTCAAAGCGATTGCAGAGGAACGAAGGCGTCGCCCCACTGGCCGAAGGCGTCCACAACAGCACCGCGAAGATCGGCACCTGCCACCACCACGCTGCCCGAATCAGTCCCCGTCTCATCAGACCCATGCCATCACCTTGCCATTGAGTTCGAACGCCCCCCGTACCCCACGATTGGGGCACGCAACGAGGCAGGATCGCAGCCCCACTGGGCCTCGTCAACCGCGCCCCGCGTTCCGTCTGTGACGTTTGGAAGGCCCCTCATCTGCCGCGAGATCGGCCTCCAGACTGAATCGGCCCGTCGATCCGATCGATCTCACGGGTAGACCGCCTCCCACGCCGGGAGGCCACGCTGGAGACTGCCCATGATTCTGTCCGCCTACAGCCTGTTTCTCGCCCTCAACGTCGCTCCCGCGCTCCCACAGGACGCCCCCGTGGCCGCCGAGACGGTCTTCCGTCCCTCGGAACCCGTCAGCATGGCCGTCGGCGACGCGCTGGGGCTGGAAATGATTGACATGCATCGCTTTGCGGTCCCGGAGTCCGTTGCCGCTCGCGAGGCCATCGCCGCCTCAACCTACGTGGCCTGGGCCGATGCCTCGGCAGTCCCGTCGCTGGCCCTCACCCACTGACCGGGCCCCCTACTGACCAATCTCCTGTCTGATGGCCTCGATCTCCCGGCGTTGTCGGGTGGTCGTGGCCATTGATGCCGCGGATTCCACGGACGCCAGCGCTGCCGACCTGCCCCACCGCCGCGCCAGTAACGGCGCCAATCGCCGCACCCGGTCCACGGCCCCGCCCGGACTGAGCGTCGCGGTCAGGGCCGAGAGCGCCGCCTCGCTGGTTCCTTCTCCCAACGTCGGCCCAAACGCCGCCCAGAGCATGTCCCCCTGGCGAGGCGTCGGTCCGCCAAGTCTGGCCCATGCGTGGAGCATCGCGTCTCGCTCGCCGCTGGCGAAGAGCAACGGGAAGGCCGCGCGGGCCGATCGAGGTCCAGCAGTGTCAGCCTGCCGGGCGGCCGCCCACATCTTGATCGCCATCTCACGGCGTCCCATCAGGGCCAGATCTCCAATCGCCGCCGCGAATGCCTCGTCGCTGGGCGCCGACTCTGCTTGCTTCATCGCCGCGACCGCCGAGTCGTGAAGGCCAACCAACTCCGGGCGGGCCGGAGGAAGTTCCGCCGGCCTTCGAATGGTCCCACGCGGCGGTGGGATGATCATGAGCGGATCCCCGATCGTCGTGATCCGCCAGGTGCGATTCATGGGTGTCGTAGCGTCCGGCCACCACCGGGCCGCCACCAGCAGAGGGACGCCGCCGGCGAGGCGTTTACTCAGAAGCGCAGGCGGCACGAAGGCCTGCAACTGTGGTTCCGCTGAGGAGCCCACCATCGCGTAGACACCGCGATCCAGCCACCGCCCCCCCACGGTGTCGCTCGAGGCAGGGCTCCGCAGTGACCAACTGTGTGTCAGCCCCAGCGCTGCCGGCCGGGTGAGGATGGGCACGTCACCCGGATCCGCCTGAGCACCGCCAGCCATCTGAAAGAAATCTGCGTTTCCCTTGGTGTTCATCAGCGCCAGGTCGGTCCCAAGCCCGGTCATGTCGCTGGCCACCAGTGACCGGAGCGTCTCCTGCGTTCGCATGGTCACCTTGAAGCCAGCATCGGTGAGCGTCTCGTTCGCAGGTGTCATCGACCAGTGCGTCCACGGAGTGGCGTCGGGATAAGTCCCGCAGAGCCATGCGTCGATTCGAGGAAGGAAGAGGCTGCAGTTCGCCATCCAGGCAGCGCGGGCCGCATCGCCGAAGATCCAGCCGGCAAAGGCCCACCGCGCTCCGGTGGCTGTTCTTCCCAGTACATCCGTCATGGCCACCACGCCGCCCGCTTCAGATTCGATGGGAACCGCCGCATCCGTGTGGCCACGGCCTGCCATCGATCGGCAGATGGTGATGGCGTCCAGGTCGTCGCCAAGCGCATCCCAGTTGGCTGATGTCGCTGCGGCGGCCTCGGCCACGGCCTCGGCCAGCGCTGTGGTCTCACCCAGCCCCAGCGCCTGGTTCGGTGTCCCGGCCGCAAGGTCCACCCAGGCAATGTCCTGTCCTCGCCCCGCGGAGAGCAACAGCGCCGCAGCCGCGGCAGGATCACCGCGCCTGGAAATGATCAGTCCTGGCGGAACCGGCAACCCGGCCGATGCCGCAGCCTGTCGAACCGAGACGCCCGGGGCCGCGTTCCAGGCAGCAGCCGCAGCCGACTCGATGGCGCTCGCCCACTGGGCCGACTGCTCAGGCAGTGAATCGACCGCCTTGCGCCGGTAGATCGCTTTGGGTCCAAAGCGTGCCACAAAGAGCGGCGTCAGGACGTCGTCCTCGATCAGTACGGGCCACTGCGCCTCGGGCGTCCACTCGGCGACTTCAGCGGCCAGCGTTGCCAGATCCGGGACCAGGACAACCTGCGGAATGACCGAGACCCGAGCCCGGAGTTGCATCGCGGACTCGCCCAATCGAAGAAACCAGGGGAGCGTCTCCTCGGAAGCGGGCGCAGCAAGGATCAGCGAGGAGGCAATCAGTGAAAGCATGGTCGGAGCATACCCTCGGCTATGGTTCCCACGATGATCCCAACCGCCCGCGTCATCTCGATCGGTTCGCTCTCCTGCCATCCCCTGTGGAATGAATCCCGTCCTGTTCGGACCGGCCACGCCACGACCACATTGGTCGAGGGCGACGGTGTGTGCATGGTGATCGACCCCGGCCTTCCGGCCGCAGTCGTAGCCGCCAGAATGTCGGAACGGTCACCTCATCACGCCCGCGATGTGACCCACGTCTTTCTCACCACGATCACGGATGAGACCATGCGCGGACTCGGCGCGTTTCCAAATGCGTCCTGGTTGGCCTATGCCACCGATATCGCGGCCGCGCGAGCGACGCTCCATGAGGAGTTGGAGCATGCTGCAGGCCACCCGGAGGACGGCGCCTACGAGCCAATGAAGCAGCGGCTGTCGTTGATCGAACGACTCACCGCGGCCGAGGACACCATCGCCCCGGGCATCGATCTCTTCCCTCTCCCTGGGGTCACGTCCGGTTGCTGCGGTGTCCTGCTCGCCCAACCCACCCGCACGGTGCTGATCACCGGAGACGCCGTCGCCACCCGGGAGCACCTTGAAGAAGGCCAGGTGCTTCCGACCGCGCACGATCGCACGCAGGCCATGGAGTCCTTCAAAGAGGCCATCGAGATTGCGGATGTGATCGTGCCGGGCCGCGACAACATTCTGCTCAACCCCGCCCGGCAGCGATAAGGCACGGACGAACCCACAACCCAAAAGGAAACGCCGGCGACCCGATACAGGTCGCCGGCGAAGAAGCCCAGGGGCGGTCCCCGGGCAAGGAGAGGGAAAGGGACTTCGCGCGGCAACGCGGGAAGCCCGATCTGCGGCTCACCGGTCACGGAGGCACGGTGGCGGTGAGCACGTCAGGTGAGTCGGTGCGTCAAGGCATCGGACTGCTCCATCATTGGATTTGGACACGCCGCCGCCGCCTGCAAATGCAAAAAGAGGGATGGAACCCGTTGTCAGAGTTCGGTTTGTGCGGGCACCCCACACCCACTCGAACTCCAATCCACTGAACGAGGAGCCCCAACGTCGATCCCGGGCCACAACCGTACAATTCTGGCCCATGCCTGAGCACATCGCCGTGTACGCCGGATCATTCGACCCACCGACGCTTGGGCACCTTGATGTGATTCAGCGTGCCCGACGGCTCTTTGATCGAATCATCGTCGGAGTCGGAGAGAATCCGGACAAGCGGCACATGCTCACGCCTGAGGATCGACTCGGGCTGCTCCAACAGGTGGTCACCGATTTGATGGCGTCTGACGATGCGGGTGCACCGGTTGAGGTGCGAGCGTACCAGGGCCTCACGGTGGATTTTGCTCGTGAAGCCGGAGCCGCGGCCCTCCTCCGGGGCATCCGAAACGTGACGGATTTAGCCAGCGAATGCCAACTGGCGATCGCCAATCGGCAGGTCGCTGACATTGAGAGCGTGTTTGTCATCACGGATGAACGCTACGGGTTCACCTCCTCGAGTCTCATCAGACAAATCGTTGAGCTCGGCGGCGACGTCGAGAAGCTTCGCAACATCGTGCCAGCACCAGTCCTTGACCATCTCAGGGAGACACAGCCGTGATGAATACCCTCATGTGGATCATCTGCGCGGCCATTGCAGCGGGTCTGATCGCGGCCTATCTGGCCGCACTCCTGACGCTTGACCCTGTGTCGACCATCACCGGCGCTGCCATTGGCGGCGGTGCCGGTGGCTGGATTGCGAAGCGGCAGCGTGACCAGCGCCACGCAGGAAGGAACAACTCCTGAAACCCATCGTCTTCGCCATCATCGCCGCCATCATCGCGGCCGTCTGCGCGGTCCTCGTCGCCAAGCTGCTCGGAATCGATAGTGGTGCCAGTGCCATTGGTGGCGGTGTCGGCGGCGGCGTCGCCGGCGCCATTGCGGGAACCGCATCTTCCAGGTCCAAGAAGTAGCTGCGCCCGCTTCCGCGGCTTCGCCGCGGCCCCCGCACCGGCGGCGCCCGAGCGGGGGCGGCCCCCGCCGCGGGCGGGACGCTCGTGGTCCGCAGCCCAGGCCGGACGCGCCCCAGCCCGCCTTGAAGTTCTCGCCGAAGACGAAGTTCTCTTCGGGAAACTCAAGGCCTGCCATGTTCTGATCGACGTGGCTGAACATCAGATTGATGCGACCAATGGGCTGCCAGGCATCGCCGCCGTCCGTCGGGTCGTTGGTGCGGGCTTCGACGATGCCGCGCGTGACCGCGCCGGCTGCGTCAATGCGGTCCATCGTTGCCGTGTACCGAAGCGTCATACCGGGAAGAAGGTCGGCGGCAAACTCCGCTTTGGCGATCTTGGCGAGAATGACCTTCTCCTGAAAGTCATTCACAGCGCCGACCATGATGCCCGCCGTCTGCGCCATGCCCTCAATGATGAGCGAGGCTGGCATCAGAGGCATGGCCGGATCATCGCCCCGAGCGGGCAAATGGTCGTGCAGATGCTCCTCGGCAAGGCTGGTGTTCTTGATGGCAACCAATCGCTCGCCGGTCACATGCTCGACGATTCGGTCTATCCACATCCACCGCATCAGGCTGGTCCTCGCCTGCTCACTCGCCGCCCAGCTTGATCGCGACAAAGTCAACCAGTGACTGGACGGTAATGAGGTCCCCGACCTTCACGACTTCCCGGTCCGCATCGAAGGCAGAGAAGTCCACATGCGGCATTCGCTCGCGGAGCATGTCCATTCCCGCATCAGTGAACTGGCCGTCCTGCACCCACTCGGCGTTGTCCATGACGTTTTCGGGGAAGAGCTCGCCCTGGTCGATCTTGAATGGCTTGTCATCGGTCCCGAAGACCTTCTCGAGGCGAAACACGATGTCGAGAAAGTCGATGGACTCGGCTCCGAGATCCGCCGTCAGGCTGGCTTCGGGCGTGATCTCATCATCATCGCACCCCAGCGCCTCTTCGAGCACTTCACTGACCTTGCCGAAAATGTCGTCCTTGGTCATGAGCATGTCGTCTCCGACTCCTGCAGTTGGGC
>CAYQJN010000058.1:0-12603 GCA_964417845.1 uncultured Isosphaeraceae bacterium
GCTTCGAAGGATGCCGGATCCACTCCGATCTCACTGAGCGCATTATCCGAATTGGTCAGGCGGCCGATCGTGAAGTAACTGTCGTGCTCCAACTCGGGGAAGAAGGGAAAGAGCGCCGAGTTCACATCCTGACTGATCCACCCGCCATTGGGATGCTGATAGAAACTCCCTCCGACGGCTTCAAGGGTCCACTCCACCACACTGTTCCCAGCCAGCGCATCGATTCGATGGCCCGACGGTGGAACCGCCCAAAGTCGAATCGTCCGATTGTCACCGATGTCCGGGACGAGATCGATGCCGACATGCTCAATGGCCAGGTCAATCTCAATCGCGCCAGCGTGAGCGCCTCCGGCGAGCGTGGTGAGGCTGGCGACCAATGTGGCTGTTGCGAGATGTCGGGCCATGGTGCGTCCCTCCAGTGGGTGGGCTTCGGACTTCGATTCCCTCGGAACCCCACCGATGTGATCGGACCGCAGGGGGCTGGCCCTTCAGCCGGAAATGGGCAACGAGATCCGGCGATCCAATGTGGATTCGGGTTGCACCACCAGGTCATACCCCTCGGCCCCGGTGACCTGACATCGTACGAGCATTCCGGGCGAAATCCCATCCGATTCCATGATGATCGCCCTTGAATCGACATCTGGCGCCTGGTGGTAGCAGCGACCGACCATCGTGGTAGCTCCATCGGCCTCTTGGCTCTCCAGCGGGCCGTCCACCAGCACATCAAACAGGCTTCCCTGCTCAGCCAGATACGCCGCATTCTCGAAGGCAATGGTCTGCTGGCGCAGCATGAGTTCAGCTTCACGCCTGGCTTTGACTTCGCCCGGCACATGCAATGATGGATCGGCATCCATCCTCGCCGCCACCGTTCCCGGCTCAGGGCTGAACTGAAAGACGCCCATGGCGTCGAACTCCACTTCATCGATGAACTCGAGCAGCGCGTCGTGATCCTCGTCTGTTTCACCGGGGAATCCCGTAATGAAAGTCGTTCGAAGCGCCAGACCGGGGATCCGGTCCCGCAGGCGATTGACGAGCTCCCACTGCGCTCCGGCAGTCACGCCGCGACGCATTGCCTCCAGCATCCGATCACTGGCGTGCTGCAATGGCATGTCGATGTACTTCACAATGTTGGGAAGCGTGGCGATCGCATCGATCATGTCGTCCGTGAAATTCGTCGGGTAGGCGTACATCAATCGAATCCAGCCGCCTCCATGCGACTCGGCAACGTTGTTGAGCTCCGTCAGCAGTCCGACGAGCCCCCGGCTCTCACCGATGTCCATGCCGTAACTGGTGGTGTCCTGACCAATCAGGCCAAGTTCGAACGCACCACCTGCCATCAAAGCGTCAGCCTCGGATCGGATGCGATCGAGCGGCTTGCTCCGCATCTTGCCGCGAATGGACGGAATCGTACAGAAGGCGCAGTTTTGATTGCATCCTTCGCTGACACGCAGGTATGCCCAGTGCCGGGGGGTCAGGCGCACTCGTTCCGACTCGTCCTCGAAGTATCCGATGCCCCTGCCATCTGAACCGGCGACGGTGAGCGCCGTCGTTTCCATTCCGCGCGATCGGGCCGCCTGCAGTGCATTACCAGCAATCCACCAGGGTTGATCGTGTTCGCCAACATCCATTCCCGAGACGGCCGCGCGGATGCGGTCACGATCGAACACGCCGATCATGGCGTCGATTCCAGGCGCCCAATCAAGCATCTTGGCACGATGCCGTTGTACCAGACAGCCTGCCACCACCACGCGCTTGATCTCACCTGACTCCTTCCGGGCGATCGCTTCGCGAATCACGCCGATGGACTCATCCTTGGATGCTTCCAGAAAGCCGCAGGTGTTGATCACCATGGCGTCGACATCCTGATCCTCGGACACTAATCGGTACCCAGCGGCTTCAAGATCGGCAAGCATCGCCTCCGAGTCGACGAGGTTCTTCGGGCACCCCAGGCTCACGAACGCCACGTTTCTGATGTCTTGCGACCCGCTCATGTGATGGCACCATACAGATGGTGTGATGCGATGTACTCCGCGACGGCGCCGGGAACATCGCCTTCGAGGCTCGATCCGGACTGGACGTGGGCGCGAGCGCGGGTGCTTGACTGACCCATGTGGGGGAGATCGAGCAGGCGGTTCCGCCACGCCTCGGCCACCTCAGCGCCGCCCCGCACTTCAATCGCGGCAAGCACTCCCTCGACATCGTCCTCTCCGCGCACCATCACGGCCGGAGGTGCCAGGGCCATCAACTCGTCGGCTGACTGCCACCGATGAAACGAGGCCATCTGATCGGTGCCGATCAGCAGCCGCAGGTCTACGTGCGGCCCCAGATCAGCGATCATGGATCGAATCGTATCGATCATGAAACTGATTCCACCCCGGTCCAGTTCGCGAGTATCGATCTCAGCGCCGGAAGGGAGGATCAGTCTGAGCATGGCGAGTCGATGTGCCGGAGACGTTGGGGGAGAATCCGCTTTGTGTGGACTCATCGATGCTGGAACGTAGATCAGTCGCGACGCCGACAACGCCTGCGCGGCCAGCGGAGGAAGCGTGACGTGAGCCGACGTCGGTGGATCGAACGTCCCACCAAAGACGACCACGGGCCCGCCGGGCGTCAGTCCGAGCACGGGTGACTCACTACGCGGACCTGCGCAAACTGCCGGTGGCCCTCGGTGCCGCTGTGATAGCCGTATCCGCTCTGCTGGGCGCCAACCCACGGTGTTCCCTTGGCGCCACCGCAACCCTGATTGATACCGATCATGCCTGCCTCAAGACGACGCGCGACCGACTCGGCATGGGCACCACCAAACACCGCGGCGCCGAGCCCGAACGGCGTATCGTTGGCCAGGCGGACCGCCTCATCTTCATCCCGAACACGCATGATGCATGCGATGGGCCCGAAGGTCTCATCACGCATGATGGGCATTTCATGGGACAGGCCCGTCAGGACGGTTGGCATCACATAGTTGCCATCCATCGGCTCATCACCGCACGCCACCACAGCGCCATCGCACTTGGCTTGCTCGAGTTGAGCCAGGACCGCCGCCTTCTGCTCAGCACTCACCATGGGTCCGATCTGGGTGCCTTCTTCCGCACCGTCACCGACGACGAGGTCGTTCGTCCGCCTGATGACCTCCTCCTCGAAGGCATCGGCGATGTCATCAGCCACGTAGATGCGTTCCGTGCTTACGCAGACCTGTCCACAGTTCCGGAAGGAATTGTGGACCGCAAACCTGGCCGCCGCTTCGATGTCTGCGTCCGCCAGCACGACCATCGGGTCCTTACCGCCAAGTTCCAGAACGACGCGCTTCAAGTCAGCACCAGCGGTTGCGAGAATGTGCTGGCCGGCTTCACGGCTTCCGGTGAATCCGATGAAGTCACAATCACCCGACACCAGCGCCTTGCCCTGCGCATCGGCGCCGTGGACGACCTGCAGGACCCCCTGTGGAAGCACCTCATTGAATGCATCGGCCAGCGCCTGTCCCACCAGCGGCACCAGTTCGCTCGGCTTCATGACGACCGTGTTGCCCGCCACGAGCGCCGGAACGATGATCTGAAGTGGCATCAGGAACGGGAAGTTCCACGGAGTGATGGCCACGCACACACCAAACGGATCGTGATAGAGCGTCGAGCAGGTCGTGCCGTCGGTCAGATGCTCTGGTGCGAGGGCCCGCGCGATGTCCTCGATCATCAGACCCAGCTTCCCGACACCGTACCTGACTTCCCCGACGCCCTCTGCAAGGGGCTTGCCCATCTCTGCGGTCACCAGCGCGCCGATTTCTTCGGTTCGCGCTTCCAATACGGGGACGACCCGCTTGATCATCTCGACGCGCTCATCCAGCGACAGCGCCGCCCAGGGATCCTGCGCCGCTCGGCTCCGTTGAAGCACCCCGTCAATCTCCTCGACAGGCGTCATGGGAACACTTCCGACCGGCACTCCGGTTGCGGGGTTCGTGGAGATGAGATCTGACGTACCGACAATGCTCATGGGAGGCTCCTTGGAAGCCCGCCATGGTACCCCGAGCCCGATCATCCAACTGCCGCGTTGTCGATCAGACGGGTACCGTCGAGCGTTGCGGCAACCAACGCGCGGCGTGGCCGGCCCGCCTGTGGGGACTGGAGGGTTTCGGCATCACGAATGACTGCATAGTCGACGTCGAGGTCAGCTTCCAAGAGCACCCGTCGCATGGCCGGTTCGCCGCTGGTCGCCACCTGAAGCGCTGCGCCGAGCGCCAGTGCCCGAGGTCGAGCAGACTGATCGAGATACGCATTGCGGCTGCTCATCGCCAGCCCATCGGGCTCACGCACCGTTTCACCCGCATGAATCTCCAGATCCGGCCAGCGATCCTGATGCTCGCCCACCATGGCCCGAACCACCTGAAGTTGCTGCCAGTCCTTCTCACCGAACCACGCCATTGATGGGCGCGTGAGATCAAAGAGCCTGGCCACGACCTGACAGACGCCCGTGAAGAAGTGGGGACGGCTTGCGTCTTCGAGCCCGGGCGTCGTGGCGACCTCCGGCAGAGACGGCACCCACAGGTCCATGTTGGGGGGGTACATCGTCTCGACCCCCGGCACGAACGCGGCCACGGCGCCCGCGGCCGCCGAGACTTCCAGATCGTGCGCCAGCGTGCGGGGATACGTCGCCAGATCCTCGCCGGGTGCAAACTGTGTTGGATTGACGAACACACTGATGACCACCGGTCGGTCTCCTTGAGCAGCAGATCGGATCAGCGATGTGTGCCCTCCATGGAGGGCGCCCATCGTGGGGACGAGGCTGCAGTTGTGGAATCCGGTGAGGTCGGCAATGTCGGAGACGATCTGCATCGGTGTGGTCCAGGTGGACGATGTGCTCGCTGTGGAAACTGGTCTGCGCCGAGACGCGGTGCGCCGGATACCGTAGGGGCTGCCGCATGTCCACGCCCGTCTATCTCGATCACGCCGCCTCGACACCCGTCCTCCCGGAGGTTCTTGAGGCGATGCACCCGTGGATGTCGGCCCATCCAGCGAACCCGGCGAGCCGCCACGGCCCGGGAAGGAAGGCCGCGCAGGCCGTGGAACAGGCTCGGGCCGAGATCGCCTCGCTCATCGGAGGTGACCCCACCACGATCACGTTCACATCGGGCGCCACCGAGAGTTGCAACCTGGCCCTCAAAGGATTGCTGCGGCCGAGGCTGCGACGGAGGGAGACGGTGCACATCGTCTCCTCTGCCATCGAGCATCCTGCGGTGCTCGATCCACTCCGCCGCCTCGAGCGCGAGGGCGCACTTCTCGACCTCGCGCCTCCGACTGCAGCGGGCATCGTGAACCCATCGGAGATTGAACGTCGGCTGACCAGTGACACGGCGATGGTAAGCGTCATGTGGGTCAACAACGAACTGGGCACCATCAACGACGTCATCGCCATCGGCGAGCTGTGCCGCGATCGAGGCATCCTGTTTCATTGCGACGCGAGCCAGGCGGTTGGGAAGATCCCGGTAGATATCTCGGAAGTGCCGATCGACGCAGTGAGCGCCTGTGCCCACAAGATGCACGGACCGAAGGGTGTCGGCGTGCTGGTGCTGCAGGGCCGTGCCACTGGACGGCAGATGGAACCGCTGATCGAAGGCGGCGGACACGAGCGGGGTCTCCGCAGCGGGACGCTAGATGTTCCGGCAATCGTTGGATTCGGCGCTGCGTGCCTTCATGCGGCTGCATCGTTCAGCGCAGAGGCCGAGCGCATCGAGTCGATGCGCAATCAGTTGCAGCAGGCACTCTGCGCGCAGATGCCCGATGCCATCGTCAATGGTGGCGATGCGCCGCGTGTGCCCCACATCCTCAACATCACCATTCCATCCACAGACCCGGATCCACTCGTCGATCGTTTGGCAGGCATTGCCTGCTCGAGTGGATCCGCCTGCGGTAGTGCCCGCGGCGAGCCGAGCCATGTGCTCAGGGCGATCGGGCTGGACGATGCCGCGGTGCTCCAGACGATTCGTTTGAGCATTGGGTGCACAACGACATCGGCCGAGACAGCAGCTGCGCAAGCGGAGATTCTCGAGCGGTCCACAACGAACCACTGAGGGCGAGACCCGCACCGGTGTGCTGCAACACACAGGTGCGGGCCCGACCATCAGTGTGGCCGCCGGCGTCTTGTGGAGCCACCGGCCACCAACAGGAGCGTGAACGCTCCTGGAACGGGGATCATGATGCTGTGCCCTGACTGGTGCGAGACTCCCTCCGCGTTACGCCACTGGAATCCTGCTTCAAAGGACACGCTTCCGGAAGCGAAGTTCATGGTGGTCAGTTGGGCGATCAGAACCCGTCCGTTGACGGGTTCACCCATGGGATCTGGATTCAAGACCCACCATGCACCGTCCTCCGTGAAGAGATCACCCCCCGTCTCCCACGCAGACCAGTCGATGCCAATGTGGCCGAATGTGGTGTTGGAGGACGCGTTCTGTGATCCAATCGTGACGAATGAGTCCCATTGCAGGAGCGGATCGCCGCCAAACTGCGTGGGATCGATGTCGCCACTGGTCGGTCCACCGTCTGCGTGGTGCCATGGCGAGGTGTTGCCCGTGTACTGGAGCGCAAGCTGGTACTCACTGTTGCCGAACACCGCATCGAGCCGGCAATCGGCTTCAAATTCGGCGTAGACGTGCACCGTCGTTGTGCCAGGCACAAGTTCGTGGCCGACAACGTCATAGGACAGCCCAGTCATGGCTGCAGGTGCGGCGGTGGACACCGCCAGTCCTCCCAACAGGCCGCACGTCAGTGTTGTGTTCATTCTCATTGCGATTCTCCTTGTCACACCCAGCTCAGCGTTTTCCGGAGCGGCGGACGCGATCGCGCGAGATGACAGCCTGCGCAGCAGACAACGACGAGCTGCAGTGAACACAAGCCATCACACCCGGTACCCCAGATTGTGGAGCGAACCGCGCCGCCCTCATCATGTCATGCGAGAAAACACGCGAGTTCAACTCGTGAAACTAGGTTTTTTCTCAACGGACCGCGTGGCTGGTCACAAACTGGGGCGGTTCGCGTCAGTGCGCGATCTCTCCACAGCCAACGGCTGCTGGCAAGTAAGTCGCTGATCGCCCCGTGCCACCTTCAATCCGAAGGTAGACCTGGACGCACTCGAAGGCGCCATCGTTGGGGTCGGTCCATGTGACCCGAGTGGCTGTGCGGTCGAGAGGGCCGTCGGAATCGCCTGCTGCCGTGACCCACAGCACAGCCGTGTTGTCATTGACTTCACCACGATCAACGTGCAGCGTCCACCCTGGACGCGGCGCCTCATACTCCACAACGGCCTCACCACCCACCAGGCCCGATCGCACCGGTCCGCCAGCCCAGCCATGCACGCTGGTCACAGTGCCGCAACCGGTCAGAAGAAGCAGACCCGCCAACCACCCGCGGCCACTCATGTGGCCGCACCCGCGACCTCGACGCCCAGCGCCGCTGCCATGGCCCGACCAAGTTCGGCCGGTGACTCACAGACACACACGCCGCAGCCCCGCAGCGCGTCCATCTTGGCCTGCGCCGTGTCCTCCGCGCCGCCGATGATCGCGCCAGCGTGCCCCATCCGCTTCCCAGGGGGCGCCGTTCGTCCGGCAATGAACGCCGTCACCGGCTTGGATGCATGGGACTGAATCCACTGCCCGGCGTTAGCCTCGTCACTCCCGCCGATCTCCCCGATCATCACGATGCCGTCAGTGTCGGGGTCGTCATTGAACAGTTCCAGCAACTCAATGAATCCGAGGCCTCGGACCGGATCTCCGCCGATCCCGACGCAGGTGCTCTGGCCGATTCCGAGCACGCTGGTCTGCCAGACGGCCTCGTAGGTCAAGGTGCCGCTACGGCTGATGATCCCGACCGCCTTTCCGGTGGATGCATCCTCCCGAGCCGTGTGGATATACCCCGGCATGATGCCGATCTTGCAGCCCCCTTCGAAGACGGCACCGGGCCCCTCACCCGACACACGCCGTCCAGGCGTGATGACGCCGGGGCAGTTCGGGCCAATGAGCGACACCCCGGGGTACTCCTCCAGTCGTTTGCGCACGCGAACCATGTCCTGCACCGGAATGCCCTCGGTAATGCAGCAGATCACCGGAATCCCCGCCGCGGCTGCCTCCAGAATGGAGTCTCCAGCAAATGGCGGTGGGACGAAGATCATCGTGGCCGTCGCCCCCGTCTCAGCCACTGCTTCACGCACGGTGTCGAAGATGGGCAGCCCGTTGGCGTCGTGTTGGCCGCCCTTGCCCGGCGTGACACCGCCAACCATCTGAGTTCCATAGTCCAGACATCCCCTGGTGTGGAAAGCGCCGGACGCGCCGGTGATGCCCTGGCAGATCACCCTGGTGGTTCCGTCGATGAGAATGGGCATGAAGTGTGCTCGATTCCTGCTTGGAGAAGGGAAGAAACGCGTCAGAAGTCCCGCAGGGTAGCCCAAGCCGAGCCCCGGGGACATCCTTCACCGCCCTACACTGCTCAAATGACCGCAGCGACGAAGTCAGGGCAATCCAAGGGCATGACCTACGCCGCCGCTGGCGTCGATATCGAGGCTGGCGATCGGCTTGTGGACCTGATCAAACCCGCCGTCCGCAGGACCCACGGCCAACGCGTCATGGGTCAGCACGGCGCTTTCGCGGGCATGTTCAGGCTCGACTTCAACGAGCAGATCTTCCAACGGAATTACAAGGATCCTGTCCTCGTTGCCTGCACCGATGGTGTTGGCACCAAGGTCAAACTCGCAGCAGAACTCGGCATCGTCGATACCGTTGGCATCGACTGCGTCGCGATGAATGTCAATGACCTCATCGTGCAGGGTGCCGAGCCGCTGTTCTTTCTGGATTACCTCGGACTGCACACACAGGACCCGGAGACGACGGCCGCCATCGTCGAGGGCGTCGCCCGCGGGTGCGAAATCGCCGGCTGCGCGCTCATCGGTGGCGAGTGCGCCGAGATGCCGGACATCTATGACGAGGGCGACTTTGACATCGCTGGATTCTCGGTCGGTGTCGTCGAACTGCACCGCGCGATCGATCCCGTCCGCGCAAGGGCGGGTGATGTGCTCATCGGGCTGCCGAGCAGTGGTGTGCACAGCAACGGGTACAGCCTCGTCCGGCGAATCATCTCGAAGCGGCGACTCAAGTTGGATCGCGCCTACGCACCCCTTGGTGAGCAGACACTCGGCGAAGTACTGCTTGAACCCACCCGCATCTATGCCAGACCGATCGTTCGGCTGCTGCGGCGATATCGCGTGAAGAAAGTTGTCAGCGCGATGGCACACATCACTGGCGGAGGTCTCCCGGGCAATCTACCGCGCGTGCTGCCGGACTCACTCGATGCCGTGATCGACACCACCACATGGGAGATCCCGCCGATCTTCACGTTCCTGCAGGATCGTGGTGATGTGGATGTTCACGAGATGTATCGCGTGTTCAACATGGGCATCGGCTATGTACTCGCAGTTCGCCCGAGCTTTGCAGACTCCGTCGTACGCCAGCTGCAACGGAATGGCGAGCGCGCCCGGGTGATCGGAGCGCTGACCAAAGGAAGTGGAGAGATTCACATGGAGGGTGTGAGATGATTGTCGGATTGACCGTCCTGACCTGTGTGGTCGCTGCTTCCTCTCCGGATGAGGCAGTCATTCCGACAGACACACCACTACGCTTCGATCTCGATGCGGGCACCTGGCTCGTGCGACTCAAAGGGGAAGGAAGCAACGGGGGAGAGACACTTCAGTTCGGTGAGGATTCAAACGATGCGCTCGATCTGGGCAATCTCCAGGGGCTCTTTCGAGGCGAGATGACCATCGCCCGCGATCCCTGGGCTGTGCGAGTCATGGGAACCCATGGATCCTGGAGTGGAACCGCCGCTCCAACAACACCGGCCACGTGGGGAGGGCAGGCACTCACCCCGGGCAACACCTATGCCTCATCCTTCGACATGTCCTGGTTCGCCATGGAGGGGCACTGGTATCCGATTGCCTGGCAGGGGGATGGGCGCCGGGACACCCTCGATCCGGTGGACCTGCGATTTGGTCCGCATGTCGGAGTCGCGTGGATTGATGTTGATCAGTCACTGGGAGCCGTGAGCAATGGCGCTTCATGGTGGAGCGCCTACGGCGGCGCTGAACTGATGCTCGATGTGGATCTTCGGCCCTTCACTTCACTGGTGCACTCCATGAGCGTTGGCGCGGGCGGAAGCATCGGTGGCACGCCGAGTCAGGGTGGCCTGTTCTACAAAGTACGCGGCGGACTGACGCTGCATGTCACCCCCAACATCGGCGCGACCGTCGGTTACCGACTGATGGAGTACAAGAATCTCCGAGATGGAGACTGGGACATTTCGCCCAGCTTTCCAGGTTTGTTCATCGCACTGAACGTCACGTTCTGAGTATTCGTACCGCAGCCATGGCCCCCGCATCTCCCTCACCAGATCGCCAGAAGCGCAGCAACGCGTCTTCTCGCCCCTCCATGAAGCTCCGGAAGGCCCGGATTCGCCACTTCCTGATCACGACGGGTCCCAACCGACTCACCCGGGGCTGGATCAATCGCCGCCACCACGGCGAAGAAGTCGTTGTCCGAGAAGAGGAGATCATCGCACCCCACTGGCCCAAGGCGTTTGATGGAATCCGTATCGGCCACATCAGCGACCTTCATGTCGGTGACCTCCTACCGGTCGATCGGGCGCTCGAGATTGTCGGGCAACTCAGAAACGCTGCACCTGACATGGTCTGCAACACCGGTGACCTCGTCGACCTGCACTGGCCGGGCGTCGAGCCCGTCGCTGAGGCGCTGGGTTCGATCGAAGCCCCGCTCGGCAATTTCTTCGTCCGGGGCAACCATGACGAACTGGACTCCGGAGAAGAAGTGGAACGCATCGTCGCTGCATCAGGCACGACGGTTCTTCACGACGATGTCGCGGTTGTTCGCCGAGGGGAGGACACCCTTCGCATCGGTGGAATCGTGTGGGCCAGGACACCATCGCGGTGCCGACAGCGCATTGATGCGGCGCTTGGCGACGAAACCGTCGACCTCCTGCTCTCTCACAACCCCAAGGCTTTTGACCACGCCGCCGAGAAGAAGGTTGCCCTCACACTCGCAGGACACACCCATGGCGGTCAGATCGCCAGACGGAACCGCCCGAACTCCAATCTCGCCATCTTCCATGGCCACCGACGCAATGCGGGCGTCTATGACATCGATCGGTCAAGATTGTTCGTCACTGTTGGCGCCGGCGCGCTCTTTGCCCTGCGATGGAACGTGCCCGCTGAAATCGCCATACTTACAATTCGGTGCGGTTGAGGTCCTGAAGAGACGCCACCAGCGCCCGCGTCGCCTCTGCGCGGTGGGATCGCCGATTCTTCTCCGACGGATCCAACTCCGCACTGGTCAGTCCCTCAGGGAGGATGAGCAGCGGGTCGTACCCGAATCCGTTGGTGCCACGCGCCTCGTGACCAATCCTGCCTTCAAACGTGCCGCGCGTCTCTGTCACAATTGTGCCGTCCGGATCGACAAGGCACATGCAGCACACAAACCTGGCTGTTCGCGCCCCATCGTCAACGCCTTGAAGCGCGTGGAGTAACTTGGCATTGTTCGCCGCGTCACGTTCCTCACGGGTCGCTCCCAGGCCGGCGTACCTCGCGCTGCGCACTCCTGGCGCACCCTGCAGAGCATCGACCTCAAGGCCAGAATCATCCGCCAGACACCTCAGCCCAGTCGCCTGGGCATAGCCGGTGGCTTTGAGTCTGGCGTTGCCTTCAAAGGTATCGGCGTCCTCCACAGGTTCCGCCGGAACGATCGGCAACGTATCCAGACCTCGCACGGCCACGCCGAGTGGTGCCAGAATGGCTGACACCTCATCAAGTTTGTGCGGATTGGATGTGGCGAGCAGGAGTTCGGTCACGGCCTGGCCCAGCAGGAAGGCACATCCCCCGAGGCCGCCACAATGCGGCTGCGGATGCCGCCCCGGCCTCGCCAGTCCGTGATGACCTGCAGCCATCGCGGTGACATGGCCTCCGCCAGATCGTCTCGAATCTGATTCGTCACGGCCTCGTAGAAGATGCCTTCGTTCCGAAACGACTGGTAGTAGAGCTTCAGGCTCTTGAGTTCCACACACGCCCCATCCGGCTCATACCGAAGGGTGATCTGGCCGAAATCCGGGTGCCCGGTTTTGGGGCACACGGACGTGAACTCCTCATTGGTGTGCTCAATGAGGAATGGGGTCCGGGTCGGGGCTGGAAAGCACTCAAGCAGGGCTGCGTCTGGCATGGAAGCGGATGGTACTGCCGCGGACCTCCGCACTGCGACGATGTGGTTTCAGGAGAAAGGGGCATCTGCTATCCTGCCGCGTTCGCCCCTTCGGGGGTGTGGTATTCGGGCTTGTAGCTCAGTTGGTTAGAGCGCACCCCTGATAAGGGTGAGGTCGGAGGTTCGAGTCCTCCCAGGCCCATTGCCGGTGACACGAGAAAGGCCGCCACAAGGCGGTCTTATCAATTCCCGCACCGCCAGAAGCAGGGGTCATGACAGGTGGGTGGGTGACACCACCCGCTCCACCGCGAGAACGCCGACCTTTCTACAATGCGGGGCTCCTCACACCTCACCCTCTATCAGCCGAGAGC
>CAYQJN010000059.1:0-12549 GCA_964417845.1 uncultured Isosphaeraceae bacterium
TGAAGTTGTTCTTGAATGGCAGCGACCGAACCAGCTCACAGGTCTGCTCGAAGTCCTTTTCGGTCTCCGTCGGGAACCCCACGATGATGTCGCCGGCAAGACCGACATCCGGGAGCATCCTGACGGCTCGATCGACGAACGCCCGATACTCGCCCACCGTGTACCCGCGATTCATCCTCTCGAGAATGCGGTCTGAACCCGATTGGGCGGGCACATGCAGGTACCGGCAGATTCGCGGACAGTCCCGCATGACCTCAAGCACATCATCGCCGAAATCCCTCGGGTAGCTGGTCACGAAACGAATGCGCTCCAGCCCCGGAACCTCATCGTGAATGCGCTTGAGGAGCCCGGCAAAGGTGGTCACATCGTGATCTCCGGCCCCACGATCTTCACGCCTGAATGCGGCAAGTCCCGGCCCCACCTGCGGCGCCTCACACCCCTCGTCACCAACGGCGACGCCATGCACATACATGTAGTGATTGACCGTCTGGCCGAGCAGCGTCACCTCCACCACCCCCTGCTCCGACAGCCGCCTGCACTCACTGATGATGGCATCGGGGGGCCGGTGCACTTCCGGCCCGCGGGTGTTCGGCACCACACAATACGTGCAGAATTTATTACAGCCCCGCGTGATTCGAACGTATGCGGATCGGCCCCCGGCCTCACCGGCGCCGGGATCGAACGCCCGGCCGAGATCCAATTGCTCAAGTCCGTCAGACGCCGCAGAGAGCGCCGCCGATCGTCTCGTCGTGTTCCCCTGCAACGCCATTCTGTCGACCGCATCGACCATCTCGCTCTTGAGCACGTTGTCCAGCAACATGGGGAGCCGGTCCAGTTCCCCGGGGCCGCACAGAAGATCGATCTCCGGACGCGAAGAGAGCAGCGTGGCCCCTTCTCGCTCAGCCAGGCATCCAAGCAGGCCAAGCGTGACCTTCCGCCCGGCCTCCTTCTCGATCTTGAGGCGACCAACTCGACTCAGGACCTTGTTCTCGGCCTGCTCCCGCACCGAGCATGTGTTGAACAACACCACGTCAGCCACATCCCGATCTGACGTGAACTGATACCCGAGCGCCCGGAGGTGACCGGCGACCAGCTCACTGTCGAGCTCATTCATCTGACAACCGAAGGTCTCCAGGTAGACCGTCGGTCCGTGGTGCGCTCCTTGAATCGTCGGTCCTAACATCGAACCTCGCATGATAGGTCGATCGACCACGGAGGCGGAGGTTGGTGCAACTGGGGCCCCCCAACCGATAGGAATGACACATGCCACCTCGTGATCTCGTGCTTCTGGCAACGCTGGCCCTGCTGATGCTGGGCGCGATCATCGTGCAGTCAGCTGGCATGACCGTCACCCAACCGGGAACCACGGCTGATCTGGCCACAAACCGCGCGGTCCTGCTGGCCCTCGCCGCCGGAGCGGCGTTCTGGGTGGGTCGTCAGACGCCAACCCGATGGCTGCACTCACCCGTGGTCGCCATCGCCGCCATTGGCGTTGCCATCTTGCTCCTGGCCGTCGTTCTCCTTCCGGGTATCGGCGCCCGGGTCAATGGGGCACGGCGATGGATTGACCTTGGCCCCATCGGATTTCAGCCCAGTGAAATCGCCAAGTGGGCCATGATTCTCTTCATGGCATGGTTCGCCTCCTCGCGGCGAGGGACCCTTGCCGAATTCAAGTCAGGACTCGGCCCAGCGCTCATCGTGGTGGCGCTGGTTTGCGGACTGACGATCATCGAAGATCTGGGAACGGCCGTGCTGATCGGAGCCGTCGCCGCCCTGCTGCTGCTCTCAGCCGGAGCTCGCATCGCCCACTTCGCGATCATCGCCCTGCCAGCCATTGGTGTGCTTGCCACAGCCGTGGTACTTGAGCCCTACCGCCTCCAGCGGTTACAGACATTCATCAATCCGTGGGCCGATCCGGCCGACAGCGGCTACCACGTCATTCAGTCGCTCAAGGCGATCCGCGCCCCCCGGGGGGCCGAGGACTCGGGAACGGGATTCAGAAATTCGGCTATCTGCCTGAGGACACGACCGACTTCGTCTTTGCCATCGTCACCGAAGAGCTTGGCATCGCCGGGTGTCTCCTCGTCGTCGCGCTCATCACATCCATTCTCTGGGCAGGCTGGCGCATCATTCAGATCCAGATCAACCCGGCCCGGCAATTGCTCGCCCTCGGCATCGTCGCAACCTTCACCTGCCAGGCGATCATCAACCTGCTCGTAGTAACGGGACTGGCACCGACCAAAGGCATCGCACTCCCGCTGGTTTCATCGGGCGGAACCGGTTGGATCCTGACGGCGTTCATGCTCGGCGCCCTCTACCGCCTCGATCCAACCTCACGGACTCGCGCCATCAGCCAGGCCCCGACCTCGGCACCCGAGCTCGATCGGTGAAGACGATCCTGCTGGCCGGAGGTGGATCGGGTGGACACATCGCGCCGGGGCTGGCCGTGGCCGAAGCCATCACGTCTCTGGGAGGGTTTCGCGCCGTGTTTGCCTGTTCCGACCGGGAGGTGGACGCCGACATGCTCTCGCACGCGGGACAATCGTTCACCACGCTACCGGCCCGACCTCCTCGGGCACGCCCGGTCGGCGCGGCCCGATTCCTCAAATCCCTGTGGCGCAGTACACGACGCAGCAGGGACCTGATTCATGACGAGGACGTTGCGTGTGTGGTACTCCTCGGGGGCTACGTATCGGTCCCGGTGGCTCGCGCGGCTCGATCGCTTGGCGTGCCCACGCTGCTGGTCAATCTCGACCGCGTCCCCGGACGGGCCAATCGCTGGTTGCATTCGCGCGTGAGCCAGGTGACATCGGCCGTGACCACGGTGGCACCGTTTGCAGATGATGTCCTTGGCATGCCGGTTCGGGAAGCTGCCCGCCCGCCGGGAGACCGGACAACCTGTTGCCACCTGCTGGGGCTGGACCCTGCGCGACCGGTACTCGTGGCGGCGGGCGCCTCACAAGGGGCAGGCACCATCAATGAATTGCTTCCCAGGTTGGCCGAGTGTGTGCATGCGAATCATCCCGAGTGGCAGTGGGTACACCTCACCGGCCGCCACGGCTATGCGCAGACCTTGTCCAGGTGGAAGCAGGTCACACCCGAACCGACGCTGATCGACTTTCGCCACGACATGGGCCCCGTGTGGGGCGCTGCCGACCTGGTGATCAGCCGCGCCGGCGCGTGCTCCGTCGCTGAGATCACCTATGCCGGTCGGCCCGCCATCTACCTGCCCTACCCACGCCACCGCGATCAGCACCAACGACACAACGCGATGCCGGCCCTTCAGGCGGGCGCCGCGATCCTGATCGAAGACTTGATGGATGCGGACCGGACGCTGGACGCGCTGCGCCAGACCACCGATGTCCTGTGGCCGGGCGGGGATGCGCTCACCACGCTGGCAGCCGCTGCCCAAGCTCGTGCAGGCCAACACGGCGCCGCCACCATCGCCCGGGCGGCCGCTGCACTGGCCAAGGACCGAAAATAGACGCAACCACACGAGTCCCAGTCGGTTAGACGCAAAACATGTCGCCGTGCGGCTGAGAGGGGCTACACTGGCATGACGACCGTGAGGAGGAGCCGGTCACACATGCCGCCTCGAGAGAAGAAGCCTCGTGGTCCTCAGACCACGGCCCCCCGCATGCCGGAGGGGCAAGACGACACGCCCGCACGAATCCTCGTGCCGTGCGTGGTGTTGGCGCCCCCATCCAACCCCCTCTCGGACGCCGCGCTGCGGGCACTTCAGGAGGAAGGGCTGATGCCGCGGGTTGAACACGATCCCAGAATGGCCATGGCTGAAGCCTGCCTGCTGCGGCGGGAGGCCCGGCAGCGACGAGGCGCTACCGGCCAGTCCGATCGCCCATCGCCGCTCGTGCTGATGCAGACTCCGTCGGATGAAGTCGATGCGATGCTTGAGGCCCTCCACCGCCACGTGCCGGATCTGCCAGTACTTCGAATGGAAGGCCACCGGCTTGAGGAACTCACGCCAGCCAGCACCCCCGTCGATCCACCCGTCGTCGCCCAGCCACCGTCGCGGCCCGAGGTCACGACCGATGAACTCAGCAGCCTCCTCCAAGGCGGCGCCGGTGGTGAGGCTGCGACATGAGTGCCCGCAGCATTCCTCGGCGAAGACGCCGGCGCGTCCTCGCACTTGGCCCCGTCCCATCGATTGACGGGGATGGATCAGTGCATGTCGAGCCGGTGGACACACTCTTTGACGCGCTTGGACTCATCGCCACCTGTCCGGCCAGACAGCCGATCGAAGCGCTCCTCGTGGCGCCCCCGAGCCCTCGCGCGCTCCACGACATCGTCAGGTCATCGGAAGCCATTCGTCGCATCGACCCGACAATCCAGATTCTTCTGGTCACCGAAGACGGGCTTGGAGATGCCATCGCTGATCATGTGGATCGCTGTCTCGTGCCACCCATTGAACTCGACACCGTGGAACGGGCACTCGATGGGGAGTCACCGCCAACGTTCGTCACCGACCCACCATCGACTGCCCAGTCCAACCCGGATCGCCTGATTGGCGACACGGACCTTCTGGAGGCCGTCCTTGAAGAGTCCGATTCGCTCGTGTCGCTCGCGGTTCGAGCCATCGAGCAGCGCACGGGCCTCGCGACGCTCCACTTCGAGCCAGGAGGCGCCGGCGGCCCCGATGCCACGCCGGTGCGGCGCGGGCTCGATACCTGGGGAAGCCTCTCTGGTGGCGATCCTGAGACGCTGGAGCCTTGGGCGAGTTGGCTCTCGAGATGGATTGCGCTCGATGCCATGGTGATGGGCCTTCGGAGAGAAGCGCGACGGGACCACTTGACCGGGGCATGGAATCGCCGCAGTTTCGAGCAGCTCGCTGCCACGGCCATCGAAGAGGCGAAGCGGCTCCGGCAGGAACTCACCGTTCTGGTCTTTGACATTGACGGATTCAAAGGATTCAACGACCGCTTCGGGCACGCGGCCGGAGACACCATTCTGACCGCCATGGTTCGACTCCTCGGGTCCGTGATCCGAGAAGGTGATCATGTCGGGCGGCTTGGCGGGGATGAGTTCGCTGTGCTCTTCTCCGACTTCACCGGCCCGCGCACGCCGGGGTCGCGGCATCCGGACACCGTCGAGGTCCTTGCCAATCGGTTCCAGAAACAGATCAAGGACCTGCGGTTCCCTGAGCTTGGCCTGGAGGCACCGGGAAGGCTGAGCATCTCAGGAGGACTCGCAACGTTTCCCTGGGACGGCGACGAAGTGGCTTCGCTCATCAAGATGGCCGACCACCGCGCGATCGAGTCCAAACGCCGCGGCAAGAACTGCCTGACATTCGGCCCTGACTCCTGAATTCAGTTCAGCACGGCCGTCCCACCAGCGAGCGGATCCACACGCCGATGTCCCGCACTGCCGCGGCATCCACACCAGTGTCGATGCCGACCTCGGCAGCCAGTCTGACGAGCGATTCCGTTGAGACGTTTCCTGGTGCGCCCGGCGCAAAGGGGCAGCCGCCCAGCCCTCCGCAGGCCCCATCAAACTTACGCACGCCCAGTTCGATCGCCTTTCGAGCGCACGCCTCTGCTCGCCCCGCTGTGTCATGCAGATGCAGCACGCACGCGCCCGGCAGTGTGACAGCGCCAATGCCAGTGAACAGCCTGTCGATGTCATTCACCTCGGCAGCACCAATGGTGTCGCCAAGGTCGATCTCCACGTCTCCGAGCATCTTGAGTTGCTCGATGACCCTCGCGACAGCTTCGGGCGCGATGGCACCTTCGTACGGGCATGCCACCACACAACTGACATATGCCCGGACTGGAATGTCCGACCTGGCCGCCGCTTCAACGACTGGCTTGAATCGCTCCATGGTGCCGGCAATCGACGTGTTGGTATTGCGCTGGGCAAAGGTCTCGCTGGCCGCGGTAAAGAGCGACACTTTGTCGACCCCGCACTCCATCGCACGATCAAAGCCTCGCAGATTCGGAACGAGCGCCGAAAAGACGGTACCTCTGGAGCGATCGAGCCGACCGAACACCTCCGACGCATCCGCCAGTTGCGGAATGACATCCGGCCTCACGAATGCCGACACTTCCACTTCCGGCAGGCCGGCGGCAGCGAGTCGGTTGACGTACTCAACTTTCGTCTGCACCGAAAGAACGGTCGTTTCATTCTGCAAGCCGTCCCGCGGGCCCACTTCCGTGATGATGATCCGATCATCAATCATCGCGGCCCTCTCGCCGCTGCTGGATGATGAAAAACGTCAGAAGAAAGCCCGCCACCGCCACGGTAAGCAGGCCGCCGACGATCAGAAGAATCCATTCGGACGTCGTCGCGCCCTCGACTGGCGGCAGATCGTGAATGTGGCCGGTCATGTGGACGACTCCGTTGCATCAAGCACTTTGACCGGCGCATCGATCACATCGCCGTCGCCAACCACCCTGACCGACCCTCCACCCTGCGCATGCTTCCATTTCAGAACGGCCAGCGCCAGCGCTGCGCCGCTTCTTGCAGGAGACGGACAACTGGAGGTCACCACCCCGATGGGGTTTCCAACCGACTCCTCACCCGCCGCAAACACCTGAGCACCGGCAACCGGAAGGCGATCATCTGGCATCTCCAGCATGCACACCACCTGCTTGGGGTGCCCCAGGTGCTCCATGCGTGCCACGACTTCCTGACCGGGATAGCACCCCTTGTTGAAGCGGACGCGGCTTCGCAGCATGCCGCTCTCATGTGGCAGACTCGTTCGGCCCACATCGACATGCCACCACGGTGTGCCCGCTTCGATCCTCGCCATGTTGAATGCGTACCAGCCGACGGTTCGGCAGGGCGCCGCCTCCGCCGCGGCCGCGTGCAGCGTATCCCAGACGGTCCCGAGGTCACTCTCCTCAACCCACAGCCGGATCCCCGTGTTCCCGGTGGCATCAAACCTCCCCATCATCACGTCACAGCCCCCGATGACGCCCGCTGACGCACATGCTTCCTCAGGAAGACACACCCCCACAACGGTCAGGAGCTCATCGACGCGAGGGCCGTGAAGCTCCAGAACACGCAGCCCGGTTGATTCAACCTGCACGTCCTCAGTGAACACGCAGGTCGAAATCGCCTCCTTGATCGCTGTCATATCGGTCCAGTCCAGATCAAGGAGCACGCGGCCTCCACACTGCACCACATGCATGTCGGCCAGAATGCGGCCGGTCCGTTCCAACAGGAATGCCGGAACGTACGCCGCATCACTGAGCTCGATCTTCTGGGTGAGTATGCTGTCGAGGAGATCGACCCCGTCCCTTCCGCTGACCTCCAGTGCGCTGCGCGCCGCCGCGTCCACCAGACCGACACCGCGGCGAATTGCGGCATACTCCAGTTCCACAGACCCCAGCGTGGCTAGGATGTCTCGCGCCAGGGTGTCATCACCCCACGGCACATACTCAGGCTCGCCGCCGACCACGCGACCCGGATTCGCGCCGGGGCGTTCGGCCAGATCAGCGGTTCCGTCAAGACCGTAGATCGATGCCGCCTCTCGCACATGGTGTTCATGCAATGACACGGCGATGACTCCTGGCGGCATCGATGAACGACACAAAGAGACCCATTCCAAGTGGGCCCTCACCGGTCCGCTCCGGATGCCACTGCACTCCGACGCAGAACTCCGCCTCCGGATCGCGAATCGCCTCAACGATTCCGTCCGACGCTTCACCCACCACGTCAAACCGCCCTCCACTTCGCAGGGCCTGGTGATGCCGACTGTGCACCAGACCCGTTCCGAGGGGACCGGTGACTTCGTGCATGGCGCCATCGGCATGCATGGACGCGCTCGGACACGAGTCCGGAAGATGCTGGTCCAGATCGGCGCCGGCCTCCAGACCCATCAACTGCATGCCGAGACAGACTCCAAGTATGGGCGTCCGGGTAGCGCGGGCCGCCGCCAGCACGGCCAGATCGAAGGCCTGTCGCGCCGGGTCGATCCTCACGGCACAGGGGTGCGTCGGCCGCCCCCATGTCTCCATGATGGGATCATCGCCGCCCGAAAGCAGAATCCCCTCGCACCGCTCGACCGAGGCCATGGCTGACTCCAGCACGGGTGGCAGCACGACAGGATGCCCTCCTGCCGCCCATACCGCTTCGGCGTAGGCCAACGAAAGCCCAAGACGCCCCTCGGCGAGGTCTGGGGTGACTCCAATGCAAGGGCGATTGTGATCCACGCGCGGGGGCCTTTCCGTGTCAGGCACTTTCGACTACCATGCCCCGTTCGTCGCCCCCGGAGCCGGTCACGGGCGGCGGGGCCCCAGGAAACACCGCCAGGAAAGAAACAGCCAAGGCACCACCCCCCGGAAATCGGCGAACCAACCGCACCAAGATCGTCCGCAAGGACACCAAGGGCAATCCCTGGGTCGACTACAAAGATGTCGATGATCTCCGCAGATTGATGACACCCAACGGAAAGATCTACTCACGTACGCTGCTCGACGCCCTCGACGCCGAGCAGCGCCGGGTGAGTCAGGCGATCAAACGCGCCCGGTACATGGGCCTGCTGCCCTACACCAGCGGCACGCTTTGAACATCCAACCCATCCAGGCGGTGGTCTGAGCAGCTCGCCGCACGCCCTGCAGATTCAATTCAGGAAGCGCCCACCAGCCGCTTGAGGACGCGCGCGGCCCGGGCCACTCCAAGCCGCCAACGAAGGCCGCGCAGACCTTCGTCTTCGGGATGGGCCGCAAGGCCCCGACGAAGCCATCCTGACGACTCGGCGAGCTGCCCCACCTTGAGGGATGCTCGAGCAAGATTGGCGAGCGATGCCACGCATCCAGGATCTCTCCGCAGGACGCGTCTGCTGATCGCTCGACCGCCATCGATGTCACCTGCGAGATAGCGGGCCTTGGCCAGCAGCCGGAGCGCGGCAAGATCGACCGACTCTTCCGCGGCAACGGCACGCTCAAAGACGCTGGCGGCTTCCTCGGGCATCCCCCCATCCACAAGCAGGCCACCAAGTTCCATGAGATCGGCTGGCCGCCCATCCGACCGCTCAGAGGCTTTGACGGCCCGCGACAAGAGTCTTCGGGCATCTCCGATCTGACCGAGGTGGATCAGGCACCGCGCCAGCGATCTCGTTCCCTGCACGTGGTCACGATCCAGCCGCCGCACGAGCTGGAGCGTCTGGGCCGCCTGCTCGAAGTGCCCACGACGCATCGCAATCTCACCGAGCACAAAGTGGGCGTGCGCGTTGACCGGATCCGCATCGAGAACCCGTCTGGCAACCTCACCTCCCTGCCGCAGGCGCCCCGCCTCGACCAGCAGCCCCGCCCAGGACAAGGCGGTCTCAGGATCGACCGCATTGGCGTCGATGAACCGCTCATAGGTGGTCAGCGCTTTGGAAAGGTCACCCGTGAGAGCGTGTACTTCGGCTAGACGGCGATGGGCCAGCGCGAATGCGGGATCGAGCCTGATCGCCTCCTGGAAACACCAGATCGCACGTGGATGCACGCCGCGCACAGCCAGACTCCCACCGATGGCCGTCAGCACCGCAGCGTGCGGCCCCTCGCACTGCATCTCCGCGAGATAGAACGACGCTTCGGCCTCATCATGGTGTCCGCTGGCGGCCTGCGCCTCGATCAACTGCGCCCAGCGTGTGGGGTTGTCCCTATCAAGCCGGGCGAGTCGCTCCAGACGACTGGCCGCAGCCGCGTGGTCCCCCGTTGCTCCGCATGCCGCGGCCGCAGCCTCCAGAAACTGAGTCGTCGAGGGCGACAGCTCCGAGGCCCGGTCAAACGACGCAACCGCCTCCCGGTGCCGGCTCGTGACATGAAGAATGATGCCCATCTGATGGTGCCACTCGGGCTGCTCGCCATCGATCTCAATGGCGGCCTGGAGGGATCGCTCGGCCTCTTCAAACCGGCCTGCCTCACACAGTTCGGCAGCCTTGGTGGCCAATCGCTCAGCATCCACCCAGTGGTCCATTCATCCTCCGACGCGGCTTCAATGATCGCGTCTCAGTCTAGCGGCATCGCCCGACGTAGAATGCCTTTGTGGGAAGATCTCGCTACACACACGTCGTATTGTCGCTCGCGGTCTTGATCGCCGCTGCCTGCGCAGGCCCAGGCCACCAGCCGAGCCTGGCCGCATCGAGCGACGAGACTCCCGCTCCGCTGGACGCTTCGAGACAGCGTCGACTGCACCTGGCATCACTTGTTCTTGCCGCCAAGCCGGGCGAGATTGACCAGGAGTCGCGGCTGGCCGCTGCGGCCGAGCTGGTCGCCCTGGACGCGCCTCAGTCGCGTGAGGTGCTCATCAATGTCATTCAGAAGGGACATGTCGAGTCATGGCGGGCCGTCATCCGAGCCCTGCAGGAAGCTTCCACCATCGATCCGATGATGCAGCCAGTGCTCCTGAACAGCCTGCCGACCACTCCTGCCGAACTCATTGATCAGATGACGCTCCTGATCGCGCGGTACGGACAACACGATGCGGCGGTGCTTCGCGACCTGGCAACAATGGCGAACGACGCCGACCGCCCGGATTCCGAACGCCTGGCCGCGATCACTGCGATCGGCTCCTTTCGGCATGACCCGGCCCGCGCCGCTGCGCAATTGGCAGGAATCCTTGGCGCATCCACGCCCCCCCCTCCCGACGTCGCCCGTGCCGCCATGTCGCAACTGTCACGGCTGACGGGACTCCCCCCGCACCACGATCGATCCCGATGGCTCGCCTGGTGGAATGACAATCGCGATCGTCCATCAGAACGTTGGCTACAGGACATGGTGGACGCGTTGACTCGAACGGTCGAGTCGCAGACGGCCGAACTGGCAGCGGTCCGCGCAGACCGCGATGCACTTGCCGAACGCGTGCTCGCCACATACCGCGCCTTTTGGCCAACCCTTCCGATTGAGCAGCAGCAGTCGATGCTGCTCTCGGTGCTTCAGGACGATCTCGCGGCCGTACGAAGTTTCGGTGTTGAGCGGCTGGGCGTGCACCTTCGAGACGGGCACGGAACACAGGAAGGTCAGATCGCCGCCATGGCGCTTCTGGGAGACGAGGACGCCGGCGTCCGGCGGGCTGCCGCAGTGCTCCTCCCGGAACTCGATCCGAAGATCGTGCAACCGGACTTGGCTGCTCGGTTCCCCGAGGAGTCCGATCCGCACGTACTCAACGCCATGCTTCCCCGCGTCGCCACCATCGAACCGACACTCGTGACGGCGGCTCGGCTCAAGCCGCTGCTTGCAGATCCCTCCACGCGAGACGCGGCACTGGCAGCCGCCCAAGTGGTGCTGGGGGATCGGGCGAGACGCGATCTGGCCATCGCGGAAGGCATCCGCGCCGACGTCCATCGGGCATTTGCCGACGACTCAGGGCCAGCCGCCGCCAGCGTCCTGGCACTCGTGGGCACCCGGGAGGATGCCTCGATGCTCGCCAACATGCTCAGTGAAGCCCAGCCCGCCTGGCGCACGGCCGTGGGCGAGTCACTTCTCGCCCGCGGTGAATACACCCCGCTTCTTGAGCGGGCCAACGACCCAGTGATCTATCCCCTCGCACTCAGGGCCGCCGCCCACCAGAGCGGGATGCCTGGCCTCAAGGGCGTGCTGGCCCTGACACCCTCCGCGCAGCACAAGGACATCTGGCTGAAGCAGATTCTGACCACCGCCAATGCGATCGACCCAAGTGATGCACTTGCGGCAGACGACCTGCTCGTCTCGGCCGATGCACTTTCTCAAGCAGATCGAGCCGCCGTTCTTCAGAATGCATACGGGAGCGAGGGGGCCCCCGATGAGCTGCGGGTCGCCATCGCAGAGCGGTTGGCGCCACTGGTACTCGAGACCGGTGATCCCCGCGCGGTCGTCGCGCTCATCGACAGGCTCCCATCCGACACCATCGACGACACACTTCAGAACATCCGATTCGACGCGGCCGTCCGCGGCCGCCTCTTTGACGAAGCGGCGTCGATGAATCGAACGCCCTCCCAGTGGATTGAGGCCTATGAACGACTCTCCTCGGACCAACCAGAGGCGGCGGATCTCCTTCGCACGGAAATCGTGCGTCGATATCAACAGGAATTGACGGACGATCAGCGAGAACGTCTCGGCGTCGCGATCGATCCGATGATGACCGACGGTGACGGGAGCGAGCCTCCCGCCTGACTTTCAGGAATCCAGCTCCTCAAGGGATGCACATGGCGACGACCAAGAAACGGACACGAACAGAATCTGACTCCATGGGCACCATGGAGGTACCAGCCGACGTCCTGTATGGAGCGACGACCCAGCGGGCGGTCCTCAACTTCCCTGTATCGGGAAGGTCAGTTGGGTGGGAAGTCATTCGCGCATTCGCTTTTCTCAAGCGAGCTGCAGCGACAGCCAACGAGTCGTTGGGGAAACTCGATGCCAAACGGTGCCGCCTGATCTCAAATGCGTGCACGCATATCATCGAGGCACTGGACGACCCCAGCTCCCGCCCGGACATGATGCGCCATTTCCCCGTGGACGTCTTCCAGACCGGGTCCGGCACCTCGACCAACATGAATGTCAATGAGGTGATTTCCAACCTCGCCTGCAAGGCTGCGGGGAAGAAGATCGGCGCACAGGACCCCGT
>CAYQJN010000060.1:0-12535 GCA_964417845.1 uncultured Isosphaeraceae bacterium
ACACACAAGAGGTCACTGGTTCAAGTCCAGTATGGCCCATTGAACAAGGCCGCCCCTCGGGCGGCCTTGTTCATACGGTTCATTTCACAGGGTTCATGAGATTCATGAGCGCGTTCAATGAGCGCGATCAATAGAGCACGCCGGCGTGCGGACGGCTCTCGTCGCTCTCCTGCGCTTGCCCGGTCGAAGCGACCGAGCATACCTCGTTCTGAATCAGCACATTGGACACCCATGGAACTGGCGACGACTCCCCCTTTCTGAGTTGATTGGTGGGTGTCCAGAAGTTTTCTCGAAAGTTCTCCGCAAGTCCCCAGCGGTGCTGGTGGATCATGGCGACCCGCCGGACTGCAGGCGCTGGAGTAACTGCCGGGCGCGGGCAAAGTCGGGGCGAAGTCGAACCGCCTCTGTGGCCGCAGCGATTGCCTCGTCCCGTTCGCCGGAGGCGGACGCTGCGGATGCGAGGTGGAACCACGCCAGTGCGTACGAGGGCTTGAGGTCGGTGGCGAGCCGCAACTCAGTCTGTGCCCGCTGAGAGTGCCCGGACCTGAGCAGCGCGTATCCCAGGGCGGTCCGGGCGTTGGCCTTGTCGGGGTCGATGGCGCAGGCCGCTTCCAGGTGAGTGACCGCGTCTGCGAATGCCTGGCGACCGACGAGCAGGTTGCCCAGTTTGAAACGGGCGGTCGCGCTGAGTGGAGTCAGTCGAACTGCCTGGGTATAGGCCGCCTGGGCCTCGTCGACGTGGCCCTCTGATTTTGCCGCGTCGCCGTAGATCTCGAGCCAGGTCGCGCGGAGCGGCCCTTCAAACATGCCGCTGAAGGCCGAGTCCCTGGGGACGGCGATTCCCCTACGCAGATACGACAGTGCGACGGCAGAGTGCCCCTGCTGCGCATGCCATTGTCCGAGGTGCAGCAGGGATGGCGCATGGTCGGGATGATCCTCCACAATGGACTCCCAGATCCGAACGGCACCGGGGTCGCCAAGAAGCGACTGGGCCCATGCCAATCGCGAACGCACCTGCGGGTCATCAGGAAGCAATTCGGCCTGCTGCTGCAGCAGCATGGCGGCCTCGCGGGTGGTCTGCTCAGTGCAGTGCCCGGGGAGGAGGAGAAGATTCGACAGGGCGACGACCGTGTCGCGGTCCGTCGGGGCGATTCGGTATGCGTGCCGCAGCAGCCGATCGGACGCCTTGATGTCACCTGCGATGAAGGCAATCTGCGCCTGAACAACGAGCGGAGCCGGAATCGCTGCATGACTCCAGAGCGCATCACGCCACGGATCGGCCGGCTGAAGGCCCATGTCGACCGCTTCGAGCCGATGCGGCGCATCGCCGTCTCGGATCGCGGCCAGGAGTGATGCCGCCGCCGGGATGCGGTGGCCCTCCAGGAGTCTTCGGGCTTCGTCCTGGTTGCCGAGGCTCATGGCCATTCGGGCGCGTCCGAGGATGACCTCCGGGCGGTCCCCAGCCAGTTCCCACGCCTGCGCTGCGGAGGAGTAGTCCCCGCGGCCAGCGTGCAACTCGCCAAGCCTCGATTGAAGCGGTGGATAGGTGGGACCGACGCTGGCAGCGCGTGTGAGATGGCCCATCGCCGCTGCGGAGTCTCCCTGTGTCAGTGCGATCAGCCCACGGTAGTAGGGCCACCTCGCCTCAGACGGCTCGGCGGCCTCGGCCTCGGCGTAGGCCTCTTCTGCTGCGGCGAGAAAACCGTTGGCGTGCAGCACCATGCCACGTGCCGCGGGCGATGGGGCCGCAGCCACGGCGCTGGCAACTGGCGGCGGCAGGGCCGATGTCTCCGGGCGAGCCACAAAGGGTGCCGTTCCTTCCTGACGCCACCACACAACGCGTGGGACGCGATCGAATGGCGGGTACAGCGCCATTCCTCCCGCAACGATGTCAATGCGCCCATCCTGATCCAGATCAGTCGCTGCTGCCGTTACCAGATGCGTGAGTGTCGTGTCGATGTTCTGCGCCGCGAACTGGCCGTCGCCCTCCTGCGACCACCACCGAACACTGGAGGTTGCGGGATCTTCCCAATCCGCAAACTCGCTGACGGCCGCGATGTCCATGTCACCGTCGCCATCGAAGTCTGCGAGCATCGGACCGTAGGCGCCATCGAATTGTCCGATGCGATGGAAGGTGAACTGAAGATGGCCCGTGTTCTCAAGCCACTGCATGCCATGGGTGGGTAACGGGCGGTATCCCGCGGACACAAACGCGTCCCCGTTGGCCCAGACGAAATCGATGTCGCCGTCTGCGTCCACATCTCCTTCGATCAGTCCGCTGCTTGAGAAGTCCGCATCCGGTACATCGTGCAGCACCACCGGCGTGAATGTTCCGAGCCCATCGTTCACAAAAGCCTGCACCGTCTCCCACTCCTGAGAGAAGAGCACGATTAGATCAAGGTCGCCGTCATTGTCGATGTCGGCGAGCGGCCCGTGAATCGCGCCGCTGCGGTCCATCAGGTGATGCGATCGAAAGGACCACGGTGTGGTCTGTTCAAGCCATTGCACAGTGCCCTGCACGTAGCCGAATTGTGATACCGCCAGGTCGATGTCGCCGTCGCTGTCCAGATCGCCTCCACGGACATCGGTGACGCGGTGCACGCCTTCCAGCACGGTTCTGTTCTGAAAGACCCCCGGCGAGGTCTGCTCGAGCAGCACTACGCGGCCGATTCGCTCGGTGGATGGGAGCATGACGCCCATGCTGGCGATCGCGAGGTCAAGGTCGCCATCACCATCGATATCAACGGCGTCCGCGTGGACCGGCGCGGCGATGGCCTGTCCCAGCTGCGACTCCTCAAACTGGTGCGGCGCCGCTTGCTGGATCCAGAAGACGCCACCGCGCTGGACGTCGCAGACGACGATGTCCTCATGTCCGTCGGCGTCCAGATCGACCGGGAGCACGTGGGCCACCAGTGGCTGGGCGCCTGGCGCGGATCCGATGCTGGTGGCCTGGGGCATCAGCAGGGTGCGGGTGGGTTCGATGGCAGCGGGCGGCGGACTGGCCGTCCACTGAGCAGGGGCTCGCTGGGATGGCGTGGCGGGCAGGGACGACTGTGCGAAGGCGCCGACATCCGCGATGGTCTGGGTGTCCCCGTGCATGGCTTCCCAGCTCGGCATCACGGACCCCGCCCGGCCAAACCGCATGGCGTGAATGAATCGTTCGGGGGATTGCGCTGCCAGTGTGCCGATCCACGCTGGTGCCTGCGGCGTGCCGAAGTTGAGCCAGGCACCTTCCGGACCATGGCAGGCAGCGCAGGGCACTCCGCCACGCACAGCGGCATTGAACTGCTCGCCGCCCCTGGCCGGATCGCCTCGAAAGCGGCCGTCCGAAGTGAGAACTGCAGCGGGGTCCAGTGCGGCACCGTTCAGGTAGGCCTCGAGGTCGCGTACGTCCTGTTCGTCGAGACCGTGCTGCCCAAGGTCATGTCCATCAGGCGACAGCAGCGCGTGCGCCAGGTCGGAGCCTGGAGGGAGTGGCCATGGTGCCCAGCCGTGACACGTCACACATCGAAACGCCTCTGCTGGCATCGACTGCTCGGCGTAGGGAGGTGTTCCGGATGGGGCTGGCGCGCCGCGCTCTGTCCACCAGGCGTCCCAGAGTCGACCGCCGCGCACCAGGTCACCCTCCGGCTGGCCGCCGCAGGTGATGATCAGAATGATCGCACACCACATGGTCTGTCATGCTAGTGGGGACACCCAGGCGTGCGTGTCGGTGGTGCATGTGGCCCCGCGGCGAGTGGTGGTCTTCATGAGCGGCCAGTTCGAGAAGTCTGACTACTCAGTCTGCCTTTCTGAAACGTGCCCGGCAGGCGAGTTCCATGCCGAGCATGACGGCGAGGACCCCGAGGGCGATGGTGCCTGCAAAATCGGTCATCATCCACCACCACTGCTGAGCCTCGCCGAGGCGTACCACGTCGATCGCGTACGAACTGAATGTGGTCAGGCCTCCCAGAAAGCCGGTGATCACCAATCCCGAGGCCACCTGAAGCGGCACCTGCACACGTGCAAGATCAGGCGTGGGAATGGTCGGGTCGGGTTCGATGAGCCCTCGGAAGCGGCGAAGCCGCTGATGTTGGGGGTGCCTCGAGAGCCGACTCGCACCGTCCCGCCGCAGCCTGGTTTCGAGCCACACAAAGAGGAACCCCATGGCGAAACAGCCGATCACATTGACCGCCATGATCATGGCCCAGGTAGGGCATCCGATCGATGCAGCGGTGGATTCGGCGAGGCCGCGGAGCGTTGCGCCGGCGGCGCCCCCTATGCCAATGGCCGGAATCGTCCAGCCTGACCTCATGAGATGAGTCCGCCAAGGAGTTCGCCCAGCATCACCAACGGGATTCCCAGCCCGGCCGAGAGGCTTACGCATGACAAGGCCGCCCGTCGCTGCCCCCCAAGCCACAACAGCGCCAGATCAAGCGCGAAACTGCTGAAGGTGGTGAGCGCGCCGCAGAGTCCGGTCATCACCAGCATCTCGGTCCACGGCCCGCCCCGCGGCCATCCCGCCGCCAGTCCCATGATGAGGCAGCCCATCAGATTCGCTGCCAGAACACCAGTCCATCCGGGCCAGGATGTCAACCTGGACTGCGCTTCGCAGATGCCGTACCGACCCATGGCGCCAGCCGAGCCACCTGCCGCGATCAGGAGCAACGTGAACGCAGACATGGTCACACCCAATGAAGCCGCGCGAAGCGTGCGCGACCACCCCCCACATCAGGTGAGGTACCTGGCCTACAGGTGCATTGGCCCAACGGCGTGATCAGGAGGCGCCGCAGCAGCACGTCGTCTTGGCATACCGCTCGCCGACGGCGCTCCAGTTGACGACGTTCCACCACGCATCGATGTAGTCAGGCCTGCGGTTCTGGTAGTTGAGGTAGTACGCATGCTCCCAGACGTCGAGGCAGAGAAGCGGCGTGCCGCCACAGGTCCCTTCGATCGGCATCAACGGGTTGTCCTGATTGGCGGTCGAGCAGATGGAGAGGCCTTTGCTCGTCGCGCACAGCCATGCCCAGCCTGATCCGAAGCGAGTGGCGGCTGCGGCAGCGAACTGTTGCTTCATGGTGTCCAGATCGCCAAAGGAGGCGTTGATGGCGTCCGCCAGCGCGCCGCTTGGACCGGCGCCGCCGGCTGGGCCCATGATCTTCCAGAAGACCGAGTGGTTGAAGTGGCCGCCGCCGTTGTTCCTGACGGCAGTGCGAATGTCCTCGGGGACCTTGTCCAGATTGCTGCAAAGCGTTCCAGGGCACATCTGGGCAAGGTCTTCGTGGCCTTCGATGGCGGCGTTCAACTTGGCGACATAACCCGCGTGATGCTTGGAGTGGTGGATCTCCATGGTGCGCGCATCAATCGCTGGCTCCAGGGCGTCGTAGGCGTAGGGCAGATCGGGCAGTGTGAACGTCATGGGTGGCCTCCTCGGCGGGTTAACTTCAGGGGGCCCGATGATACTCGGCAGCCGCTGCCGTGAGGTTGACGCCGCGGGTGACGGACATCATCATCCGATTGGGTTACATCACCACCAGCCCCGGTCGGCTCCGGGGCACATCAGGAAGACACGCACCATGACTGACGGCGGCGCACAGGAATCTCGGGACGAAGGCGGAATGGGCTGCTGGTGGATGATCGTCATCGCGATCATCGTCATCTTTGCGATTCTGGTGGGCTACCTCGTCCTGGTCTGAGTCGCCCGACGGCTACAGGTCTGCAATCCATGCCTGCAGGGATCGGGCGGCATCCGGGCCGATGGTGTGCCCGACGGGTTCTTCCACCCAGGTGACGTGCGCTGGCGTGTCCGACTCATAGAAGCTCCGAATGGCCTGGCCGCTGGTGATTGGAATCAGATCATCGAGGCTGCCATGAGAGAGGTGGACCGGGATCGCTGTGGCCATGTGCCCGTCGCTCGGAAACATCTCCGGCACCATGCGTCCGCTGCACGCCGCAAGCCCCTGAATGGGCAAGTGTTCATGCAGAAGTAGCCCATGCCCCAGCATCGCACCTTGGCTGAATCCCAGCACCACGGACTTCTCGATCTCCAGATCGCGGTCCATCAATGCAGTTGGGATGTCGCGGGCCAGCTGACGAAGTGCGGCGAGCGCCCCCTCCGTGTCGTAGGCGATTCCTCCGGTTGGATCGGGTGTGAGGTGAAACCATGCGCGACCGCCCGGCATGCCCATCGGGGAGAGATCAATGGGGGCTTCGAACGCAACGGCGGTTCGGCCCGGTGCCAGTGCATCTCGGAGCGGAAGCAGGTCGTGCGCATTGGCGCCGTATCCATGAAGCAGCACCAGGGCTCCATCGGACTGAGGGACGCCGTCGGATGGAGGAAGTACGACATACGGCAGGGTGGTGGTCATGTCCATGGGAGGCGGCACTCTATCGACCGCTGCCGAGCCGCGCCAGCACGATGCCGATCAGAACGACCGATCCAGCGATGATCTGACTCACGGTGAGCCGCTCGCCCAGAAACAGCCACCCCCACATGGCCGTTGCAACCGGTTGCAGAAGGAGCGTGACGGCGGCGAATGATGCGGGAAGCGCCGAGAGCGAGAGGACGATCAGTCCCTGGCCGATGCAGTGCGGAATCAGTGCCAGCAGGCCAAGCCAGAGCCAGCCTCGGGGCGAGCCGGGCGCCCATTGACCGTCGGCGAGCAGCATGGCCGGAAGCAGTACGATCGCCGCGGCCGTGGTGGCAATGGCCATGACATCGATCGCGCGGGCTCGCGATCGTGCGGCCTTGATGGACAGAATGTAGGAGGCGTAGAAGACCGCCGTGGCCATGGCCAGCAGGTCGCCCCGGAGTCGGAGCGGATGTTCCCCTTCGGTTGGTTCGGAGGTCAGCAGCCACGCGACGCCTCCCAGTGCGAGCAGGGCGCCTGCGGCGTACCTGGCATCGAGATGCTCGCGCAGAAACCTCCAGCCAATGAGGCCGACGAGAATGACACCGAGGTTCGCCAGCAGTGTGGCGCTGGCAGCGGTTGTCCAGGCGAAAGAGAGGTGCCACGTCAGCAGATCAAAGGCGAAGAGGACGCCGGGGATCAGCAGCCAGGCGGCGTGCCACTGACGAGCGGGCGGCCGCTTCGAGCGTGTGATCGCGACGAGGCACCAGAGCAGTGGCGTGGACAGGGCGGTTCTCCAGAATGCCGAGGCGACCCAGCCGACATCGCCCTCCACCGAAGCAAGTTTGGCCAGGGGCGCGGCGAAGGAGATTCCGATCGCGCCGAGGACGAGTGCTGGAACGGCCCATCGTGCGGACTTCACCATGCGGGCGATTCACCTCGTGCCGGTGTGGCCACGAGATACCCTCGGTCGCGAAGTTGCTCGGCGAAAGTGGCTCGCGGAACCGGGTCGCCGTGGTGGAGCACGACTTGAGGGCGTGGGCCGGGCATGCTTTGCACCCACGCCATCAGCCCGGCGGCGTCTGCATGTCCGGAGAAGCAGGACAGCCGATCCATGGGGGCCTCGACGCGTACCGGGCGTCCGCGGAGCTTGATGTGTGGGGGGTCCTCGGCCAGGCGTCCGGTCACAGTTCCTGGCATGCAGTACCCCGCCAGCAGGATGCGGCCATGTCGGCTGGGGAGCCAGCGAATGAGGTGTTCCACGATCGGGCCACCTTCTCCAAAACCGTTGCCGGCCATCACGAGCGCGGGGCCACGGAGATCCTTGATGACGCGCGCCGCCCGGCGATTGCGAAGCTTGCGAAGTTCGGGAAAGTCGAGCGGGTCAACGCCGTCCTTTGCCAGTCGCGAGGCTGTGACAGAAAGTGTGTCTGAGAACCGGGCGTGCAGTGGCGCGGTGATCGACGAGATCATGGAGTCGAGCATGACGGGCATGCCCAGTCGACCTTCTCGTGAAAGCTCGCCTAGCCGGAAGAGCAACTGGTGTGCCCGCCCTAGCGCGAATGTTGGACAGACGATGACCTGTCCATCGATGCGGGCGTCCTCGATGACACGAGCCAGTTGTTCGGTTGGTGACGGTTCGATGTCGTCCAGCGTGTCTCCGCGTGTGCACTCCATCACAACCAGATCAGCGGGGGGTGGCGCCTCCGGCGGTGGAAGTGGCTCCCCGAGCACATGCCCGAGGTCGCCGGAACAAAGAACACGTCCTTCCCGAGTCTCGGTGAGGACGGATGCAGCGCCGAGGATGTGCCCGGCGGGGTGGAGTGTGACGGTGGTTCCATTCACCTGTGTCGGTGTCTTGAATGGCACTGCCCGGACCCGCTGGAGGATGCGGTCCACATCATCGGTCTCAAACAGAATCGGAGGCGGCGCGTGCCCGCGCTGCCTGGCTTCGGAGGCGAGCCGTTGCTGCAGCCGGGCCGAAGCATGCAGGACGTGGGGGAGGATGGCCGCGGTGGCCGGCGTGGTCAGAATCGGGCCCTCGAAACCGGTGCGGGCCAGCATCGGGAGCCGCCCGCAATGGTCTGCATGGGCGTGTGTGAGTACCACCGCGTCGAGCCAGTCAGGCCGATCGATCGGCAGGCTGATGTTGTCCGCTTCGGCTTCAGGAGTGCCTTGAATCAGACCAAGATCGATGGCGAGGCGGCCGTTGGGGCTCTCCACGAGCGTGCAGGAGCCTGTCACCAGGCCTGCGGCGCCGGCCAGATGGACTTTCGGAAGGGCTCTCACGCGGCGATCCTCGGTGGTTTGATGCGACTGCGGCTTGGAAATCGGCTCGGAGAGGGTACAGTGAGGCACAGGTGGGGATGTCCCGCCCGGTGCTGCCGGGCCTGAGAGGAGTCCATAGATGAAGCATTCTTCCGTGTTGGCCGCGGCCGCGGTCGCGGCGTCGGCTCATGCTGGCGAGATTGACAGCAACCTCCAGTCGATCATGGATCGCATGGGGGGGGACGAGACTGTGAGCGCGCTGGTGTACCTGTCGCATCAGGCCGATGTGGACGGGCTGATGACACAGATGCTCGCTGATCGTGCCAATCGCCATGAGCGACACGTCGCGGTGGTGACCGCACTGCAGGACGCAGCATCACATGGACAGCACGATGTGCTGGCCACGCTCAAAACCCTTCCCGCTGGCGAAGTCAGCGAGGTCACACCGTATTGGATCTCGAGCATCATCGGCCTGGACGCGACACCGGCCACCATCGAGTTGCTGGCCGCCCGTGACGATGTGGCGCTGGTGGCGCTGGACTACCCCATCGAACTGGTCGGGCCAACGGCCGGTGACGGGCTTCCGGATGACGACGCCTCTACGCGAGGGGGGCCTGAGCAGGGGCTGGTGACCATCGGGGCGCCTGATGTCTGGGCCATGGGCTATACCGGGCAGGGCATCGTTGTCTCCAACATGGACACCGGGGTGCACGGCTCCCACGAGGCACTGGCAAGTCGCTGGCGTGGGCTGAACGCGCTGTATGACGGACATCCGGAATGGGCGTTCTACGACCCCTACACCGGGAATCATTCCTTTCCCTTTGATAGCGGATCGCACGGAACCCACACGATGGGCACGGTCTGCGGCGGATCCCCCGGCAATCAGATTGGTGTGGCACCTGGCGCCGAGTGGATTGCCGCCGCGCCGATCGATCGAGCCAGCATTGCACAGACGGTGTCAGACGCCATTCTGTCGTTTCAGTGGTTTGCTGAACCCGACGGTAATCCGCTCACCAGTTTCGATGTGCCCCACACCAATTCGAATTCATGGGGCCTGGTGACGGCGCACGGGTATCCCGAGTGCGACGAAACCTTCTGGTCCTTCATCGACAATTGCGAGGCAGCCGGCGTCATCGTCCTCTTTTCCGCCGGAAACGAAGGCTCTTCGGGGCTTCGTCGCCCTGGAGACCGAGCGCTCGATGACTTCCGCAACATGGCGGTTGCCGCGACGGATCCCTACAACGGGAACTCGGTTGCAAGTTTCTCCTCACGCGGTCCGACCTACTGCACGGCCAACGGCAGTGTGGCGATCAAGCCCGACATTGCAGCGCCGGGCGTGTCGACCTATTCGAGCGTTCCAGGTGGATACTCGAGCTACGACGGAACGTCGATGGCGTCTCCGCACGTCAACGGTGTGATGGCGCTCATGCTCTCGGCGAATCCAGAGCTCACCAGTGAGCAGGTGAAGCAGATCATCTACGACACCGCGACTGACAAGGGATCAGCCGGCAAGGACAACGACTACGGCTACGGACTCATTGATGCCGTGGCCTGCGTCGAGGCGGCGCTGGCCACCGTGAGTCTCACCATCGACTATCCCGATGGCCGTCCCGAGTTCGTTGATCCCAATGGCGGCGAAACCATCAGGATTTCCATCGGTGGCAATGTGGATCCTGCATCCGGTTCCGGCCGGCTGCACTGGGCTGCAGGCGCCGACAGCGGAGAGGTGGTCATGACCGACATGCCAGGCGGCATGCAGGGTGTGTTCCCCGCTTTTGACTGCGGCGCTGCCGTGAACTGGTATATCACGGTGGAGAGCGTCGAAGGCGACCTCGTCTACAGCCCGTTCAATGCGCCGGTGGATTCGTGGCGCAGTGATGCCTGGAGTGGCATCGAGATCGCCTTCGAGGATGACTTCAATTCGGATCAGGGCTGGACCGTGTATGCGGGTGCGGGCACCGGGAACTGGGCTCGAGCGACGCCTTCGGGTAGCGGTGGAGCTCGCTGTGACAACCCCAGTGACTCAGACGGTTCTGGAATGTGCTATGTGTCCGGGAACGGTGCCGACGAAGACATCGATGACGGCACGACGACCCTGACGAGCCCCACGATGGATGCTTCGCAGGGTGGCATGCTCCGGTACGACCGCTGGTACAACAACGGTTCCAACTGCGGCGGCGCCGATCCCCAGAACGACACCTTCGTGGTGGAGGTGAGCGACGATGCGGGTCTCTCCTGGACGACGCTCGAGGTGGTCGGTCCCGGTGGCAGTGAAGTCAACGGTGGCTGGATCAGCAAGGCGTGGGACATTGAAGAGATGTCGGGCATTACCCCCAATGACCAGTTCAGCGTTCGTTTCACGGCGTCCGATCTCAGTGACGGGTCGATCGTCGAAGCGGCTGTGGACGCCGTGTCGATCGATGCCCACTACTGCGATGTGGTGGAATGCGAAGGCGACCTGACCGGCGACGGTCAGATCAACGTCGACGACATCCTGGAGGCCGTGGCAGGATTCGGCACGGACTACACCGTGGATGACATCCTGCTGGTCCTGAAGAGTTTCGGCAATCCCTGCTGATCTCCTCGGGTCACCGAGATCAATCCGCCGCCCCGCTCGGTCTCTCGAGCGGGGCGGTGTCGTTGGTGTGTATCGTGTGCGGATGTCCTGTCCAATCGGCATGCTGACCGTGTCGGATCGCGCCAGCAGTGGTGCGTACGAGGATCGAGGTGGTCCTGCCATCGCGGCATGGCTGGAATCGGCGCTGACATCCCCGTGGCGGCCAGTGCGGGCGATGGTCCCCGACGAACCGGACGAGATTCAGCAGGCGCTGCGGCAACTGTGCGATGTGGAAGGGTGCACGTTGGTCCTGACGACGGGGGGCACCGGCCCGGCCCCTCGTGATGTGACGCCGGAGGCCACCGAAGCGGTGTGTGATCGGTTGATGCCGGGGTTTGGAGAGTTGATGCGAAGTGCCTCGCTGGCGGTTGTGCCCACGGCGATCCTCTCGAGGCAGCTTGCCGGGACGAGGGGGACATCGCTCATCATCAACCTTCCGGGCAATCCTTCCGCGGTGGACGATTGCCTCAACGCGGTCTTTCCCGCCGTTCCCTATTGCGTGGATCTGCTCGGGGGCGACCGGCTGGAGACGGACCCCGAGGTGTGTGCCGCGTTCCGGCCACGGAAGCGATAGCCTGACCACCATGCCCGCACCACTCCCCGCGCTGGACGAGATCGAGGAGGCCTTTGCATTTCTGGAGGATTGGGAAGACCGGTATCGGTACATCATGGATCTGGGCGATCGTCTGCCACCGCTTCCGGAAGGCGACAGAGTAGATGCCAATCTGGTCCATGGATGCCAGAGTGCGGTCTGGGTATCGCTTCGTGCAGATGGCGATGTGATACGACTGGACGCAGACAGTGACAGCCGGCTGGTGAAAGGGCTGGCGGCCATCGTGGTCGCAGCGCTCAGCGGGCGCTCACCTCGAGATCTGGTGCAGTTTGATCTGGCTGACCTGTTCGATCGACTGGCCCTTCATGAGCACCTCAGCCCGACTCGGAGCAATGGGCTGCATGGCATGGTGCAGCAGGTCCGTGCTCGGGCAGCTGAGATGGCGGCCTGTTGATTGGCCGCCCTGCGGCCAGATCAATGGCGATGGCTGGATTTGAACCAGCGACCTAGGGTTTATGAATCCCTCGCTCTAACCAACTGAGCTACATCGCCGAAGCGTGGCAGTGTACCGGACGATCCCGGGCGATTCCACGTCTGCCGGCTTCACCCCGCCGCCGGCGGCCGCGTCCGCATACCTACGAACTGCTGGCGCAGTTGGCGGGGGGGCCTGCGGGAAGCCACCGCTTGGAGATCGATTCGCGACTCAGATCGGGGAGGGCTCGGTGAATCGCCGCGGCGATCAGCCCCATGAACATGGGCTGTGGGCGC
>CAYQJN010000061.1:0-12457 GCA_964417845.1 uncultured Isosphaeraceae bacterium
CCTGCAACCCTCGGCTTCGAAGGCCGATGCTCTATCCAATTGAGCTACGCGCGCTTCGGCAATTGGCCGACGACGCATGGTAGCGACTGCGGTAGACTGTCGGGTCCCTCAGGGAGTCTCGCCGGAGTGGTGCCGTGAATCGAATGGTGTTCAGTGTGGTCCTGAGTGTGCTGGCCGGACAGGCACTCGGTGATCCATGCGCCGTGACGGACACCTTCAACGATGGGACGCACAGCGGCACCTGGAGCTTCGGGTGGCCGTCGAACTCCAACATGACCATCGCCGAGACCAACGGCCGGGCACGAATCGGGTACGGCGGGGGTGGCTCCAATCTGGTCGTGCAGTCTGCGGGGGCCTGGGGTGAGGGGTGGCTGGTTGATCTCACGCAGGACTGGCAGGCGCAGATGACCTGGCATGTCAATGTCCCGATTCCTGTGGACGGCGAGGCCGGCCTTTCATTTGCGATGATGACGGAGGGAGATCCCGATCAGTTCTATTACGGCCGCGCCTTTACGATCACGGCATTGACCGAGACCTATTGGAATGGCGTGGACCTCGTGACGACGCCGCTGCTGTCAGGGCACTCCTGGCTTTACGGCGTCCCCACACCGCACGTGGTCGAGTTGCGGGATTGGACGACCCGCACCCTGTATGTCTGGTACTGGGCGGACTCCAGAACGATCGCCTGGAATGATGCGCCGACCCTTGTGGGCGCACCCTCGGTACTGATCGGGGGCATCACCAACGGCTTCGCGACGGCGCTCATCGGCTTTGCCGGTCACAAGTACGGCATGGTCTCCGGGTTCAGCCATGACGCGCTGACCGTCGACGACTTCGCCCTGTACGGATCGCTGGCAGGCCCGGGGATGGGATCCTGTGTCCTCGATGCAGACTGCTGCCAGACGATCCAGGCCTCGTGCGAGGCGATGGGCGGTGTCTTTACGCATGGTGAGCCCTGCTGCGGCTGCCCGTACGACGTCAATTGCGACCAGAGTGTGGGCACCAGTGATGTCACCACGCTGCTTGACGCGTGGGGCACCGATTGCACTGGGTGCGCTGCGGACGTTGATGCATCCGGCACGGTGGGGGTCTCCGATCTCCTTGCCGTCCTCGAGCACTGGGGCGGGTGCTGAGCAGACTCGCTACCCTCTCCCGATCACCCGCGAGACGCGGCATCGGGAGTACCTGCTATGGGTTGCATGGATGGCAAAACGGGTCTGGTTGTGGGCATCGCGAACGATCGATCCTATGCGTGGTTCATCGCAGAGTCGATCATTCGTGAAGGGGGAACCTGTCTCTTCACACATCTGCCCGGCGAGAAGATGGAACGCCGGGTTCGCAAGGCGGTCGGCGCGCTGGGCATCGAGGATCCATGGCTCATGCCGATGGATGCCTCTTCTGATGCATCAATGGATGACGTGTTCGAGTCGATTGCCAATGGGCCTGGACGCCTCGACTATCTCGTGCACTCGATCGCCTTCGCGGACAAGGACTGGCTGCAGGAAGGCAAGTTCACAGCGACGCCAAGAGAGGTCTTCACGCAGGCGATGGATATCTCCGCATGGACCTACATGGCGATGGCAAACCGCGCGGCGCCGCTCATGAGCGACGGCGGCGGTATGGTGGCCATGAGTTACTACGGGGCCGAGAAGGCCGTGCCCGGCTACAACGTCATGGGCGTGGCGAAGGCGGCCCTCGAAGCGACCACACGGTATCTCGCAATGGAGTTGGGGGCGCGGGGCATCCGGGCCAATGCCATCTCGGGCGGTCCCATTCGCACGATGTCATCGATGGCGGTCGGCGGGTTCTCGCAGATCCTTGACTGGGTTGAACAGAAGGCACCGCTCCGTCGCAATGTCACCGGGCGTGATGTGGGCGACTCCGCCGCATGGCTGCTTTCGGACATGGCGGCCGGTGTGACCGGCCAGACGTTGTACGTGGACTGCGGCTACTCGTCGATGGGGCTCTGAAGCGTCGGGAATCTCCATGGCCGGGGCGAGTTGAGGTCATCGTCCGAGACCAGGGCGGCGCTGACCGCCCGCACCACGCCTTCGATGCCCACGCCATGTGCGGCGGCGCAGGTCACGTCGGCACCTGTGACCTCCCCCAGATCGCACCGAAGGCCCAGCCGGAGATCCGGCTCCCGGGGAAGGCTGATCCAGCCGCTGGTGGGATCGGCCGCCGCCACCAGCAGATCGACGTGCGATGATCGCATGAGCGCGGCATCAATCGCCTGACGTTCCAGCGGTTCGGGATCCGGGTTCAGTCCGGGGGCGTCCATCCAGTGAACGATGAGCGGTCCGAGCTGCAGCGGCGTCGAGACCCAGTCGCGGGTGGTACCCGGATGTGGTGCCACGACCGCGCGGGAACGCCCGGCGAGGGCATTGAGAAGCGTGCTCTTGCCGATGTTGGGTGGGCCCAGGACCATCACCCGAGGCGGTGTCAGGAGCCGATTCAGTCGGGCGCTGCGCTGCTCATCCTGATCGGTCCAGGCCTCTCCGAAGCCCCGCCATCGGGATGGCTGCCGGAGCAGCAGGTCGACCGCCTCTCTGGTCCCGGCCGCCGGCAACGCCTCAGCAACGGCAGCGGTGACTCGATCGATGCCGTCACGCCAGCGTCTGTCCTGGGTGAGGATCCGCACGCCGTGCGCTTTGAGCCGATCAAGAAGACGCTGGACGATGCGCACGCCTCCGTGCGGCATGATCTGAACTCGGTAGTCGGAGAGGCGCGCGAGGAGGGCTTCATCAATGCCGGGAATGGAAGCGGTTCGCAGCGCCCCGGTTTCTGGAAGCACAAGATCCGGGTCTTCCCATGCGGTGTCCAATGGGCCTTCAACTTCGATGATGGCGACGGCGCCCGGATTGGGCGACGTACGCAGCGAGGCGGTCAGCTCGCTCATGCAGGCTCGCCGTCCGACGCCTTCAGCGCGCGACGAGCTGCGATCGACATGCCAAGCAGCGTCAGGTCCGGGACGATGCGATCGACGAAGTCGTCATTCCTGAAGATCACCTCCGCGTCGCCGCCCGTGACGATGACCGGCGGAAAGGCCTGATAGTGGGAGGCATATCGTTCCACCAGCACATGCACGAGTCCCTTGATGCTGCACGTGACACCCAACTGCATGGCATCTGCGGTGCTTCGACCGAATGCGTCGTCACCGGGCCCGCAGAATGTGAGTTCAGGAAGGGCATCAGTCTGCTCGTGGAGGCTCCGAAGTTGCAGCGCCGCGCCCGGTGCGATGGCACCTCCGTGAAAGGTTCCCTCGCCGTCGACGAAATCCACGGTGACGGCGCTGCCTGCGTCCACAATGATGCATGCCTGCTTCTGGACATCCCAGGCAGCGAGCGCATTGAGCAGTCGATCGACGCCCGTGACCGTTTCCGGCGCGAGGTCGCAGTTGATGGGGATGGGGAGATCCTGACCGACCACATAGACTTCTTCAGCGAACTGATCACCGAGGGCTGACCCGAGTTGAGCGGCCAGTGGTTCATTGACCGAGGCGATCAGGACGGGTCGGGGCGCATCGGCGTTCAGACTGTTTCGCTTGGCGATGACTGTTGATGTCAGGTCGGCCAGTTGCTCGTTCGGCACGGTGGAGACAGCGCTCACAGTGCCGTCGATGGCCGTGCCGATGCTCGTTCGCGTATTGCCGATGTCGATGAGGACCAGTTGAAGTGTGCTCATCTGCGACATTGTAGGAGACGGGCGCTGGAGGCCGGGGGGGGCTATCCTCCTCGCCGTGTCTTCCTCTCACACAGCATCGATGATCGATGGTCGGGCGCTCGCAGCCGCCGTCAAGGAACAGCTGGCCACTCGAGTGCGAGCGCTGGAGGCTGTAGGGATCCCCGTTCGACTGGATGTGGTCCTCGCTGAGGGCAATCCGGCGGGTGCCGTCTACGCCAGGAATCAGGCCCGGACCTGTGGTGAGCTCGGGATCGCGTACCGCCTGCACGAGGTTCCTGCCGACGCGACCGCGCCGTGTGTAAAGGCCATTGTGCAAGCACTCAATGAGGATGATGATGTCACGGCCATCATGGTCCACCTGCCCTTGCCCGACGGCGTGGATCCGCATCCCATTCAGGCGGCGATTGACCCGGCGAAGGATGTGGAGGGCGTCAACCCCGCCAACATTGGCGGCGTGATCTATGGACGCAGAACGCTCGTGCCCTGCACGGCGCTGGCAACCATTCGACTGATCGAATCAACGAACAGACCCCTGCAGGGCGCCGAGGTGGTCTGCGTCGGTGCGAGCACCATCGTCGGTCGGCCGGTTGCGGTGCTCCTGATGGAAGCCGAAGCCACCGTGACGTCCACCAATGTCCACACAGGCGATCTACCAGCGCATACACGTCGGGCGGATGTCGTGATCACCGCGGCCGGCGTGCCCGGACTGGTGACGGGCGACATGGTCAAGCCGGGGGCGGTCGTGATCGATGTGGGGATCAATCGGGTCACCGACCCGGACACAGGGGCGAGGCGGACCGTCGGCGATGTGGACCAGACGTCGGTGAGTCAGGTCGCCGGATGGCTGAGCCCGGTACCGGGTGGCGTTGGCCCCATGACCGTCGCCATGCTGCTCCGCAATACGGTGGCGGCGGCCGATCCGGATATTCAGTAAGTCGGATCACACACGGCGAGCGATGGGCCATAGGGGGCGTATCGGGGATTGAGACCCCCAGGAGCCCATGCCATGACCCCAGTTCGACACGTCGCTCTCACGTCACTTCTGATCTCGGCGGCTGCTGCCACGGCGGAACTGCCCGGAGGGGGGGATCCCTTCGGCGGTGATCCTCCGATCTGGGATCCGATTCTGATCGATCCGCTCGACTTGCCGTTCGACATCCCGGATTGGCCGATCGCTGTCCCCAACGGGGGCCAAGTGATCGACATACCAGGTGACTGGGCCGGGCAGTTCGAAGGCTGGATCCCCTTGTGCCGGATCGACGTACCGGAGGACTATGCCACGATTCAGGAGGCGGTCGACGCTGCCGACGATGGCTGCCTCATCGCGGTTGATGAAGGCGTGTACATGGAGAACGTGATCATCCTTGAGAAGGCAGTTCGCGTGGTAGGCATTGGTGACGTAACGATCTGGGCCGATGACCAGGGGGCCGTGTTCACGGTTGGCCTGACACCCGAGGGGCAGAGCGTACAACTGCAGAATCTGGTGCTCCGCTCGACGCTGTCTTTCACAGATCCGATCAGTGGCAATCCGGTGACGATAACCAACGAAGAAGGGCGGGGCGTGCTGGCCTACGGGGCCGCGGTCAATGCATCGAATGTGTCCTTTGCTTCGTTGAGCGTCGGGCAGACGACCGAAGGCGGGGCCCTCCAGTATGGCGCCGGGATGTATGCGTATGCCAGTGAGATTGCGCTCGATCACTGTGACTTCACGTCTTGTGTGGCGGATGTCGGGACGGTCATGGCCTGGGCGGACTCATCGCTGACCGTGACGCAGTGCCAGTTCGATGGATGTGAATCGGCCCAGGGCGGTGCGATGTGGCTTCATCAGGCCGACGCGACTATCGATCAGTGCAAGTTTACGTCCAATTCAGCCAGCGGTCAGGGTGGGCATCTGTGGATGTGGGACTCCGAAGTCACGCTGCGGCGTAGCGCATTCATGGCGGGCTCAGCGGCCTGGGGCGGAGCTGCCTACTCTGGTGGCACCATCGCTGCAACACTCTCCGAGTGTCAGTTCAAGTGGCACTCGGCGGGAGAAGCGGGTGATCTCTGGTATCACGACGTGACCGATGGACCAGGGCCGTGGCTGGCAGACAGTCAGGTCTGCCACGGGTCCGGTACGAGCGGTACGACGGAAGGCATCGTTCCATTGGACGCGCAAGCACTCTGCCCAAGTTGTCTCGACGACACCACGATGGATGGCGTCATCGGAATTGAGGATCTGATCGACATGCTGGCGTACTGGGACACCCGCGATCCGATGGCGGACATCAACAGCGATGACACCGTCGATGCCTACGACCTCATCGAACTGGTCGCCAACTTCGGCGGATGCGCTCCGTCCGTTCCCTGATCAGTTCGGACGCTGCACTCAGCCGAACAGGCGGCGATGAGCCTCGCGATACCTGGAAAGCGTGTTGACGACGACATCGTCAGGCAAGGCTGGGCCCGGAGGTGTCTTGTCCCATTCCCCGGCTCGGACAAGGCGCTCAAGGTGGTTTCGGACGTACTGCTTGTCGAAGGAGTCCTGATCGCGTCCAACCTCGTACTCATCGGATGGCCAGAATCGGCTTGAGTCCGGTGTAAGAACTTCGTCGATCAACATGATTTCATCCGTTGGTTCGCCATCGGCGCCAAGTGCGAATCCGAATTCGAACTTCGTGTCGGCGAGAATGATGCCACGCTCCCGGGCATAGGCGGCGCCCCGTCGGTAGATCTCAACGGACACGTCTCGCAGTCTGTTCATCACATCACGTCCCGCGATGCCACAGGCCGTCTCGAAGTCGATGTTCTCGTCATGCCCGACGTCCGCTTTGGTCGCGGGCGTGAAGATCGGCTCGGGGAGTTGTTCGCAGTGCTGAAGCCCCTCTGGAAGGGCGATGCCGCACACGGTGCCGTGCTGCTGATACTCCTTCCAGCCTGATCCGGTGATGTAGCCTCGCACGACGAACTCGACCGGGATCACCCGGGCTGCGCGGCCAAGCATCATGCGGCCTTCGAGCTGATCGTGGTACGACTCATCCAGGCCGGGGACATCGCTCGGGCAGGTCGACTGCAGGTGGTCGGGGATCAGACCCCAATCGCGGATCATCTCGAACCACCTGGTACTGATCGCGGTGAGTTCACGGCCCTTGCCCGGGAGCGAGGTCGGCATGACGACGTCGAAAGCGCTGATGCGATCGGAGGCGATGATCAGGACGGACGGAGGTCCGCCATCCGCTGCCGGTACATCGTAAATGTCTCGGACTTTGCCTTGGCGGCGACCAGGCAGGGGCAGATCGGTGGAGTGAACCGGGGCGATCGGGGTCGTGTTGATGTGGCCTACTCTTGGGGGCGAAGTGTAGCCATTGGGGCCCTGAGATCGGTCCGCGTGAGTTGCCCCGTAGAATGGGATGCTGCTGGCATGCTGAGATTCTCCTGCCATGACGTCCAAGGGCGGTCCGACGCCGCCCCGCTCCGCCATGCGATCCTCATTGATAAGGAGGAAGAGGTGGTGCCGGGGAAGGTGCGCAAGAAGGATGGCCTGATTACCTGTGAGCGACGGGCCGATGGCGCCACGGCTTTAGGGCTTCTCTACGACGCAGGTTCCGCGGGGGAGTTGGGGCTTCGGACGTGCCTCCTACACCAGCGGTCCGAGCCCTACGTGCTGGCTGTCGAGTTGGCGCGGCACCGCATCTCAATGTTCGTGCACAAGGCCGAGGAATGGGCGATGTCGGATCTGGCCCCCGAGCATCCCGCTGTGAAGTTGTGGAACGAGGCCAGACAGCTCTTCACGCGTGCCATGGTCACGAGCGACCCTGCCGCGGCGAGTCAGGCCGGGCGGGAGTCCCTGACGCTGGCGATTCGAGCGTCGGAACGCCTGGCGATGGCCCACGCTGAGATCCTGCTCAAACGCCGCCTGCACCGCAAGCCCGCCTCCTCGACCGCGATCGGCATTCGCATTGACCCGTCCCACTCCGGTGAGACGCTTCGGGAGATTGCCCATCGTTCATTTCGGCTGGTGGCCATTCCCCTGCGCTGGGATCGGCTCGTGCCCGAGCCGGGACAGTACCGATGGGATCAGACTGATGACTGGATTGCGTGGGCGGAGGACCATGGGTGCCGCGTGATCGGAGGACCGCTTCTCGACCTCGGTCGGCACGGTCTGCCCGGATGGGTCGCCAGCCGAGCTGCGTCCTATGAGCACCTGCGGGACATGGTGTACGACCACGTGGAGCAGGTGGTCTCCAGATACGGTGATCACATCGGCATGTGGTCGACGGGGACCGGGATCAACACCAATCAGGTGATGACCCTGAAGCCGAAGGACATGGTCGATCTGGTCCGAACCATGGCGCTCAGGATCCGTCAGGACAACCGCGGTCGCCGCGTGATCGTGGAACTCGAACAACCCTGGTGCGAGTATCTGTTTGATCGCCGTGATGCGGTCGGGCCGACGACCTTTGTGGAACAGATCGTGCAGTCCGGCATCCGCGTCGACGCCGTAGGCCTCCGGCTCCAGTTCGGGGACGGCACCGACGGTCGCGTCATGCGCGATCTCATGGAGATCAGCCGATTGCTCGATCGCTTCGTCGTGTTGGATCCCAGGGTCATCGTGACCGATCTTGGAATCCCCGCCGCAGACGTGGCCCAGGACGGTGGTCGGTGGCGGGCCGAGTGGTCGGGGGAGTTGCAGGGGCAGTGGGCCGCGCGGGTCATTCCGATGCTGCTCTCAAAGCCGAACGTGGAGTCCGTCGTCTGGACCGACCTCTTTGATCACGAGGAGACGCGGCCCCCGACCGCGGGTCTTCTGACGGATCGAGGAGAGGCCCGGCCGGTCATGAAGCAAGTGGTCGCCCTGCGCCGGATGCTCTCGAAGCCGTTCGGCGCGTCGACCTCATGAGTCTGCGGCGGAGCTCAGGACCGGCGCCGGCATGGCGGGGCTTGCTGATTCTGGCGGCCGTCGGTGTCTTCCTGTGGCGCCATCGGACTGACGAGGCGTGGCGGTCACAGGGGTGGGGACACGGACGGCTCATCCAGGCCGGCGAGGGGCGGGCGCATCTGTGGAGGCTCGTTCCCGGTGTCGGCGTGGTTCGCGCCCGGGATCTCGCCAGAATGGCCGATGACGGGCGGCTTCGGTGCCCCGATGACCTGACGCTGGTGCCGGGCATCGGTCCGAAGACTGCGGCGGCAGTGAGCCGGGCCGTGGCGTGGGGCGTCATCTCTGAGGGGATGGTTGGGGGGATCCGTGACTGAGCCCGCGTGGTTCCAGACATTGGACGCTGATCCAGTCGTGGCCGCGCTCGACGCCGCGGCCGGCCAGAGGCGGGGCGCGTTCGCCGGCCGCGCGGGCAGTTCGACGGCCATGGTGCTGGGCGCCGTGGCGAGGCGCAGGCCCGCCAACCGACTCCTGATCGTTGCGCACCTCGATCAGGCCGACGAAATCTTTCACGAACTCAGCGCCCAGGGGCTCGACGTGGCGCGGTTTCCGGCGCTGGAGACGTTGCCGGGAGAGACGTCGGCTCGGTCGGACCTTCTTGGTGAGCGGCTGCTGCTGGCGGAGTCCATCACGGCGGCCACACATCGAGTGGTGGTGGCGCCGATTGCGGCGCTCATGCAGCCCATCCCGTCTCCTGAAGACATCGCAGGCCTGCTGCGACGGATCAGGCCCGGAGATCGAATCGATCTGGAGGAGTTCCGAGCGTGGATGGTGGCCGCCGGGTGGGTCCGGGCGGCCACCGTGGAGCGAGCGTCGGAGTTTGCCATGCGAGGCGACGTGGTGGACATCTTCCCTGAAGTGGGCCCTCCGATCCGACTGGATGTGTTTGGTGACGAGGTCGAGTCCATCCACGCCATCGATCTGGACACCATGGGATCAGCGGAACGATTGCCGCAGGTTGATCTCGTCGCCGGTGCAGCAGCGCTCGATCAGGGATCAGACACATCCGGGCCTCCGCAACTGACGCTCGGTGCCCTGCTCTCTAAGGACTGGGAAGTCATTCTGGATGACGTCGAGGAAGTTCGTTCGCAAGGGCATGCCTATCTCGATCGCGTTGCAGGCGGTGGTTGGATCGCGTCCGTGGAGGACGTTCAGGCCTCACTGATCGAGCGATGCGGCGGCATCACCATGCTCGGGGCGCCGCATGACGCCGCCGAACTGGAGTTGCCCGTATCCAGAACGGATGACTTTCCGGATCAGGCCGCTGCAGCGGCCGAGTCCATTGCAGAACGAAGCCGTGGGGCGGACATCATCGTCGTGTGCCGGACGCAGGGAGACCTGGCGCGGATGCGCGAGTTGCTCGGCACGCTGCCCCGGGGGGTGTCACTGGTCGAGGGTGAACTGGCGGGGGGGTTTGTCTGGAGCGGAGGGACACGTCCAACGCACTTCGTGCCGTATGACGAGATCGTCCACCGGTATCAGGTGAGACGGGTCGGCCACGCATCCAGCACACGGCGCGATCTCGATGCGTTCGTGGAGATCGCGCCAGGCGACTACGTCGTGCACCGGGAGCATGGCATCGCACGGTTTGAAGGCGTACGAAAGCAGTCTCGCAGCGGTGAGGACGATGCGTCCGTTGAGGAATTCCTCGTGCTCGAATTCGCGCAGGGGGCCAGATTGCTGATTCCTGCATCAGGAATCGACGATGTGCATCGGTACATCGGCGCGGTGAAGGGGGCGCCCGATCGTTCCATCCTTGGAGGCAAGGCATGGGCGGGACGCAAGGAGCGCGCTGCTGAGTCGGTTCGGGAACTGGCCGCCGAGCTACTTCGCGTGCAGGCCGTTCGCCAGGGGCGGTCCGGAACCGCGTGCCCAACGGACGGTGAATGGCAGCACGAGTTCGAAGCAGCGTTTCCGTGGGAGGAGACACCGGATCAGCGAAATGCTTTTGATGCGGTGCAGCAGGACATGTGCGCTCCCCGCCCGATGGATCGGCTGGTGTGCGGTGATGTCGGCTTTGGAAAGACGGAGGTCGCCATTCGGGCGGCCTTTCGCGCTGCCCTCGCCGGTCGACAGGTCGCCATTCTGGTGCCAACGACGGTGCTCGCTGAGCAACATGAACGTACGTTCCGGAGTCGATTCGCCGGATTCCCCTTCAGGGTGGAGTCGATCAGCCGTTTCAAGACGGGCGCGACGCAGCGAGGCGTGTTGGAGGATCTGGCGAGCGGCGCCATCGACGTACTGGTTGGTACTCACCGCATTCTGAGCGATGACATCGTCTTCAAGGATCTTGGGCTCGTCGTCATCGATGAAGAGCAGCGGTTCGGTGTCGAGCACAAGCAGCGCCTTCTCCAGTTGCGCGCCACGGTGGATGTCCTCACGATGACCGCGACGCCGATCCCGCGGACACTGCACATGTCCATGATGGGCCTGCGTGATATCAGCAGCCTGCAGACCGCACCGGTGGATCGTCGGGCGGTCGTGACGGAGGTGATGCCGTGGGGCGAGGAACGCCTCAAGGCGGCGATTCGACGGGAGCTGGCGAGGGAGGGCCAGGTCTTCGTCGTGCACAACCGGATTTCGGACCTCGATGACATCGCAGAGGCGATTCACGCCCTGGCGCCGGACGCCCGCATCGTCACGGGGCATGGGCGCATGTCGGCCAAGGAACTGGAACGGACGATGCTGGCATTCATGCGGCGCGAAGCGGACATTCTGGTGTCGACCACCATCATCGAGTCGGGCATCGACATTCCCAATGCAAACACGATGATCATCAACGAGGCAGACCGGTTTGGGTTGGCGGAGTTGCATCAATTGCGGGGTCGTGTTGGTCGATCTCGCAATCGTGCCTACTGCTATCTCCTCCTTCCGATGCAGCGACAGGTCAATCCGGATGCACGCCGCCGACTGCAGGCGGTGGAGTCATTCTCGATGTTGGGCGCGGGGTTCCGGATTGCGCTTCGAGATCTGGAGCTGCGCGGCGCCGGGAACCTCCTCGGGCCAGAGCAGTCCGGTCACATTGCGGCCGTTGGGTACGAGCTCTATTGCCGGTTGCTCGAGCAGGCTGTGGCGGATCTGCGAGAAGGCAAGACGCCCGATCAGGATCTGGCCGTGATCGACCTCGGGTGGTGTGGGTACTTCCCGGAAGCCTGGATCCCTGGCGTGGCCAGGCGGCTCGACGCCTACCGCCGATTGGTCGGGGCGGTATCGCCCGAGGCCATCAAGCGTGTCATGGAAGATCTGGCGTCCGCCTACGGCGACGTGCCGCCAGCGGCCACACGTATGCGTTGGTGTCAGGAACTTGCGGTGGCCGGCATGCGGCTTGGTGCCAAGTCACTCCTTCGGCGGGATGATGACATCGTCATCACCGCTCGGCAGCCGGAAGTCCTGCATGCGGCCATGAAACACTTCCCGGGGCGGGTCCGGCGCGTCGGGCAGCGGGGGAACGATGGAAGTGGGGAAGTCTGGTGGCGACCACCTGCCTCGTGGCTGGCGCTGGATGTGCTGGCCGACGCGATTGGAAGGCTTGCGTCCCGGGAAGAGATTGCCGCATGATGCTCGTGCAGGTCGCCATTGGCATCGTGCTGCTCTGGAGCATTCGCGGACTGCTGCGGGCCGCAGCACTGAGCGGTGGGCACCATCGCTCACTCCTGGAGACCTGGATTCCGGCGGTGCTCGCGCTCCCGGTCGTGGGGCTGATCGAACATGATCGAACCCTGACCACAGCCTCGTTGACGGCGATGAGCATCGGTCCGCTGGTCGGGGCCGGTGTCGTGGCCGGATGGGCACTGCGGCCGCCGCCGGTCGACTGGCAGCGGGCGTGGCACGTTGATGATAGGGTTCCGCTCGTCTGGC
>CAYQJN010000062.1:0-12336 GCA_964417845.1 uncultured Isosphaeraceae bacterium
TCACCCCGCCGGGGCGGCCCGGCTTAACGCGGGCGCCCGCGGTTGTGTATCGTCCGCCCATGCCCCGGCCACTGGTGAGCACACTTCGGATCGCGCTGGTGATCGTGGCTGTTGGCGCGGCGGCGTGGATGGTGGATTGGCGGACGAGCGTCGTCGTTCCGGCAGGTGAGCCGGGGCTCGGGCTTGACGCGAGAGATACCGATACGACGTATCTCGTCGAATCCATGCGCGAGGCGGGCCCTGACGCCGTGCTGGTGACAACCAGAGGCGGCCTGCAAGGCGAGGTGGGACTCGATCAGATCAGGCCCGGCATGCTCACGACGCTCGCCGACGCCGACTGGCAGTGGGTCCTCATCGGACTTGGTCTCGTCGGGCTGATCTATCCCCTGCAGGCGACGCGGTGGTGGCTGCTCATGCGGTGCCGTGGTCTGGGCGTGTCGTGGCCACGAACGCTTCGCCTGGTGTTTATCGGCGCGTTCTCAAACTTCTGTCTGCCGGGCACCGAAGGTGGGGACATCGTCAAGGCGTGGGCTGTTGCGAAGGGGACGGGCCGCTCGGTCGAGTCCATCATGAGCGTGGTCTTCGATCGCATTACGGGGCTGGCGGGGCTGGCGATTCTCGCGGCGGTCGGGGGCATCTTCCTGGCCGCGTCACCACAGTCGCAGGCGCTCGGCTGGTGGGTGGGCGCGGCGATGGGCGTCTTCGGCACTGCTGCCATTGCCCTGTTCATCACGACGCAGCGAGGTTGGCTTCGCATGCCCGAAGTGGTGAGGCGATTCGGTGGCGGACTCCCCGGCCGCGTCTTTGGCGCGGCGCAGGCCTATGCCAGTCATCCCGCATCGGTCGCCGGGGCGACGGGCGTTTCGATCATCGTGCAGACGCTGCTGGCGTCGGCGGCAGGCTGCTGCGCCTGGGCGCTGGGTGCTCGTCACGAACTGCTTGTCATTCTGGCGGCCATGCCCATCATCTTCCTGGCTGCGGCGGTGCCACTGAGTATCCAGGGGGCCGGCATCATGGAACTGCTCGCCGTGTCGTTGCTAGCCGGTCCCGGGGTGGCCAGCGTCAATCAGGCGATTGGCATCGTGGTGTTGTACCGGGTGCTCGAACTCGGGTGGGCGATCGTGGGGATTCCCCTGATGCTGCGATCCGGCATTGCCCTCAAGCCCCCTCCAGAGGGGGTCAATCACCCGGTCTAGGGGCATTTGCGACTACCATGCGCGGTCAGGAGGCCGCCGTGAGATCAGAGTTTCTCCCATTTGCCAGACCCTCGATTTCGGACGAGGACGTGGCTGCCGTCACCGAGACGCTTCGAAGCGGGTGGATCACCACCGGCCCGGGGTGCGCCGCGCTGGAGACGGCCGTGTGCGAGCGACTGGGGACCGCCGCAGCCGTGGCGGTGACGAGCGGCACAGCGGCCATGCACCTGGCCCTCCATGCCCTCGGCATCGGACCGGGCGATGAGGTGATCACGCCCTCGATGACCTGGGTCTCGACGCCCAATCTCATCGTCATGTCCGGCGCGACGCCGGTCTTCGTGGATGTTGACCGCGACACCCTGATGGTGTCCGCCGGCGATGTCGAGCGAGCCATCACCGATCGCACCAGGGCGATCATTCCGGTCGACTACGCGGGCGCCGCCTGTGACATGGACGGCATCCGAGCAATCGCGGACGCCAGAGGAGTCCCACTCATCGAGGACGCGGCCCACGCGATCGGCACAGTTCGCGGCGGGGGCGAAGAAGTGGGCACGCGGGGTACCGCCATCTTCAGCCTCCATCCCATCAAGACCATCACCAGTGGTGAGGGCGGCGTGCTCGTCACGGACGACGCCGAAATGGGGGAGCGCATCCGCCGCCTGAGGTTCCATGGGCTCGGCGTCGACGCCTGGCAGCGCGGGCAACAAGGGCGAGCGCCCAACGCGGAAGTCCTTGAGCCTGGATTCAAGTACAACCTGCCCGACATGAATGCCGTGCTCGGGCTGCGGCAGTTTGAGCGACTCGATGCATTCATCGAGCAGCGTACGGCGCTGGCAGCACGCTATCGATCGCTGCTTGAGGATGTTCCGGGTGTGTACCCGCTGGGCGATGCAGCCACCACGGCGCGGCACTCGTGGCATCTGGCCATCGTCCGAGTCGACGAAGCCGAGGCTGGCATCAATCGAGACGACTTCATGGCGGCCCTCAAGCAGCGCAACATCGGCACCGGCATCCATTTTCGGGCCGTCCACACGCACGCGTGGTATCAGGCAAACAGAGATCGCTGGATCGGCCCATCGCTGAAACACTCTGAGTGGAATAGCGAGCGCATTTGCTCACTACCGCTTTTTCCGGAGATGCGGAATGAAGACGTTGATGACGTCGTCGCCGCCATCAGGAGCGTGGTACCCGCCTGCGCGGAGGTGTCTGCATGAGTCTGAGCGTCTCCATTGTGATCCCGGTATTCAACGAAGTGGAGAACATCGACACACTCGTACAGCGGGTCACGTCAGTGTGCGCCGGACTGGCGAATACGTGGGAACTGGTGCTGGTCGACGATGGCAGCCGCGATGGATCAACCGAGAAACTCGAAGCCGCAGCAGATCGGCACGCCGGCCATGTGCGGGCCATCATCCTGAATCGAAACTACGGGCAGCATGCCGCGATCATGTGCGGGTTTCGCAGAGCCCGCGGTGAGATGGTCATCACGCTTGATGCGGACCTTCAGAATCCCCCGGAGGAGATCCCCAGGCTCGTGCAGGCGATCGAGGATGGGAACGATGTCGTCGGCACGATTCGCATGAACCGGCAGGACACGTTTTTCAGAAGGTTTGCCTCGGCGCGAATCAACTGGATGGTCAAGAAGGCGACAGGTGTGGGCATGAGCGACTACGGCTGCATGCTTCGCGCCTACAAGCGACCGGTCGTTGATGCGATGCTGCAGTGTCGTGAGCGGAGCACCTTTATCCCGGTGCTTGCCAACAGTTTCGCGAAGCGATCCCTCGAAATCGAAGTCAGGCACGCCGAACGGGCTGCAGGCGAGTCGAAGTACAGCCTCTGGAAACTGGTCAATCTCCAGTTTGATCTCCTGACGAGCATGACGACCACGCCGCTTCGATTGCTCTCCTGGTTCGGTGTGGCCGTCGCTGCCGGTGGCGTTGGGTTCGGACTGCTCCTTCTGGTGGGGCGGGTCCTCTTCGGAGCCGAGTGGGCCGCCGAAGGTGTGTTCACGCTCTTTGCGATTCTCTTCATCTTCATCGGCGCGCAGTTCGTGGCGATGGGGCTTCTTGGTGAGTACCTCGGTCGCGTCTATCACGACGTGCGCGGGCGACCTCGCTACTTCATTGACCATATTGCGGGGCACTCGGCGCTGGATGGCGCTGAGGCGAAGGAGACGGCCCGCGCGGCTGCTCTCGAAAGGCAGGTACAGGCATGAAGGCCGTCCTCTTTGCATATCACGAGATCGGGGCCGCCACGCTGGAGGCCCTCCTGACTGCGGGCGTTGAGGTCGCGGCGGTCTTCACACACCGGGACGATCCCTCTGAAGGGGGGTGGTTTCGATCGGTGGCGAGAATGGCCGCAGCGAAGGGCATTCCGGTGCATGCACCAGATGAACCCAATCACCCGATCTGGGTCGAGCGGGTTCGGGAGATGTCGCCCGACGTGATTCTGTCGGCGCACTACCGGCGCATGATCGGCGAGGAGATGTTGGCGTTGTGTCCCGACCGCTGCTTCAATGTCCACGCCTCCTTGCTTCCGAAGTATCGCGGTCGGTGCCCGATCAACTGGGTGCTGGTCAATGGGGAGTCCGAGACTGGTGTCACACTCCACCACATGACCGCGGACGCCGATGCCGGCGACGTGGTGGCGCAGGCACGGGTGAGCATCGATCAGGATGACACGGCGCGTGTGCTGACCGAGCGGTTGGTGGACGCGACTTCGACCATGCTGGCTGAGACACTTCCGACGATTTCCAGCGGATCCGCGCCGCGAACGCCGCAGGACGCGTCCGGGGCCACGGTGATGCCCGGGCGCACACCCGAGGACGGCCTCATTGCGTGGTCGTCTTCCGCCGATGCCGTTCACAATCTGGTTCGAGCCGTGTCGCACCCGTGGCCGGGCGCCTTCACGCACGCAGGCGACCGGAAGATCATGGTGTGGGAGACCACGGTTTTGCCCGGAGCGCCTGAGGCCGTGCCCGGGTCCATTCTGTCGGTTGATCCACTGACGGTGGCGGCAGGTGAGGGTGCGGTCCGAATCGATGCGGGGCAGTCCGCAGACGGCGTGTGGTCCACCGGAACGAACCTGGCCAGCGAACTCAACCTTACGGAAGGCATGCGTCTGGGCGCATCAGCACCCGTGGCGCAGCCCCGGAAACGGTCCGTTCTCATTCTGGGTGTCAACGGATTCATCGGGAGCCATCTCTCCGAACAGTTGCTTGCGAACAACTACGACGTGTATGGCATGGACCTCCGGTCGACCAACGTGCAGCACCTCGTGGATCGGCCCGGGTTCCACTACGTCGAAGGCGACATCTCCATCAATCGGGAATGGGTCGAGTATCACGTTCGAAAGTGCGACGTGATCCTTCCACTGGTCGCCATTGCGACGCCGATTGAGTACGTCAGGAATCCCCTTCGGGTCTTTGAACTGGACTTCGAACAGAATCTCCGGATCGTGCGGGACTGCGTGAAGTACGGCAAGCGCATCATCTTCCCGTCAACCAGTGAGGTGTACGGTATGTGCACCGACGAGCACTTTGACGAGGACCAATCCAATCTCATTACGGGACCGATCAACAAGCAGCGGTGGATTTATTCGTGTTCCAAGCAGCTCCTCGACCGGGTGATCTGGGCGTATGGAGCGAAGGATGAACTCGACTTCACATTGTTCCGACCATTCAACTGGATCGGTCCTCGCCTCGACACGCTGGATGCGGCGCGGATCGGATCTTCCCGGGCTATCACGCAACTCATCCTCAACCTCGTTGAAGGCACACCGATCCAACTTGTTGATGGTGGCGAGCAGAAGCGGTGCTTTACCGATGTGACCGAGGGCGTCGATTGTCTGTTCCGAATGATTGACGACACCGATGGCCGCAGCAGCGGTCGTATCTTCAATGTCGGCAATCCCGAGAATGAAGCGAGCATCAAGGAGCTTGCCGAGATGATCGTCGCGCGGTTCGATCAGCACCCACTGCGGCATCGCTTCCCTCCGTTCGCGGGTTATCGGGTGGTCGAGAGCGGTCGGTACTACGGCAAGGGCTATCAGGACGTCCAACATCGGAGGCCGTCGATTCGAAACGCCTCCCGCGTCCTCGATTGGACGCCCACCATCTCGACGGCGGACTCGGTGGCGAGGACCGTGGACTGGTTCATTGAAGATCATGTGCGGACCATGGCGGATTCCTCGAATGTAGTGCGTGAGGCGTCGGCGCCCGCATGAAGCTCGGTCTTCGGGTCGATGTCGATACGTTTCGGGGCACGCGAGATGGACTTCCAGCCTTGTGCAGGATGTTCAAGCAGCGAGGCATCCGCGCGTCGATCTTTCTGACGGTTGGTCCGGACAACATGGGCCGCCATGTGCGACGCATGATTCACCCTGCGTTTGCCCTGAAGATGCTCCGATCTCGCGCCGGAAGCATCTACGGATGGGACATCCTCCTGCGTGGCACGCTGTGGCCCGGTCCGGTCATTCATCGGCGGCTTGGTGCGGTGCTCAGGGCGGCGGCTGCGGAAGGCCATGAGATCGGGACGCACGCCTGGGACCATCACTGGTGGCAGGCGAAGGCCCACACAGCGTCACATGATCGGTTGGTGCTGGAGGCTCGGCGCGCACATGAGGCCATTGCCGAGACGATTGGCCAGGCGCCGACCTGTGCGGCAGCGCCGGGTTGGCGGTGCACGCCCTCCATGCTCACCGCCCGCGATGGCCTGGGATACACCTACGTCAGTGACTGTCGTGGCCACGGCGTGTTTCAACCAGATTCGGGGCCTCCCCAGATCTGTGTCAATCTTCCGACGTGGGACGAGGCTGTGGGCAGAGACGGCATTACCAATGAGACTTTCAATCAACATGTCATCGATCAACTCGTTGGGGATGGCACGGATGTGCTGACGATTCATGCTGAGTCGGAAGGAGGGGCCATGCTGGAACTGTTCGATGGCTTTCTCGATCGGGCTGCTGCGGCTGGCATCGAGTGCGTTCCGCTTGGAGATCTGATTCCAGAGTCGATTCCCCATGGCACGATGCAGGCCGGATCGGTTCCAGGCAGAGAGGGATGGGTTGCGGTGAGAGGAGAGGACTCATGAGTCGGCTGCAGGCTCCGACGTGTCTGGATCGGCGGCGCTTTGGCATCAAGGCGCTCTGGTGGCTGGCTGCCGTGTTCGTGGTGGTCTACCTGATTCCGATCGACATGCGACCGCTGGTGGTGCCGGATGAGGCCCGGTACGCCGCCATTCCGGCCGAGATGATCGACACGGGCGAGTGGGTGGTTCCCCATCTGGCCGGCATTCGGTACTTCGAGAAGCCAGTGCTGGGGTACTGGATGACGGCAGTGTCCTTTCTTGCGTTCGGAGAAAACGCGGCGGCGCTTCGCCTTCCTGCGGCGCTCATGTCGGGTGTGGCGATCATCGCCATCGTCCTCTTTGCGCGGCGTTGGACTGCGCGATGGGACCTCGCGGCGCTCTCGGGGCTGGTGCTGGCGACATCGCTTGAACCGGTCATCCTGGGGACTACTGCGATTCTCGATGCGCCGTTCTCCGCCTGTATCACGGCGACCGTGGTGAGTTTTTATCTGGCTGTCCGAGCCAGCGGAGGAGCGCGGTTTGGCTGGCTGATCGGGGCGGGTGTGATGTGCGGCGCGGCCTTTCTCATCAAGGGATTCCTCGCCGTGGCGCTTCCGGGTCTCATTCTTGCGCCGTGGCTGGCGTGGTCGGGCAGGTGGCGCGAACTCTTCACACTGCCCTGGATTCCCGCCCTCGCGGCGGTGGCGGTTGCGCTTCCGTGGTCGCTCTCGGTGCATGCGCGATCTGCGGAGTACTGGGATTACTTCTTCTGGATTGAACACATCAAACGATTCACCGCCGGTGATCACGCGCAGCATCCTGAGCCGTGGTGGTTCTTCCTTCCAATCATCTGTGTGGGACTCATCCCGTGGGTGTTTGCGTCCCCCCTGGCGATTCTGGGCCTGATTCGACGAGGATTTGGATCTGACGAGAGTCGGCTGCTCGTGTGCTGGCTGGTGCTTCCGCTTGTGTTCTTCTCGATGTCGTCCGGCAAACTGCCCACCTACATCCTGCCCTGCTTTCCACCTGCCGCCGCGCTCATGGCCATTGGGCTGGTGGCGCGGTTCAACCAGATCGGGCCACGGCGAGGGTTCAGCGAACTGATCCCGGGGGGAATGCTGATCGTACTTGGCGCCCTGGCCATCATCGCCACGCCACTGGTGCCAGTCGATCCGCTCGATGGTGGCCCGTGGCAGGACGGAGGTACCTGGAGGCTGGCGTTGGCAGGTGTCACATTCCTGTTCTGGGGATGCATGGACTGGGTCTCGCAGCGCACAGAGGACGGACGGAGTCGCGTGCTGCTTGGCGGCCTCGGCAGCGCCGCCTTTCTGGCGATCATGGCGTCGCTTATGCCGACCGGGTGGATGACGGTGTCAAAGTCACCGCTCGACTGGATGCGGCCGTGGACGCCGCTGGCGAATCGTTCCCAGGTGCTGGCGGGTCGCGACTTCGTGCATGCGGCCCACTGGGTCTGGCCTGACGGGGACATTCGTCTCTTCGGAGAGCCAGGTGAGTTGCGATGGGGCGTCGAGAACTTCGATGAGCACGCCGAGTCGCATGTCACAGAGAAGGAGCTGGCGGCGGTCGTCCGCACAGCAACCTCGGAGCGGCCCATGGTCCTTCTGACGACGTTTCCGGAGAAGCGGTCGAAGTGGATCGACGCGCTGGTTAATCAGGGGGCGATTGAGGCGCCTGCTGTTCAAACAGATCGGGATGTCTATCTTGCAGTCTGGCCCGCTGAGGCGATGACCGAGCACCAGTGATTATCTTGCTGCGAGAGGACCCCTCGTGGCGACTATTCGATTCACCCGGAACATCCAACGGCACGTGCCGTGTCCATCGCGACCAGTGGAAGGCGTGTCGGTGGCCACCGCGCTGGATGGATACTTCAACGACGTGCCTGATGCCCGCGCCTATGTCCTCGACGAGCGTGGGATACTCCGGGACCATATGGCCATCTTTATCGATGGCCGGCCGGTACAGGATCGCGAGGGACTCTCGGATGCGATCGAGCCCGAGTCTGTGATCGATGTATGGCAGGCGCTTTCGGGCGGCTGAGTGCAAAGGAGGTGCGCATGCAGCACGCACTGGTGGCGACACGAAAGGGTCTGTTCGAGTTCGAGCCCTGCGATACGGGGTGGAGGATTGCGAAGCGTGGTTTTATTGGCGACAACTGCGTGTTGGCGGTGAGGGATCCACGGGATGGAGCGACCTACGTGGCGCTGAATCATGGGCACTTCGGCCAGAAGTTGCATCGATCGGATGATGGTGGGGAGACCTGGGCAGAGGTGTCGTGCCCCGTGTACCCGGAGCCACCGGCTGACTATGAGCCGGAGGCGCCGATGGAAGGTACGCCATACGACTGGCGGCTCAAGATGATCTGGTCGCTGGCACCGGGTGGTACGGAGGAACCAGGGAGAATCTGGTGTGGCACGCTGCCGGGTGGGCTCTTCAAGAGCGATGACCGCGGTGACCATTGGACGCTGGTGGAGTCGCTCTGGAGGGATCGACGCCGCGAGAAGTGGTTTTGTGGCGGCGCCGATGAGCCGGGGCTCCACTCCATCTGTGTGCATCCTCAGGATCCATCGCGCGTATCCATCGCCGTGTCCTGCGGTGGCGTGTGGCACACGCAGGACGCTGGCTCGACCTGGACATTGGCTGCTGCAGGCATGCGGGCCGAGTACCTCCCCCCCGAGCTGGCCTTTGATGAAAACCTCCAGGACCCGCATCTGATGGTTCAATGTCCGGCGGATCCCGATCGCTGCTGGGTTCAGCACCACAATGGGGTGTTCCGGTCGGACGACGGGGGTCGGAGTTGGACGGAACTGAAAGACGTACCCCCGTCGACGTTCGGCTTTGCCGTGGCCGTGCACCCATCAGATCCGGACACGGCCTGGTTCGTTCCCGGCGTCAGTGACGAGAAGCGGATCCCAGTCGATGGACGCCTCTGCGTCACACGGACACGGGATGGCGGTGCCACGTTCGAGCAACTTAGGGCCGGACTTCCGCAGGAGGATGCGTGGGATCTTGTCTATCGCCACGCGCTGGCAGTCGATGGGACCGGTGAGCGGCTGATGTTCGGCTCAACCACCGGAAACCTGTGGTCGACGGTCGACGGAGGCGACCACTGGGAGCGCGTCATGACTACGCTTCCCCCCATCTACAGCGTGCAATTCGTCTCCGCGGACTGATACCATGGGCGGCCCCAAATGTGGGTCAACAGAAGGGATCGATGCACCATGAGCACCTGCTGCAACACCGGACTGGATGTCCTGGTCACTCGAGACGCGCCGGACTTCACGGCGCAGGCTGTAATGCCCGATGGCACCGTGGCCGACTTCACCTTGTCATCGCTCCGAGGCAAGTATGCGGTGGTGTTCTTCTGGCCACTCGATAACACGTTCGTCTGCCCCACTGAGATCATCGCCTTCAATCACCGCGTCGAGCGATTCCGAGAGCGAGGTTGCGAAGTCGTCGGGGTCAGCATCGATTCTGTGTTCTCGCACATCGCCTGGCGCAACACCGCGATCGAGGATGGCGGCATCGGACCGGTGGACTTCACCATGGTGTCGGATCTCAAGCAGGAGATCTGCGGAGCTTGGGGTATCCAGCACCCGAATGGCCCCGCACTCCGAGGGACCTTCCTTCTGGACAAGGACGGCGTTGTTCGGCACCAGGTCGTCAACGATCTTCCGCTCGGCCGGAACATCGATGAGACGCTGCGCATGGTCGATGCCCTCAGGTTCTTCGAGGCGAACGGCGAAGTATGCCCCGCGGGATGGACCGACGGGGACGACGCCATGAAGCCGAATGCCGAAGGCGTGGCCGACTATCTGGCGGCAAAGGCGGGATCGCTCTGACCCTCGCACGGCGTGCCCGTCATGACGAGGTCTTCTCACGGGCCTCGCGAATCTTGAGTTGAATGTGGTAGTAGTACTGCGACTTGAGCTTTGCAAAGACCCATCCTGCGCGCCCGTCGAGGAAGCCTCGCTTTACGATGTATGACAGCACGAAGTAGGCAAGTGGAAACCACCACCGCTCGATGCGACGGTACTTGGATCGCTGGCGATCAGTGAGTGCGCCCCACGCGGCGCTTCCTGGCGATCCGAGGGCGAGATAGCGACGGGCCTCCCAGGATGAATAGTCGTTGTGTTTGCCTAGATAGGACTCAAGGCCTCGCCGATCGTCATGGTCGATGGGCGATGAGATGGTCCCGATGCTTCCCTCGAGCACCGGGTGCTCGTGTATCTCCATGTCAAGATGACTCCATCGATCTTCATCGATGCGTTCGTATCGGCCTGCATCGGGACGAAAAAGCGCCAGTTTGGCGAACGGATCCCCATGACGGAGAAACCGGCCAAGAAACCAGTTGTGAAACGTGAGCCAGTATCCGACATGCGACTGAGATCGAACGGCCTGATCAACCTCGTCACAGAATTCATCTGTGATGAATTCGTCGGCGTCGAGGAACAGCACCCATTCCGTGGGGAGTTGATGGTTCTCAAGGAACCAGTTGCGCTTCTTGGGAAACATGCCGTTCCAGCGAAACTGGACCACCTCTGCACCAAGTGACGTCGCGACGCCTTCGGTGCCATCTTCACTGCCGGAATCGACGACATAGATCTTCTCGAAGCGGGAGAGTCGCTCCAGACAGCGGGGAAGGTTTCGGGCCTCGTTCTTGACCGGAACAACGACGCTCACGGGTATGGATGCGCTCATGGGGACTCCTGCAACGTGGCAGAATGGTACTGCACAAGGCGGCTCGGCCTTCGGGGCGCGCCCCCTTGCCGGAAGTGCCCGCCCTCCTGGTGAAGGCGCTATGAGTTGCGCGTGAATAACAACAACAAGGGCTTCATCGCGATCGCCGGTGATCTCCCAGAACATCACGCCGCCCAGATCGAGTGACTGCACATAGTCAATCTTGTGCCCCATCGATTCGACGTCGTCATAGGAGATGAAGTGACCGCCGTGCTGCGTGGCGCTGTAGAGCCACGGGACCTTGGCGGCATCGTCCCAGTATCGGGTATAGGCGCCACTGGCAAGAAGCGATTCGATCTCGCTGAAGTCATTGACACCAGTGGCGCCGCTGGCCCAGTCATCCCAGGTCCCTGGGGGGACACTGCCGGCTGGCTGGAAGAGGCCAGCACTCGTGCTACCGACGCCGCCCCAGGCGCGGCCGTAGAAAGGCACGCCCATCACGATCTTGTCGGAGTCGACACCGGCATCCAGCCATGGCTGCACCGATCCGGCGGCGTTGTAATGCATCCGCACATTTTGATTCGGTGATGCGTTGTCCGGATTGGCGTACAGACCCGAATGGTGGCCCGTTGTCGAAAGGTCCCAGGCACCCATGAAGTCGTATGACATGGTGTTGACCCAGTCGCAGACCTCGGCAATCTCAGCCAATTCGTAGTTCTCCAACTTGTCGACACCACCTGCGGCAGCAATCGTGAGGAGGTACTCGCGATTGTCTTCGGCCTCGGCCACGTCGAGCTGGGCGCGTAGCTCCTGAAGCAGCCGTGTGTAGTTGGCACGGTCCTCGGGCCGGTAGGTATTGCTCTCCAGACCGCAGCACACCGGGTACTCCCAGTCGATGTCCACGCCGTCGAAGTTGTACTGTCGAATGAACTCGACGCACGACGCCGCAAAGGTGCTGCGGGAGGCATCAGTCAGCGCCACATCGCTGAAGCGACCTGACCATGTCCAGCCGCCGACCGAGATGAGCGTCTGGAGATGGGGGTGCTCCGCCTTGAGGACGTTGTTGATCTGGTTGTATGTGCCCCGATAGGGTTGATCCCAGGAGTCGCCCGGGTACGCCTTGTCAATTGCCGCGTACGGATCACCGATTGCAATGCGGCCATCGGCGCCGATGTTGGCGAAGGCGTAGTTCAGGTGCGTGATCTTTTCGGCTGGAATATCAGACGGCTGATAGTCGCGTCCGTAGACACCCCACTCAATGTAGTAGGCGACAATGCGATCGTCAGGATCGACCGGGCCACCGGCATCCCCGCCGTCGCCCGAGTCGCCACCCGAGCCGTCACCGGCATCTCCGCCGTCTCCTGAGTCGCCACCCG
>CAYQJN010000063.1:0-12198 GCA_964417845.1 uncultured Isosphaeraceae bacterium
CCCGCCCCCGAAGGGGCGGGCTGCGCGTGTCCATCTGGAAGGGACTGCAACTGATCAGCCGCAATCACCCCAATTCTCAAGGATGACGAACAGGTCGCTGACGCCTACCTGACCGCTGCCATCAAGATCAGCAAGCGGGTTGGTGGTGCCCCAGTATGCCACGACCGCAATCAGATCGGTCAGACCCACCGTGCCATTGCCGTCTCCGACATCACCAAGGCAGCCGCATGCGTCGAGCACGCCATCACCATTGATGTCCAATCCCGGGTCCGCCGCGATATCGCACGCGTCCGGAACATCGTTTCCGTCGCAGTCCTGCACGATGCCTGATGAGATCGCACAGGCGTCAATCGCTCCGTCACCGTCGCAATCGTCGGCCTCCCCGTCAGCAACCTGACATCCGTCGATCTGCCCATCATTGTCACAGTCGATGAGGGTCGACATGAACGCGGCACCGACGTCATCGATCAACGGCGGTTCGGAGCGGTCCACGCCCGGCGCGCCGGCAATTGCCTGCCCACCGTGCGCCGCCAGCGATGTACCGAACTGCAGGGCATCATCCCGATGCTCGACGCTCGGACCAACAACGCCCTCCATCGCCCAGACAGCGCCGTCGTAGCGATAGACGTACACGGCACCCATGTTTGGCACCAGCGGCGAGCCCCAGTCGTCGTGCGGCGCGGATGCCAGAATGAGGTCTCCGCTGATCGCCACCTGTGAGCCGAGCCTGTCGCCCGCTCGCGGGGAATCGACCGTCAGCGTCTGTTGCAGCGTCCAGACGTTGTTGACGCGGCGGTACACGACCACCGCACCGGACTGAGTCGGTCCGGCCACCGAAGATCCCGGCACACCGATCACCACCCAGTCTCCCTGTGCGTCGACGTCGGCACCGAAGGCACCCTCCGCCTCAGCATTCTGATCCACGAGCATGATCTCCGAATTCCAGTCGTCCCCGACCTTGCGGAAGATCCGCACCAGTCCGGCATCCAGAACGGATTGATCATCACCTGGAGCGCCCACGGCGAGAAGATCTCCATCAAGCGCCAACGACGCGCCGAATGCATCACCAGACAGTCCGCCAGCGTGCTCGATGGTGGCCGTCTCACTCCAGTCAGCGCCATCGAAATCGAAGATGTAGACCATGCCCACTTCGCCGTCGTCGCTCCCCGACTCCGTGAAGGGAGCACCAACCGCCAGCCGCCGGTCATCCATCGCCACAGCGCTTCCGAAAGCATCATCGGGCGTGGAGGCCGAACCGGTGAGCAGGTACTGGTGAGTCCACCCGTCGTACAGTTCCTGGAAGACGGTGACCGAGCCGGACCCGGCCCCCATGTCATCGTCGCCAGGCGCTCCAGCGGCCACCATCCCATCAGCCATCGCCACGGCAGATCCCAGACGGTCACCATTGGCGCCGTTGGCCGCGAGCAATTCCACGTCCCGAGACCACTTGCCTGCGTCGCTGAGGCGGTACAGACTCACGGCACCGCCGTCGGCGGCCTGCGAGTCATCTCCGGGTGCCCCTGACACCGCGACCCGACCGTGCAGATCGGCGCTGGTTCCCAGCCCCGCCTGGTAATCACCGTCATCATCCACGAGCGGTCGCGAGACGCGAACCAGCCCACTCTCGCAGGAGTCCGGCTTGTTGTTGCCGTCGCAGTCTTCCTCATCGCCGTTGGCGATGTTGCATGAATCAAGCACGCCATCGCCATTGCAATCGAGGCTCTCGTCGGCGGTCATCTGGCAGGCGTCCATCACACCGTCGCCATCGCAATCGGTCCCGTTGCCTGCGTCGATCTGGCACGCGTCGTAGACGCCGTTTGCATCGCAGTCCAACTCAGGATTCCCGGCCCAGGTGCAACTGTCGAGAACACCGTCGCCATCGCAGTCCGTGTCCGTTCCGGCATTGAGCTGGCAGTCGTCCAGTTCGCCGTTGCCATCACAATCTCGAGAGAGATCGTCGGAGACATCGCACGTATCAAGTCGCCCATTGCCGTCGCAGTCGGTGCCATCGCCCTGGTCAACCTGGCATGTGTCGAAGAGCCCATTGCCGTCGCAGTCGAGCTCGGAGTTCCAGATCAGATCACAGGTATCCGGAATCTCATTGAGATCACAATCGGTCACGAGTCCGATTTCGATGTCGCAGGAGTCAAGGGAACCACTGAAGTCGCAGTCAAGCGCGGGATTATCCGCCATGTCACACGAGTCCGGTCGACCATTCCCGTCACAATCAGACTCCGGATACTCCGGGGAATCGATCTCCCACAGATCGGGCAGATCATTTCCGTTGCAATCCGTGTCGTACACCAGGTGGTCGTACAGGACGAATGTGGAGGTCGCTGACACGAGGCTCAACTGTTCAGACACCAGTGTCTGATCACCCGATCCGTAGTACGACATGAGGTTGTTGCACAGTGGGTCATAGAGGAAAAGCGGCTCCGTCAGATCATCATCCTCACACTGGTCCTTCGGTCGGGAGCAATCGGCACCGCGGTCATCGCAGTCCACATCGCCCCAGTAGTAATTCGCGTCCGTCAACGCGCCCTGACCCTGCCCGCCAGGGCCATCGGCTTCCGCTTCAAACTCGTGCTCGTACTCGGTGTCACACCGCCAGCAGTACGCGTCCTCGTCAGTGAAGTTGCCCCACCAGCCCGTGCCCGGATCGGCCGGGGTCTCACAGATCAGGTCGCCACCAAACTGGCACCCATCTCCGCTGGCGCACTCGTCGCCATTGACGCGCCACTCAAACGGGTGCATCAGTCCGTAGTAGTGCCCTACCTCGTGCGCCAGCACGGGGCCGCCAGTGTTCTCCACCCCGATCACGATGCCACCCTCATCCTGAGAATAGGCGCCGCCAATGGTCACACCCGCAATCTGACCTCCGCTCGAGAGAAACTCGGGCACGATGTAGACGTCCACCGCCCCTTCGATGTTGTCAACCGACACCAGGTCTTCCCCGGACTCGAGGTTGAAAATGGCAAAGTCATTGCTTCGAAGTTCCCGCACTTCGTCTCGGTAGAAGACCAGCCCCGTCTCTTCCATGACGTCGTTGAGTTTGACAATGGCCTGATCCACCGGCGCCAGGTCTTCAAGGCCCCCACTGCCATCCACGAATTGCACGATGTGAATGACCATCCTGACGAACTGGATGTCAACTCGCCCATCGAGATCACGCTGGCTTGGCAGCGGCCATGAGGTTCGCAGCGACCACTCTCCCGATTGCAACATGTCGCGAATATCACGCTTGGCCTCTGGAGAGAGGTACCCGCAATACTTGAGATCGGCATGCTCCCCTGCCACCATCGACGTGGCGGCCAGGGCCAGACCAGCGCTCATCAGAACACGATTCGAGATCATTGCCTGTCTCCTGGCACCGCACCTGAACAGATCAGGCGGGGCCTTGCAGCGTACTCCCGGAAACGACCCGAGAACCCACATCCCAGCTTGTACCCACCACACGCACACAAATACACCCAACGCCAAGCCGCTCACCCACCGGCACACGGAGGTGGTGAAAGCCGCTGGCCAGCCTGTATGGCCACTCTCACAGGCGGTCAGTGCCCGAGAGAGGCCCCCGATCGTACCACCAATCGGGCCCGGATGCCCCTGTTCCCGCCGGTGGGAAGAGAGGCGATGAAACTGGCTCACGACCAGCCTCAGGCGACCGAGTCGACCCCGAGGCGCAGCTGGAGGGTCCGTCCTGATAGCCTTGCCGGGCCATGGATTCACGCACCGACCCAACGCCGGGACCATCCATCATTGACGACGCCCGCACGACGCTGCGATCGTGGACCCAGGCCGACCTGCGGCACGATGACACGACAACGCCGGTCCGGTTTGCGCCCGCCCCGTGCGGCCGACTGGTCATATCAGTGTCTGCAGCGATGTTTGAGGCCCTGGACTGCGCCATGGCCATCCCTGATGAGGCCAATCCCGCCATCGAGCTCGGCGTGACGCTGTCCCCCTTTGAGGCCATCGGGGGTGCCGAATCCAATTCAGACCGCTGGAAGATCTACCACGGGACCCCACCCTGGGGCTCATGGGCACTCGCCGAGATCGATATGGCTCGATTCCGGGGGGCCATCATCGATGGCGAAGCCTTCCATCTGGCCAATCCGCTTGCCGCCATCGAGCCACGGGTCTGTGGGCTCCTCAATCGCGAGCACCACGCACTGGTATCGAAAACCATCTCGCGGCGGCTCGACATCGAAGCCGCAGATCCCCGCGTCGTCGGCATCGACCCTATGGGGCTCGACGTCCGGCACACGTTTGATGTGGTTCGCATCGCCTTTGAGTCGCCACTCACCGACCCCGCCACCGCTGCGGATGCCATTCTGAGTTTCGTCAGCGACTGACGCCAGCAGGCATCGACGCGATCAGTTCATGTGCTCCGAAGATGCTCGACAATGTCGCTGCTCCCGAGACCGGGACGATGCGCCAGGACCTTGCACTTGATGCCCCGCTCGATGAGCAGGTCGTATTCGGCGATCTCCTCGACGGAATAGTCGCCCCCCTTGACATACAAGTCAGGCGTCACATCTGCAATGAGCTCATGCGCTGTGGGCGTCTCAAAGCCAACCACGTAGTCCACACATGCGAGTTCGGACAGGATGTCCGCTCGATCTGCGAAGGGATACACCGGACGTCCGGCCCCCTTCATCGCGTGCACCTGCGCATCGTCATTGAGCCCGACGACCAGCACATCCCCCTGAGCGGCCGCATCCCTCAGATACGCCACATGCCCCGCGTGAATCACATCAAAGCAGCCATTGGTCAGGATGATGCGATGGCCGGCGTCCCGGTGGGCGGCCAGTTCAAGCAGCAGATCGCGGCGTGATCGCACTTTGCCCTCGGCCGGGCTGTGTGTGCGGAGGACCTCCTGCGCCACCTGCGCCAGCGGAATGGGATTGGCCCCGAACTGTTCCACTTCCAGGCCGGCGGCCGCATTGGCCAGCACCGTTGCATCCTGCCACGAGAGCCCGTGCACCCGGGCCGCCGTGATCGCCGCAAGCACCATGTCCCCTGCTCCGGTGACGTCGTACACCGTCCGCTCCCGCGTCGGCACCTCCACCGGCGTCTCACCCTGCTCCAGCACCAGCGCACCATGGCGGTCCAGCGTGATGATGATCGCTTCCAGATCGAGCGCCTCAACCAGCGCCCCCGCCATGTCCGCTGGCGCGTCGGGCGCCCCGGACATCGCTCTGCAGGCGCGGGCTGCCTCGGTCCGATTGGGCGTCATGACGGTCGCGCCGGCGTACCGGGTGTAGTCATCCCGATTGGCCGGATCCACCAGTACGGGAATCCCTGCCGCAGCCGCCAACTCCATGATCCGACGACACCGCGATTCCGTACAGACACCCTTGCCGTAGTCCTCGATGCACACGGCCTGCACACCGCCGATCGCCTGCTCCAGGTGCCGGTCCAGTTCGGCGCTGGACGATGACGCAAGCGGGGCCGACGACTCGATGTCCACCCGGAACATCTTCTGAGGATGCCGATGCTGAGCCAGGCCAACCAGATTTCGTTTCACGGTCGTGGGGCGGTCGGGGTCCACCACCATGGCGTCCGTCGCGCATCCCGCAGACTCGAGCGCCGCCTTGAGGTGCGCACCTGCGGCATCGCCGCCGATCACGCCGCAGCACTGCACCAGCCCCCCCAGGCCCGCCAGGCAGGACGCCACATTGGACGATCCGCCCCCGACGCGATCCACGCGGTCAACCGTCAGCACCGGGACCGGCGCATCGGGACTCAGACGCGAGGCATCGCCATGCACCATTTCATCGAGCATGAAGTCGCCGACGACCAGAACCCGAAAGGCCCCGAACCCTGCCAGTGCTGTCAACAGATCAGTCATCGACTTTGGGCCTCTCTCGATGTCGCCGCAGCGTCACACACACGTTTCTCAAACGCCTCACGCCCGGCGACGAACTCGATGGCGAGCGTGGGCACGATCACAGGCACCGCCAATCGTGACCAGTCTACCAGTGGTGCCAGTTTCACCCAATCCTTGGCCGTCACGAGAATCGCATCACATGCTGCAGATGCCATGGCACGCAACTCCGATGCTGACACCCGCGCATGGTCCCGGGCACGCATGTTGACGCCGACACGCGCCCCGCAGGCTCGCGCCATATCCAGCACGCCCTCTGGATGCGCCACGCCCAGTCGCGTCACGAGCGTCAGGCCCTGCAGGTGCTCGATCGACTCACTTCGCGCCACAGCATCGCGGTACACGGTCAGGCCGCTCCAGGCGTGCCGGGTCCATGCAATCGGCTCACGGCCATGCCAGCAAGTGATACGCTCGCTCAACTCCTGGTCCACTTGGTCCGCATGCGTCACGACCACATCCGTCGCTCGGGCAAGTGATGCCAGCGGTTCACGAAGTCGCCCGGCTGGAAGGACGCGCTCTTCGTCCAGGACCCGCCGCGCATCGATCAGCACGATGTCACTGCAACGTTTGACAAACCGATGTTGAAACCCGTCATCCAGCAACACGACATCGACCTCGGGATGCGTTCGCCGCAGCGTCGCCAGTGCGGCCACGCGATCTGGCTGAGCCATGACCGGCACGCCCGGCAAGGCGGCCCGGTGCTCCATCGCCTCGTCGGAGTCCTCCCCACGGCGGGCGCCATACCCACGCAGCACAATCGCGGGTCGATGGCCCGCATCCATGAGCACGGACGCAGCATGCTGGACCATCGGGGTCTTCCCGGTTCCCCCCAGAGTCAGATTGCCAATCGAGATGACGGGCCACCCCGTGTCCACGACACGCTCACCTCGGTCAAACCGACGATTGCGACGCGTGATCGCAGCGGCATAGACCTTCGAAGCCAGGGAACGGAGTGGACTCACGATGCGTCGATCTCCAGAAGGCGGTTCAGCAGCGGAAGGGGCAATCCCATGATCGTCGAAGGCTCACCGTCATACCGGATGGGCCACCCTGCGTCGATCCGGTCCTGCAGGTTGTAACCGCCAGCCTTGCCCCGCCACGCCCCCGGCAGCACATAGCGCTCGATGACGGCATCCTCCATGTGTCCCCAGTGCACATGGGCCACATCGGACCCAAGCTGCCGGCCGCCGGTGATCGGCAGCACGCAGACACCCGTCCACACGTCGTGCGACTGCGATCGCATCGAACGGAGCATGGCCCTTGCCTCATCGGGGGATCCGGGCTGGCCCAACATGGTTCCATCATGAAGGCACACGGTGTCTCCGGCCACGATGGGCCCTGACGGGGTGACGCCTTGCCGCCGGAGCCGGGCCCGCACGCTCGCTGCTTTCATCCAGGCCAGCGCCGTGGTCCACGCGGCCGGAGTAACGCCCTGCGGATCAAGTTCCCCGTCGTCGACATCCGCCACTTCGACGACCACCGACCAGCCCGCCTCCTCGAGCAGTCCTCGCCGCCGTGGAGAACGACTCGCAAGGATGATGGTTCCCCGGCTCATGCGCCAGACCGGAGCACGTCGAGCGCCCGCTCGACCACGGCATCCACCGGCAACCGTTGCATGATCCGCGATCCAAGCGAGTCATCCCGGTACGCTGGCCGCTCCCCCGGCATCAGGGATGCCCGGATGGCCAGATCCGGTCGTCTCCACGGTCCCACAATCGCCGGATCGGTCGGACCAAAGAGCCCGACACATCGTTCACCGAGTCCCATGGCCATGTGCAGCGCTGCCGAATCATTGGAAATGGTCAAGGCTGCCTGATCGATCATGGCCATCATGGCCGCGACATCGGTCCTGCCAGCCAGCGGGCAGGCCGGCACACCCTCTGCCTTCATTGCGCTTGCCGTCGCCGCCACCTCGCCTGCTTCGCTCGGTGCGCCGGGAAGCGCCACCCACGTCGCCGGAGTCTCCCTCACCAGTTCCTGCGCCAGTTCCACCCAGTGTTGCCGCGGCCACGCCTTGGAGACCCACCTGCTGGTGGTCGCCAGCACGACGTACGGACCAGGGTCCAGTTCCATGCGGGCCCGGCACGAAGCCCACGATCGCAATCCTTCCTCGGGGACGTACAGCCGGGCATCGTGCACCGGCGCAGCATCCACCGCTGCGACCAACGCCAGCATGCGATCGACTTCGTGGATCCCGCCCGGGACACGCACGCGGTCGGTGCACGCCAGCCAGGCGGCTTCGCGGGCGGCTCGGTCTCCAACTCGCCGCCTGCCTCGGCTGCCCCCGAGCATCAACCCCGTCCTCCCCAACCCCAGGCAGTCGATCCCCCCGTCCCATGGACCCTCCACCCGCCCAAGCCGGCGATACCAGTTGATCACGCTGGCGATTCTGCTCGGGCTGGCCCAGAGCCGGCGGAACCTCGTGCGAGGAAAGGGGATGACACCGGTCAGTGCCGGATGCGCCTCGATCGCTCCGACGAACTCCTGCTGCACCACCCAGTGGATCTCCGCATCCGGCCAGCGAGCCCGAAGGGTTGCCAGGACCGGGGCCGTTCGGCAGACATCGCCCAAGGCGCTGGGCCTGACAAGGAGGATGCGATGTACTGGTATGGTGCCCGCCATGCGTGGTGTCACTGAGAGAAAGTCCAGATAGGGACTGGCCAGACTCCGCGGTGACGATCATACTGCCCTGCTTGCCCTTTCCGGAGCAGCCACGGACCACATGACACTCCCCCAACCAACCAATCCGCCCGAAGACGAGGTTCCGGCGCTGGCCGACTCCGACGCCCCCGCACCGAAGCTCAAGCGGAAGGACCCGGGCTCCACGGACGGTCTGGTCGCCAAACCAGCCTCTGAGTCGCAGGCCGGATCAACCACCGGTGGATTCGACACGGTTCTGGGCAAGCGTGTGCTGGCATCCGGACTGGTCACCGAAGACGAACTCGAGCAATGCCGCGCCCAACTGGATGAAGAAGCTGGCGAGCGAACGCTCTCGGACCTGTTGCTCGAGCAGGACTTTCTCACCGAACGGCAACTGGATCGGCTCCGCAAGGACTTTGAAGCGAGCAAGTCCAGCCAGAAGATTCCCGGGTACAAGATCGTCCGCAAGCTCGGCGCAGGTGCCATGGCCACCGTCATGCTCGCCGAGCAGGTCAGCCTGAACCGGATGGTCGCCATCAAGGTGCTTCCTCGTCGATACTCAGACGACAAGGGCTTCATCGAACGATTCAAGAAGGAAGGGAAGGCCGCAGCGCGGCTCAATCATCCCAATATCGTCCAGGCCTATGACGTGGGTCAGGCAGGTGACCACCACTTCTTCGTGATGGAGTATGTGGAAGGTGACACCGTGTACGACCGCATTCAGCAGTCCCGCAGGATCGCTGAAGACGAAGCCATCGACATCCTGCTTCAGTCCGCACGGGCACTCCAGCACGCGCATGAGAAGGGGTTTGTTCACCGTGACATCAAACCGAAGAACCTGATGATCACCAACAGTGGCCAGGTCAAAGTGGCTGATCTCGGCTTGGCGCGGAATCTGGATGACACCGAAGCCGCAGAACAGGAGAAAGGGCGGGCCTATGGCACGCCCTTCTATATCAGTCCTGAGCAGATCCGAGGCGAACTCAACATCGGACCACCCGCCGACATTTACGGACTGGGCGCCACGGCGTATCACATGGTGACCGGACACGTTCCCTTCACGGGCAAGAACCCAAGCGATGTGATGCGCCAGCATCTGAAGTCAGAGCTCCGCCCTCCGGATCAGGCCAATCCATCTCTCTCGGCCGGTTTCTGCCAGGTCATCGAGATGATGCTCGCCAAGGACCGCTCAGATCGTTATCGCAATGTGGCCGACCTCATTCAGGATCTTGAGCAGGTCGGTCGCGGAGATGAGCCCACCTTCGCCAGGCCCAAACTCGATCTGGCGAGCCTCGCCGTGCAGGTCACGGCCCCGCAGGAGCCGGTCGCCATCCGGGAGAAGTCTAAAGGCGGCGGATCGAGCGCCAACCCCGTCCTGGTAGCCAGCGTCATCCTGAACGCCATCCTACTGGTTCTCATATTCGTCATCGCGGCCCTGTAGGGGCCCCGAACCTGACCGCCGGCCTCAGCGACGGCCTTCGGGATGTCGGAATCGACTGAGACGGCGAGCGAGAGTCAGTCCGAGGGGTGAATCTCTGCCAAGACCTCGACCTCGACAGGCACCCCCAATGGGAGTGAAGGAGCCCCCACGGCCGCCCGGGCGTGCCGGCCAGCGTCGCCAAAGACCTCCAGAAACAGTCTGCTCGCTCCGTCAGCGACCGCAGGATGCCCCTGAAAGTCGCTCGGCGCCGCCACAAACACCCCGACGCGAATGATGCCCGCAACCCGGTCGAGGCTGCCTCCAAGGGCACCCCGCAGGGCCGCCAGCGCATTGATGCCACACAGGCGGGCTGCCTCGACAGCTTTTTCCGGACTCACGCCCTCCCCAACCCGGCCGACAGCCTGAAGGGAACCGTCGCGGATCGGAATCTGGCCGCTGACAAAGGCCATCGAGCCGACGCACCGGACAGGCTGGTAGGCCGCCACGGCCGCCGGGGCATCCGGAAGTGCGATTCCAAGTTGCTCAAGCCGAGATTCGGGTGAATCCATGGGGTGTGCTCCTGCGAAGACAAGGTGGCTCGGGCCCTTGACTCCCCCATGAGACCCAGTAGGCTTGGGGGGTCGGCCTGACCGACAGACCGGGCGACGACGTCGCTTCATATATACAGGTTCTATCCCGTTCTCATTGCCGTTTCGGCTCGTCCACATTGGACATGATCATTCGGCGCCCCGGTCGACATCTCAGCCCCCCCGCCTGAACCGGCCGCGGTGTCAACCGCGATCCTGTTCGAGTCTTCGCACGATTCAACCCGAATCTGCGTGCAGGCGGGTGGCGTTCTCGTGCGGCATTCGCCACTGAAACTACTCAGTGAGCAATCGCCCCGCCAGTTCGACGGCCAGCGGGCCCTCCCGCATCCGCTCTGTTTTCCGTCACCAGATCGTGGTGGCGTCAGCCATGACCGGCTATTTCGTTCTTGTTACTTGATAGACATACCTCACGAGTTCTTGCTTCTCAGGAGTACTTCACTCATGCAGCGAACACATCGCACTTCACGTGGCTTCACGATCGTCGAGTTGATGATCGTGGTCGCCATCATCGGCCTGCTCATGGCCCTTCTCATGCCCGCCCTGTCGTCTGCCATGCGGAATGCCCGCGCCACGCACGACAAAGGCGTGATCGGCGGCCTCGGCAAGGCCCTCACCAACTCGGCAGCCGACTTCCAGGATCAGCTCCTTCGGCCCAGCCTCGTCGCACGATGCGACTATGTCCGCCGTGGCAACAACTATGGCTACATGCGGGGCAAGGGCCTCGAAGGCAAGCCGTGGGACTCGACCGAGAATCTCTACTCAGCCCTGATCATGATGGACTACATCGTCCCCGAGGCGTGCATCAGCCCCGTCGACACCAACCCCCTTGCTGGCGTCAAGGGTCAGGTCGAAGAGCACACCGGCGCGATCGAGCCCTATGCCTATGGCGACTTCGACCCCGGCGACACCAACACCCGAACCCAGGATGAGCCCACTGGCTTCTGGGACACGCGGTTCTACACGCAGCTGGAGGATGACAAGGCTGATCACGCCTCGTATGCCAACCAGACGCTCGTCGGCCGTCGGCACGGCCGCTGGAAAACCGTCACGACGCAGATCTTCCCGCTTCTGGCGACCCGCGGCACGACGACGTCGGGTACCTCCGACAACTGGTCCACCGAGTTGACGTCTCAGGGCACCGTCAATGCCAGCGATGCGGGCCACCTCAACTCCCGGATGCTCGAGCAGATCGGCCCCGAGAATGTGTGGCAGGGCCACGCCTACACCAACGACGGCAAGGTCGTGCAGCTTGACAACTACCTCAAGTTCAAGCACTACGCCGGCATGGAGTCAACCGGCGGCTACATCGGCCCCATGCCCGACGACATGTATCGCTGTGAGTTCACCGAGGAGTGGACGCCGGACTATGCCTCCAATACGGAAGGTCATGGCGCCGCAGACAATTTCCTCGCGTTCTCAAACAACAACAACGGTGAGCAGACCTGGAACGGGACCAACAAGTTCTGTTTCGCCCAGGGCAATGGCGCCGCCCCCGACGGCTGGCGTTACTTCACCGACAGCATCTTCCTTCCGCGGCGGGTCACGTTTGACTACGTCGAGTGATCCCAGTGTGTGATTCTTGCGTGGGCGCCCCCCGACAGGGGGGGGCCGGGTTGGGGGGCTGAGGCGCACCCCCCCCGCCC
>CAYQJN010000064.1:0-12187 GCA_964417845.1 uncultured Isosphaeraceae bacterium
CATGCCAGTGGGTCACAGCGTGATCACCGACATGGATCACGGCCCTGCCAAATCCGCCGCTGACGGCAATGCGACCATCGCCCAGCCAGGTGGCATCTTCGATATCGGGGCAGGTCCACGCCCACTCATGAATCAGTCCTTCGTGCGTCATACGGAGCACGCTCAGGCCATCCTCGCCCACCACCAACACCTGCCCGCCGCGCGGCCGCATGCCGCGGATTCGGCCGGCCACGCTGGTCGTCCAGGTGGAGGGATCAAGTTCACGGCAGTCTTCCCCGAGGATCCCGACCAGTGTTCCAGTTCGCTCCTGCCGCGCAAAGAGAAAGGCGCCTTCGGGGATGGCGGGGTGTGGTGGAGCCAACTCCAGGTCTGACGCGGTGCCGACGTAGGCACCTCCCGCTCTTCGGTGGATCCTCCGCCCGCTGACATACAGCACCCGCCCCCGGTGACTCACGATGTCAGAGACGTCGGCCTCGTCACTCCGCAGGAGGTGCCGACCTTCGAGTGACCGTACGCCGCCGGGTCCGATCGCGACCACGTCCCCGTCCAGGGTGGCCAGCGTCGTTGGCCACATACCGATGTCGGTGCCTTCAATCCGGTCATCCTCCACCGGCCGCCAAGGCGAGGAGACGTCAATCATCACGACCTCGCGATCACCCAGCAGGACAGCGAGCGTGTCCCCGGTCAACGCCATATCCATGATTGGCCGCGAAGTACCTGCCTCGGCCAGTGGCAGCCGCCCCATCTCTTCGCCGTGATCGTCAAGCACCAGCAGCACGCGGCCGCAGGCCTGGTACCACGCCTCACCATGCACGACCATCGGACCATGCGCCCCGTCGGACTCATGCTCCACAACAATGGACTCAGTTCTGGGCGGCGGCGGCGGCGCGGCCTTCCACGTTGAGGCGCACCCGCTCAGCACCATCGGAATCGTCGATAGGATGATCCTCGCCACAGTCGACATGACCGAGAGGATACGTCGAGTTGGAGGAAGGACACCGCGGCATGGCTGACCGAATCGAACAGTTGCAGCAAATGCTTGCACGCGATCCAAACGACGCCTTCTGTCTGTATGCGTTGGGCATGGAGTACGCCTCAACGGGTGCCCATGAGGCCGCCGCCGCCCACCTTGAACGGTCCCTGGAACAGGACGCGGACCAACCCTACGCCTATTTTCATCGAGCGAGGTCACTCGCCGCCATCGGACGCCGCGCCGAGGCGATGCAGGCAGCCAGCGAGGGCCTTCACTGCGCCGAGTCCCTCGAGGATGAGAAGGCTGTGGCTGAACTGGCGCAGTTGCAACAGGATCTTCCTCACCCGTGACCATGGCCATCATCACCGAAGTCAAGCCAGATCCCCGCCACCCCGGCATTCGCCAGGTCATGAGCGGCCAGGACTGCATCGCCTGTATCCGCGTCAAGGATGTCACCGCGCTGCCGGTGGCTGAAGGGACCGAACTCAACGAGCACGTCCGCGCAGCGCTGGTCGTTTCCGATCGCATCACGGCCCTGTGGTTGCGAGCCCTTCGCTCACAGGCTCGTACGCCTGCGAGTCGTCAGCGGCTGGCAGGCCGGTTGGCCCGGCATGCCCACACGCCGGAGGATCTCGAGCATGTGCTGGACGATCTCGCGACCGAGGGTCTGATCGATGACCAACGCATGGCGCTGGCCATTGCGGAAGAACTGCTCCGCCGTGGACCGGCGGCACCTTCCAGGCTTCGAGCAGCCCTCAGAACGCGCGGATTCACCGAGCATGACATCGAAGCAGCCGTTGAACGGGCGCTCTCGGGCCATGATCTTGAAGAGGACGCTCGCCAGGCGGCAGCCGGTTTCTGGAGGGACCTGCACCACCTGGCACCTGCGACGGCACTACGTCGGCTCGGCGGAAGGCTGGCCCGCCGCGGGTTCAGCGAAGAGACGATCGCAGACATCCTGACCGAGTACGCCGACACGGAGTAGCCGCACGCCGACTCCCCGCGGCCGACCCGCTTGGAGATACCATCGCCACATGCCATCGACCAGTGATGTCGACCAAGACCAGCAGGACCCCTGGGAGGTGACCCCAGGCGAGATCGATGTCCTGCAGCGTCGATTCGAAAACCTGGTGATCGTGGACTGCCGAACCAGACCCGAGTTCGCAACCGGACATCTTCCCGGCGCCTGCTCGCTTCCGCTGCAGGAGTTGTCGCACCGCGCGGCCGAACTGGATCCCGCACGCGAGCGTGTCATTGTGGTCTATTGCAGGACCGGTCGGCGATCCCGCATCATGTGCCGCTTTCTGGCGCATCGCGGCTTCACCTGTGTTCGCTCGATGGCGGGCGGTGTCGAGGCATGCCCGGGACGATTGGTCGGCGCATGCTGAAGGCCCGTCTTGTCACAGGCCCCCTGCTGATCGCCCTGCTGCTGGCGGTCGTCTGGCTGGACGCGTGGCTTCCGTCTGATCTTCTGGGCTCCGAGGTACGCCTTCCCGCCGGGCTTGGCCTGCTGGCACTCTGTCTGATCGCGACCGCGGCGGCGGGCCGTGAGTTGTGCGCCATCGCTTCAGCGGCCGGACGAGACAGCAGCCCGCTGCTGGTCGTCGGCGGCAGTTGGGCCCTGCTCATTTCGACCTGGGGCGTGGCGGGAGGCATCACCGCCCCGGCCTGGCCACTTCTGGTCCTTGTCGCCACATGGTTCGCCGCCGTCTGCGACGGCGTTCGAGGCCAGCGGATCACGAACGTGCCAGCGAATGCATCGGCCACGGTCACTATGACGCTGTACCTCGGCGGGCTACTTGGGTTCTACCTGTTCCTCAGGCAGGACGTCTCGGCCTGGTGGATCGCAGCGGTGGTGCTCATCACCAAGTCCTGCGACATCGGGGCCTACTTCACTGGCATGAGTGTGGGACGCCGCAAACTCATTCCCTGGCTCAGCCCCGGCAAAACGATTGAAGGGTTCATTGGTGGCATCGTGATGGCCATGGCCGTTGCCGTGCTCCTCTCCTGGTGGCTCGCGGCCGAAGGGTTTCGTGAGATCGAGCTGGGCCGCGCCCTGATTCTCGGGGCTGCCTTGGCGGTTTTCGGGCAGGCCGGTGACCTGTGCATGAGCCTGATCAAGCGGGATGCCGGCGTCAAGGACAGCGCTGCATCCCTTCCGGGCATGGGTGGTGTGATGGATGTGCTCGATTCCCCGCTGCTGGCGGCACCAGTCGCATGGCTTGTCCTGACTGTCTGATTCGCGGAAAGCACCAGGGGTGCTCGCGGCTTCTCCTGTTACACTGACGAATTGATCCTGTTTTTGCCGGAGTGCCCCATGACGCTGACTGAAGACCTGCTCGCGCTCTTTGACGTGGAGCGCCGTCTGCGAAGCCTGCGATCCCGAGTCGACAGCGCTGAGACTTACCTCAACATGCAGCAGCGCCAACTCGGCACGCTGACAGACCGCCGAGACGAACTCGAAACGCGAAAGCGTCAGCGGCAGGCTCATGCCGGCAATCTGGAAACCGAAGCGGCAGGCATTGACGAACGAGTCGAGAAGCTGCGAGAGGAACTGAACGCCGCTTCCACGACCAGGCAGTATCACGCGGTCCTCAACGAGGTCAACAATCTCAAGGACAAGCGCCGGGAGATTGACGAGCTGACACTCTCGGAGATGAGCGGCATCGAGCAGCTCGACGGCGAGATCAGTGAGCTTGACGAGCAGACGACCGAGCGGAAGAAGATCGTTGAAGCCGCCGAGACGGAGCTCACGGCCCGCCGGGAGGAAATCCAGGATTCACTTGATGAACTCGAGACGGAGCGAGCCGCCAAGGCCGCGTCCATCCCGGGCGATGTCCAGGCACTCTTCGACCAGTTGTCGGACGACTTTGAAGGCGAGGCGATGGCAAGCATCGAGCTCATCGACAAACGCCGTCGGGAGTACGCGTGCGATACATGCAACGTGCATCTCCCGTTTGACATCGTCAATCGCGTGACGGGCCGCCCCGACGAGATCGTCCAGTGTCAGGGCTGCCTCCGCATCCTGTACACCGGTCAGGACGCACGCGAGGCACTGGTCAAGTAGGCACGCCCGACCGATCGGGCGGGGTACCATGGCCGCAGACCCATGATCTGCCCAAGGTGCAATCAGGACGATGACAAGGTCATTGACAGCCGCGGTTCAGACGGCGGGCATGTCGTGCGACGTCGCCGGGAGTGCCAGCGATGCGGCGCGCGATTCACGACCTATGAGCGGTGCGAATCTTCGGGGCGGCTGGTTGTCGTCAAAAAAGACGGCTCACGCGTGCCCTTCGATCGAGCGAGCATCCTGAGGGGCATTCTGGCGGCCTGCGGAAAACGGCCTGTGTCGGAAGCCGCCAAGGAGGACATCGTGGAGGAGGTCGAGCGGGAGGTCCGCCGGGCATTTGACCGCGAAGTCCCGAGTCTTGAGATTGGGCAACGGGTCGCCGCCAGACTGCGCACACTCGATGAGATCTCGTACCTGAGGTATGCCAGCGAGTACCACGGCTTCACTTCGCTGACCGAGTTGGCGTCCGAAGTCTCAAGCCTTCAGGCGCGGCCCAAAGACGATCCGGGACAACAGGAATTCTTCTCCAACTGAGGCGATGGACTCGAAGCATGCCGACGATCACACTTCCAGACGGCTCATCCCGGTCATTTGACCACCCTGTGACCCCCGGCGATGTCGCCCGCGACATCGGGCCGGGGCTGGCCAAGGCGGCGCTCGGCGCTCGCGTCAATGACGAATTGGTCGGCCTCGACCACCTCATCGAGGCGGACGCAACCATGTCACTCATCACGCCTCCTCGAGGAGACGCCGAATGCGACCCGGACGCGCTCTGGCTGGTCCGGCACAGCGCCGCGCACGTCATGGCGGAGGCGGTACAACAGGTCATCCCGGACGCCCAACTGGTCTACGGACCACCGGTCGAAGACGGCTTCTATTACGACATCGCACTACCTGAAGGAACGGCGATCAGCTCGGATGACTTTGAGAAGATCGAAGGCATCATGCAGGCCATCGTGAAGGAAGATCGCCCCTTCACAAGGTCAGTGGCCAACCTCGATGAGGGCATGCAGCGACTGGAGGATGAAGGCAGCAAATACAAGATTGACAACGCAGAGCGAGCGATCTCGGGCGGATCCACGGCGCTGAGCTGGTACACCACCGGCACGCCCGGCACGGACTGGAGTGATCTGTGCCGTGGGCCGCATGTGCCTTCGACTGGTCGGGTCGGCGCGGTCAAGTTGATGTCGGTAGCAGCCAGTTACTGGCACGGCGATGCATCATCGGACAGCCTCACGCGGTTGTATGGGACTGCCTTCACGGATTCGAAGCGGCTCAAGGCATATCTTGAGCGCCTTGAAGAAGCCAGAAAACGAGACCACCGAGTCATCGGCCGGCAACTCAGACTCTTCAAGATCGATGACATGGTCGGCCAGGGGCTCGTTCTCTGGACGCCTGCCGGTGCGATCATTCGCCAGGAGTTGCAGGACTTCATTGGAGAAGCGTTGACGCGGCAGGGCTATGACCAGGTCTTCACGCCGCACATCGGCAAGCTTGATCTGTTCCGCACATCAGGCCACTTCCCCTACTACCAGGACAGCCAATACCCACCCATCGTCGATCCGGACGAAATGCGGGGGCTGGTCACCGAGGGATGCTCGTGCGGTGATCTCTCCAACAGGCTGCAGGACGGAGACCTGGACGGATACCTCCTCAAGCCGATGAACTGCCCGATGCACATTCGGATTTTCGCAAGTGAGCGGCGCAGTTATCGCGATCTTCCCGTTCGTCTTGCCGAATTCGGCACCGTGTATCGGTACGAACAGTCCGGGGAACTCGGCGGCATGCTTCGGGTGCGGGGATTCACACAGGACGACGCCCACCTCTTCTGCACGGAAGATCAGGTCGCCGCCGAAGTGCGGGGGTGCCTTGAACTCGTGCAGATCATATTTGACACACTGGGCATCGATCACTTCGATGTCCGCGTCGGACTTCGAGATCCAGATGGCACCAAGTACGTTGGCGAACCTGCCAACTGGGACAGGGCCGAATCCGCATGCCGTGCCGCAGCGGAATCGCTCGGCGTTGCCTGGTCGGCCGAGGAGGGCGAGGCTGCCTTCTACGGCCCGAAGGTCGACTTCGTCGTCAAGGATGCCATTGGACGGCGATGGCAACTCGGAACCGTGCAGGTCGACTACAACCTCCCAGAGCGGTTCGATCTTTCCTACATCGGACCAGACAATGCGCCCCACCGTCCGGTGATGATTCACCGGGCCCCGTTCGGTTCCATGGAACGGTTCATCGGATTCCTGATCGAGCACTTCGCTGGCGCATTCCCGACCTGGCTGGCACCAGAGCAGGTGCGAGTCCTGCCGGTCAGTGACAAGTCGGCCGAGTACGCCGCCAAGGTGCACCAGACGCTGGCCGCCGCTGGCCGTCGCGTGACACTCGGCGACGGAGCCGAACGACTCCAGGCCAGAATTCGCGCCGCAGCCGAGAAACGCATCCCCTATCTGCTGATCGTGGGACCGCGAGACGCCGAGGCCGGCACCGTCAGTGTGCGGGCACGGGGGACCGAGCGCGACCTCGGGGCGGTGCCACTCGGAGACTTCGCATCCGCCCTGAACAGCGAAGTGACCGACCGCCGAGATGGCCCGGTCCGGGCCCTCTTCGCAGATGACACGCCTGAGGAGGCCCTCGCGGAGGGTGTTTCGCCTTGATTCGGATGCACCGGGGAGGTAGCCTGCGGACTTCAGTGGATTGTCCACTCCCGGAGCGAGCCTGCATGCCGAGCCAATCGACCCGATCTGACGACTACTTCGCATGAGTCGTCGCTCGCTCGTGCGTCCCCATCATCAACACGACGCCCAGCCCACCGAGGCTGGTGGTCGCCGTTCATCCAGGATTTGCTGAGGAGATCACACCATCGCCCGCCGACGACGCTACTTCGGACAGCAGGAGAACATCCGCAAACTCCCCCGCATCAACGATCAGATCCGGAAGTCTCCTATCCGACTGATCGATCACAACGAACAGATGGTCGGAGTCGTAGACGTCCGGGACGCTCAGCAGATGGCCGCCGAGGCCGGTCTTGACCTCGTCGAAGTCTCCCCCGAAGCAGACCCACCGGTCTGCCGCATCTTGGACTTCGGCAAGTATCGCTACGAGCAGTCGAAGAAGGAAAAGTCCAATCGCGCCAAGTCCAAGGCGGCCGAAATGAAGGAAGTGCGCCTCGGCCGGTCGATGAAGATCGATCCCCATGACATCGCGATCAGAATGGAACAGGCCAGAAAGTTCCTGATGGACGGGCACAAGGTGCAGATTGTCCAGAACTTCCGAGGCCGGGAGATGCTGCACAAGGAGCGCGGCAATCAGCGCATGGCCGACGTGATCGAGCAGTTGTCCGACATTTCGCGTGTCGAGTTGACGCCACGCATGGCAGGCAGGCGCATGACCCTGATCCTCGCGCCGGACAAATCGAAGATCGATCGCATCAAGGCGTCCGCAGCCAAGGCCGCCTCTCCCGCGCCCACCCCCGCACCGGAACCTGCCCCCGAACCAGATCCTGCCACCGCCTCGGAATCCGAGTGACCCCTGTCAGGTTCGGGTTGATGGTCAGGAGTGGAGGCCCCGTCAGACCTTTCTGATGGCCCAACCACCGTGCAGGAACCGTGCCGTGAAGAGGCACGCCCTGATTGCCAGTTCGCCGCAGAGACCGATCCATACGCCGATCAGACCGAGATCGAGCACGACCCCGAAAATCCACGCCGCTGGAAGGCGGATTCCGTAGCAGGACACGGTGGTGATCACAAAGGTCCACACGGTGTCCCCAACCCCTCGAAGTGCCTGCCGAACGACCATCGACACGGCGAAGAACACCTGCGTCGTGCCGCAAATGAAGAGCAACTCTGGAACAAGCGACAGATGTCGCTGCTCACCGCTCACCAGCGCCGTCAGCGGCCGTCCCCAAATCATATAGACCACCCCCAGCGTGCCCATCAACACGACCGCCGTCGCCGTGCACACGACGACGGCCCGCCTGGCCATCTGGAGATTGCCCGCTCCCAGAAACTGCCCAGCGAGCGCCGCTGCTGCCGTCCCGATGGCAAAGCCTGGAAGAAAACTGAATGACTCCCACTGTACCGCGATGATGTGCGCGCCGGCGAGCCCCTCACCTGCCGTCGGCTCGATCGTTGAAGCCGCGCCGCTGGCCGCTGCGATCGCCGTTTGGACTTCCCGACCGGCGATGTAGCCGATGATGGTCAGCACACCAAGATTGGCCGACCACATCGAAATGCCCTCAAAGAAGTTTGGTAGCCCGATGCGAACGACTCTGTCGATCATCGACCGAAACGGAATCAGATCACGCACCTGAAGCCTGAGGTCTCTCACTCCACGGATCAGCACCACCACCGTGAGAACGCCCCCCACCGCATACCCCGCGGCGGTGCCAGCAGCGATGCCGCCAACCTCGTAGTCGAATGAGAACGGGTTGCTCACGGAGGCACCTGGCAACCGAAGCGCGGCACCGGAGAGCACCCAACTGAACCCGACGTTGACCGCATTGACCGCCACCGCGATCAGGGCTGGGCGCACAGTCTCCCCCGCCCCGGCCAGACACATGGCGCCAACCATCATGAGCCCACAGAACGGCATGCCGCATGCAAGCACTCTGACGTAGTCAACCAGGTAGGCAGCCGCCCCACCGTCAAGTCCACACAGCGCCGCCATTCCTGGCGCGCCGCACCACGCGGTCACGCCGACAACGATGCCCCAGACCGCGCTGAGACCGACCGCCTGCCCCAACGCCCGGGCGGCTTCCCGCCGATCTCCGCGTCCCATGGCCCTTGCAATAATGGCCTGACCGCCGATCCCCAGGCCTGACATCGCGATGCCGATGAACCAACCGACGTATGACCCGACTCCGAGACCGTCCATCGCCGGCATCACCACGGTGGCATCAAGTCCCCCGGCGAGCATCTTGTCCACCAATCCAACCGTCGCGCCGAGCAACTGCTGGAGAAGCACGGGCAGACCCACCAGCATCATGGCAGCACCAAGTGACCGACCAACCAAGGGCCCGGATTTGATCTCACCCGCTTGCGACTCTCCGCCAGCGGCTGCTGCCTTCTCAGCCATCGCCGGCCCGGTCTGCCTCACCGGATGGCACGTCACTGGATGCACCGCCAGAAGAGGTGGGTGAGGCTGACTCGCCGAAATCGTCCCATGTCCGCGGCGCCGCCTCCGCCCTGAGTCCGATCGGGCGCAGGGAGGGCTCATGCTTCTCATCCAGCCAGAACGCCAGATGCTCCCACCAAACCGCATCGCGGCAATACGTCGGGTAGTGATAGGCGCGTTGCCCCGCGAACGCGTTCCCCTGCGCCATGGCCGACGTGTACCACGTCCGCCACGCACTGAGATCCATGCCGAACGACATGCCCGTCAGCATGTTGAGCGATTCTGCAGCGGACACGTTGATGGCCAGCTCTCGCGCATCGAGTGCGGTGATAAGCGCCTGGACGACCCGGTCTTCCGGATACTGGCCCATGGCCACGCACGCGGCGCTGCGAACCTCGCCTTCCTCATCCCAGTTCAGTGCCGACTCGACCAGCACTCCGACCACATCCGGGTTGTGCAGACGCTGCAGCCCCTGCACCGCCGCACGCCGGATCGTCGCACTGTCTGTCACGCTCGGACTTGCCCATGGTGCCAGCAGCAGTGCATCCTCAGGAGTCCCATGCCTGGCAAGCGCTTGAATGGCAGCAGCCTTGACGAGCGGATTCGGATCATTGTCCACGTAGTCGCGATACAGAGAAACATAGACCTCGGCACCACCAAACGTGGCATTGGAGAGGAGCACCAACCCTTCCCGACGTCGGTCCGGGTCATGCTGATCGAGTGCCCAGCGGGCTGCCTGCGTGGGTGTGGGTACATCGAACATGCGTCCAATGTCATCAAAGTCCTCGGTCACACATCCGCCGCCCATGGCGACGACTCCGGCCAATGCACAAGTGATCAGGCCCTTCACGATGCACCTTCCGATCCACTCGACGCCGTTGCCGCACGCTCCCGAAGCCGGTCTATCATGCCCCGAACCTCCGCGGCCATTCGATCGTTTGGAAACTGATTGATGATCTCTGAGCCAGCTTCGACCGCTTCGGCCCAGCGGTGATCACTGACGGCCAGTTTGAACCGAACTGACAGCGCTTCACGATGCTGCGCAATGACTTCGGCCGCTGCCTCCTGCACATCGACCGCCTCTGCATGGCCGATCTGACGATCAAGTTGCCTCAGAAGCTCCATGGCGCCCTGAGTGTCCCCTCGGGAAGACGCATTGATGAACTGCTGCTTCAACTCCCGTTTAACCTGTTGCCGCGCGGCGCGAATCCGAGCTTCGACGCCATGCAGGCCCGGCGAATCCGGGTACATCCGGTGGAGCCTCGCGGCCGCAGTCTCAGCGTCTTCCAGCTCGCCACTCTCGAGCATGCCTTCGACCTGCCGCACTTCCTCGTCGATCCGCGCGGCCAACTGGCTGTTACGCGCGAGCAGTACACGATTGCGAAGCTGCTCAGCTTCTTCGGAGTATCCGAAGAGGCGCTCAAGATCGCGGCAGAGCACGAGTCCCGCGTTGAAGTCGCCTCGTTCGATGTCTTCCTCGATCGTCCGACGCAGCAGCGCCATTTCCCGGTCGCGGTAGATGATCCGCTTTGCCGTATCACTGAGCATGGACGCTTCGAGAATCTGTCCCAGCATCCGCTCGGCATTGCTCGTGCCAGTAGCACCTCTGGGCGAGGCCAGCATGCGAAAGGCACCAAGCAACCCCAGCCCCACCACACCGAGGAGCCCCACCGTCAGCGCCGATTGGGCCCATGTGGACTGCGGACTCGCTAACCCTGCAGCGACCAGACCACCACATCCGCAGACGAGCAGCCCGATGAAGGCGATGCTCGGCCTAGCGAGCAGCACGCCGACGCAGCACACCGCCGCGGCAAGTCCACCGGCAATCGTCATGACGAGGCCCCACGACGCGCCAAGGAAGGCCAGCCCGACCACCAGGGCCGTCACCGAGACCGCGAGCAACAGCATGCTCCAGCCTCCGGCCCAGCGATGTCCGTCTGTCACGGTGCCCACCGATCAGCTCCCCGGCACTGCGTCACCGCAGTCGGACTCCATCGGCACGAGGCACAGAAACCGGGCCGGCGACGGTGACGTGTTGACGAACTGGTGGACCGCCTCGCTCGGAACAAACAGCACGTCGCCGCCGGATACCTCGCGAGTCTCACCATCGCACTCTGCCGTCATCGTCCCTTCGACCACATACACCTCGTGTTCAAACGGATGGTGATGTCTCGGGGTGTGCCCCCCGGGCGCCACGACGAAGTGTCGCATGGCGAAGTTCGGCGCGTTCGACTCCCGGCCGACCATCACCTCCATTGACACGCCCTGAGCACCGTCCATTTCGACGGGCAGGGTCGTCGCCGGGTCACATCGCCTCACATGCATGAGGACAGGGTACCTCGTGGCAGATCAGTCGTCGTCTTCCTGCGGATTGAAGGAGGCCACCACATCGGCCTGCACGTTCGGCGGCGTGTTCTCGTCATGGGAATACTCCATGACGTAACTGCCCGCACCGCCCGTGATCGACTTGAGCTGATTGGCGTACGTCATCACTTCCGAAAGTGGTGCCTCGGCCTGCACGACCGCCTGATCGCCTGGAAGCATGTCGGTGCCCTGAATCCGACCCCTGCGACCCGAGAGGTCGGAGGAGATGTCACCGATGTAACTGGCCGGGATCGTGACCTCGAGCTTCACGAAGGGCTCCAGCAGCACCGGCGCCGCCTTTTGCACGGCGTCGATGAACGCCCTGCGACCCGCGGTCACAAACGCCACTTCCTTGGAATCCACAGGGTGGTGCTTACCGTCATAGACAGACACCTTGATGTTCTGGAGCGGGTATCCGGCGATCGCCCCCTCCGACATCACGCGGCGCACGCCCTTTTCAATCGCCGGCAGGAACTGCCTCGGCACGGACCCGCCAAAGGTGTCATCCACAAACTCCAGACCGTCTACCAGCCCTTCGGACGTCTCATCCGCGGGCTCCACCCGCAGGTACACCTCGCCGAACTGCCCGGAGCCACCCGACTGCTTCTTGTGCCGGTGATGCCCTTCGGCCTTGCTCGTGATGGTTTCCTTGTAGGCCACCT
>CAYQJN010000065.1:0-2662 GCA_964417845.1 uncultured Isosphaeraceae bacterium
ATCCGCGATCATGGCCTCCACGGCGCCTTCACCCATGGCCCATGTGCTAGACGTAGCCCCTGCGGCCCGCGTGCACCTGTCCGAAGACGGCCGCATCGATCGCGTCTACGGCAAGCCGTTGGCGTATGGTCGGACCCCTGCCGAAGCGGCCGGGCAGTGCATCGACGACCTCTCCGACATCTGGGGCCAGACACCGAATCACTTGACGCTGTTGGATCCAGACGATGGCCTGGCCATGATGCACGATCCCGATTCCGGCCTTCCGAAGTTCCGTCGGTTCCGGTACCAGCAGCACATCGAAGGCCTCCCTGTCTTTGATCGGACCCTCACACTTCTGGCAAGCGCAGGCGACACACCAGCGATCGTGCTCGCAGCCGCCGACCTGCAGGATCTCAACGGATGGACCCCATCCTCCGCGTTGCCCGTCGATCTGATGGCGGCGACGGATCGCGCCGCGCGGGCTGTCCTGGGGCCATCGGCCGTCGTCAATGGCAATCCGCAGCTCGGCGTGTACGCCACCACCGATGAGCCACCGCGGCTCGCCATCGAGTGCATCATCAGTCGCGGGCAATCCGGCGACGCTACCTATGCCAAGCGGCGACTTCTCGTGGATGCCCAGGCCGCCACGGTGCTGCTGGACGAAGACCTGATCCTCCATTGCGGTCCCGGCACACTCGTGACCGCTGCCATGGGTGACATCACGGGCAGCGTCAGCGGCCGCGTCAACAACGGATGGAGCGGCTGGGAGTGCGACGATACTGTGACTGTTCCTCTGCCCTGGGCCTACGTTTCGATCAATGGCACAGTGATTCACACCGACGCCGACGGCTCATTCTCTGGCGCGGGCGGTGTGGACGCCGTCGTGACTTCGGAATTGCGAGGACTGTGGTTTGATGTCAACAACAACGCGGGCATCGATGAGCAGTTGATCGTCTCGGCCCAGGACGGTGACGAGGTCGCCTTCCTCCACAACGAAGAGGAATCGGAACTTGAAATGTCACAGGCCGTCGCCTATCGCGACGCCAATGACGTCCGCAGCTTCGTGCTCTCGGTGAATCCCGATTACCCGACGATCGGTACGCAGGCTGAGTTCCCCGTCAATGTCAACCTCGCGGACACATGCAACGCGTACTACGACTACGCCTCCATCAACTTCTACCAGTCCGGAGGTGGTTGCAACAACACCGCGTTCGGCCATGTCGTCTATCACGAGTACGGCCATCACCTCGTCGCGGAGGCAGGCTCCGGCCAGGGCGCCTATGGCGAGGGCATGTCCGACTGCATCGCGCTGTTGATGACCGAAGACCCGATCATGGGCCCGGGATTCTTCGAGGGCAATTGTGTCAGTGGCATTCGCAACGCGGACAACACCTGCCAGTTTCAGGAGTCCAGTTGCAGTTCCTGCGGAAGCGAGATCCACGCCTGTGGGCAGTTGATCTCCGGATGCGTCTGGGACACATGGGACGCGCTTCACGCCTCGAATCCTCTCGCCGCCGACCAGATCATCCGCAGCCTTACGATCAACAGCATTCTGCTGCACACCGGCACCGCCATTGATGACGCGATCGCCATCGACTTCGTCACCCTTGATGACGACGATGGAGACCTTGACAACGGTTCTCCGAACTACGACGCCATTGATCACGGATTCAGCGCCCATGGCATCACCGTTCCCGCGATCGCCTGGCTCAATGTGTCATTCCCGAGCGGGCACCCGACCCATGTACATCCCAATGGCGGCACCACCATGGATGTGCGCATTGACAACCAGCTTGGCTCCTACCAGCCCGGCAGCGCCAAACTGGCCGCGACGGTCGACGGCTACACGCACCTCATTCCCCTGTCGGATCTGGGTGGTGGACTCCACCAGGCGACGTTTCCTTCCTCGCCGTGCCTGAGCACGGTGCCCTACTACCTCTGGCTCAAGACCACCGATCAGGTGAGTGTCTTTGTTCCCGAAGGAGGCGCCAGTGCCCCCTTCGAAGCCGTGACCGCCACGGCGGCGCCCGAGGTCGTCTTCTCAGATGACGCCACATCCGACCCGGGATGGACCGTCGGCGGCGACGCCACCGATGGGCACTGGGAGCGCGCCATCCCTTCCGGTGGGAACAACCGCCCGGAGAGCGACTGCGGAACCGACGACTGGTGCTGGCTCACCGAGAACCGTGCTGGTGGCGGCGACGATGTCGACGGAGGCTCAACAACGTTGACCTCTCCTCGAATCGACGCCACCGGCGTCAAGGACATCTCCTACTGCTGGTGGTATCGAAACATCGGCGGCGGCAACAACGTCGAGGACGATGTCTGGACCGTCAATGTCTCCGATGATGACGGCGCCACATGGCACATCCTCCATCAAACGGGAACGACAGGTCCCGATGTCGCAGGCGCCTGGCAGACGTCGTCATTCTCGCTTCTGGAGATCGAAGGTTTCGAGGTCAATGACCTCTTCCGCATTCAATTCGTGGCATCCGATCTGAACGAAACCTCCCGGGTCGAAGCGGCTGTGGACAATGTCGAACTCCTCCTGATCGACTGCGACACACCACCATGTCCCGGTGATCTTGATGACGATGGACACGTCGGCACCAACGAGATCCTGGCAGTCCTCGACGCGTGGGGGGCCTGTCAGGACTGCCCGGCGGACGTCACAGGGGACGGC
>CAYQJN010000065.1:2672-11682 GCA_964417845.1 uncultured Isosphaeraceae bacterium
ATGGTGAATGTGGACGACATTCTGTTCCTCGTCAGCGCGTTCGGGCCCTGCCACTGAGCCCTACTGACGCCCTCTGGTACGCTGGCCCCGTCGCAAGGAGGAAGCCATGCGGATCAGTGTCATTGTCCTGTGCTGCGCCAGCGCCGCGACCGCCCACCCCGATCACCACCCGTGGGGACCTGACCGGACACTGGACCGTCAGGACGTCTTCGAGCGGCTCGACGACCGCGACCTTCCGTCACCGAATCGCTTTCGCGCCGCCACAGGCGAACCTGGTCCTGATTACTGGCAGCAGAAGGTCGATTACGACATTGAAGTCACGTTGGACCAGCACGATCATCGCCTGATCGGCAGCGAACGCATCTCCTACCACAACAACAGTCCACATACGCTGCACTACCTGTGGGTCCAACTCGACCAGAACCGATTCCGATCTGATTCGCGCGGACGCATGGCCGAACGCGCTCCGAATCTCGACTCCGGCATGTCATACGACAGCCTGCGGTATCACCTTGATCGAGAAGCCTTCGAGGGCGGCGTGGACATCACCCGTGTCCAGAATGCGAAGGGCGACAACCTGGCACACGTCATCGACGGCACCATGATGCGTATCGACCTCCCTGAGCCACTCGAGCCGGGACGAACACTGCGATTCGACATCGACTGGTCGAGCGCCATCATGCCGGATCCGATCGCGGGCAGAAGTGGGTATGAGACGTTTGAAGACGGGCGGACGCTGTACCAGATCGCGCAGTGGTTCCCGCGGCTGGCAGCGTTCACCGACTATGACGGATGGCAGACCCGGCCATTCCTCGGACGCGGGGAGTTTGCGTTGGAGTTCGGCAACTACGACGTCGCCATCACCGTCCCCGCCAACTTTCTGGTGGCCGCCACGGGCGATCTGGAGAACCCTAAGCGAGTATTGACCAGTACCCAGCAGCAACGTTTGAAGGACGCCGAGCTGAGCGACCGACCGATTCAGATCGTCACGCGAGCAGAATCCGACGCGCTCGTCTCAGCACCGACTGACGACACCAGGACGTGGCGGTTCACCGCCGAGAATGTCAGGGACTTTGCCTTCAGCGCCTCTCCGTCATTTGCGTGGGACGCCATGGGCGTCTCCGTGCCGGGAACAGACCATCGAACCATGGCCATGTCTATGTGGCCCAGAGAGGCGGACGGACTCTGGGATCGGTACTCAACGCATGCCGTGGCGCATGCCATCGAGTCCTACTCCAGAACGGCGATGCCCTACCCGTGGCCAACGGCGTGGTGGGCGGTGGCATGGGATATCCGATGGTCACCTTCAATGGCCCACGCCCCGAGGATGACGGCACGTGGACCGAACGGGCGAAGTACGGACTGATCTCGGTGATCATCCACGAGGTGGGGCACTTCTGGTATCCGATGATCGTCAATAGCGACGAGCGGCAGTGGACGTGGATGGACGAAGGCGTCAACACCTATCACCAGTTCCTTGCAGAGCGATCGTGGGAAGAGGACTACGCCCGGAGCCGCGGACTCCCCCGCGCCATCACCGGGTACATGCGTGATCACCAGAACGCCCGGCCGGTCATGACGGCGAGCGAGTCCATCCTGCAGTTTGGTCCGAATGCCTATGCGAAGCCCGCGACGGCCTTGAACATTCTCCGTGAGACGGTGGTGGGCCGCGACCTTTTCGATCAGGCCATGAAGGTGTACACAAATCGATGGGCATTCAAGCGACCGGAACCGGCCGACTTCTTCCGGAGCATTGAAGACGCGTCCGGCCGCGATCTGGACTGGTTCTGGAGGGGTTGGTTCTTCGACACCAGACCGGTCGGCATCGATGACGTCGAGACGTATCAGGTTCGAAGTGGCAGGCCAGACGTCGCCAGGGAGGCCGACCGCGCCAAGGAAGCCGAGGACGAACCGGAGACCGTGACCGCCCAACGGAACGATGGCATCCAGCGCAGGACGGATCGCTTCCCGGAGCTGATTGACTTCTACAACACGCGTGACAAGCACGCCGTCACGCCAGCGGATGAGCGTGCCTACGAGAAACTGCTCGCGGAACTGGACGAAGACGACGAGGGGCTTCTGGACACCAGCGATCAGTTCCACATCATTCGGTTCAACACCAATGGCGGCCTGGTGATGCCGTTGCCGCTCCGCGTGACGTACGCCGACGGGTCAACAGAGGAACTCATCATTCCGGCCGATCTCTGGCGAGCTGATCAGCGAACCGCATCCAAGATGCTCATCAGACCGCAGGCGATCGATCACGTCATGCTTGACCCTCACGACGAACTGGCGGATGTGGACCGAACGGACAATCGCTATCCACGGACCATTGCCGCCAGTCGGTTCGCACTCCATCAGGACTCCCCAAGCACCAATCCGATGCGGGAGGCGGCCAGAGAGTCGGCTCGCACTCGAACGGCCGAGTCCATTGCGGCCTGGGCCGACTCCATGTGCGCCAAGTGGAGGGATGCAGGGTCGGGACCGCGAGCGCAGGTTGATGCTGTCATGAATCCACTGCTGCCCGATGATGGCTGGGGTCATTCGATGCGTCTGGTTTTGGGTCAGCGGGGTGAGGTCGATCTGGATGTCTGGCTCGTCAGTGACGGCCCGGATGGCGTCCCGGGCACGCCTGACGATCTCTCGGCACGGGTGTCGCGTGACGGCACGGTAGATGCCCTTCGCGCCGCCTCAGAGCGACCACGCACCGATCTTCCCTAGCAGCCCGCCCCGATCGGCACGATCGGTTCCGCGCCTACAGGGCCACGAGCATTGTCACCAGCAGCACGATCCAGACCGCATCCAGAAAGTGCCAGTAGATCGCGGTGTGTCGGAGCAGGCCGCCCCGGGCAACATCCCAGGATCGAAACACCGCGTACCACCCCACCATCGCCAATGGAATCAGTCCCCCCAGCACGTGGGCCACATGCAGGCTGGTGAACACCCAGAATCCCATGAGCCCGATTCGGTGCTGCTGCGTGGCCGCATCCCATGATGGCATGACGGCGTACCAGTCGATCCACGCCCACGCCTGCATCACCGTGAAGGCCACGGCGAGGGCGCCGGCCATGCCGATGCCAAGCCGCATCCCGGTATCGGAGCCACGCCGGTAGGCACCCACTGCCTCTGCCAGCACCACGCTCATCGCCAGGAGCGCCGCCGTGCTCACCCAGGTCTGCCAGGGAAGATGAGGAAGATCCTGCGGCCAGGATGCGTCGCCAACGCGAACGGCGATCACCACCAGCACCAATGCTCCGAACAGCATGCCAAGCGTGATCAACAGGAGGAGCAGGCCCATCGAACCGGCCCGCTCGCGATCTTCACCGCGCGCATAGACACCACGAGCCCCCAATCGAGGAGTCGCTTCAGTGGCCCCCGTTGCCATGGTCGCCCGCAGCAGCCTCCGCCGCGACCTGCGTCTGCAGCGCATCGAGCTGCTGCTGGATCTGTGGCGTATCGCCCGGGATGATCGTTGGCTGATACTCGCTGGTATCGAGCAACGTAAACCCGATGAAAATCCCCACGAAGATGAGCGACCCAACGAAGATGAAGCCGACAAATGATCGATCCCATCGCAGGTGCATGAAGATCAAGGCGACAATCGTGCACTTGATGACGGCCACGCCCATCGCCACCACGATGTTCATCTCGTGCATCTGGATCTCAGCGAAGTCCAGTTTGGCGCCCCAAACCGTCACTGCGGTCAGGAAGAGGAGGGCCAGGCAAGTGCCTACCAGCATCTTGATGGGCACGATGTGCCCCACGGCGCCGTGTTCGTGATCGTGTGATGACATCTCGAAGGCTCCGTCAGATCAAGTAGAACAGGGGGAAGAGGAAGATCCAGATCACGTCCACAATATGCCAGTACAAGCCGCCCAGATCGATGGGCGTGTAATAGGCGGCGCTGAATCGACCCCGGAGAGTCAACCACAGCAACCACATAATGGCAATCCCGCCGATGATGACATGAATGCCATGCAGGCCCGTCATCAGGAAGTAGATGGTGAAGAACTTCTGGGCATTGACCGGGCGCTCCGGATCCTGAAGCGGATGTGACAGGTGCACTGGTTCGCCCGGCGCATGGTGTTCCGCGTACGCCAGTTCCTCGGATTGATCCTCCAGATTGCCGAGCACGCTCGGCGGGAGGAAGACGGCCATTTCGGCGGTATCCAACGTCTCCTGATCGGTCACGAGTCCCTGCGGGCCGATAGCGGCTTCTGGCTGATTCCACTTCTGCGCATCGGCCGGTGGTGCAGGCAGTTCCGCGCGAGCCACGTCTTCAGCAGCAAGGTGCTCAGACGCCGCCGCCTCGGCCAGAGCGACCTCAGCCTTGTGGGCGACCGCCGTCTCCTCCAATGGGAGCCACAGGTGCGATGCGTGGGGCTTCTCATAGAAGCCCATGCCGGGGAAGAAGCCCTCATGGAATTTGTGGCTGTACTCGACGTACTTGATCGCCATGAATCCGCCGGCACCCATCAGCGTGAGGATGAGCGTCACGACCACAGCCTTCATGTTGCCGCGAGCCGCAAACGTCACAGCCATCGCCATCGTCATACTGCTCGTCAGGAGCACCGCGGTATTGATGGCTCCCCACGAGGTGTCAAGGAACTGGCTGCCGTAGGCGAAAATCTCCGGGTGGTTGGATCGCCACACGGCATAGACAACGAAAAGCCCTCCGAAAAGGAGCACCTCGGTGGCCAAGAACAGCCACATGCCCAACTTGCCAGCTTCAAACTGCTGGACGGGATTGTTCCAGTGGTGTGCGAGGAACTTCGGGTGGTCATGCCCGTGCTCATCGTGTCCGTCGGCTTGGACGTGCATCTGCGTCACGTTCGATCACTCCCTGGCACCATCAGGCTGGCGCCGCTTCCTCCGAGGTGTGGTGTCCGGGATGCTCAACATCCTCACGCCACACGTAGCCCTGCGTTTCCTCGTCCCACCGAAGCACCGAGAAGTCATAGCAATCACCGACCGCCGGCTGTTCGGCAAAGTTGTCATGCGGCGGGGGTGAACTGCATTGCCACTCCAGGCTCCGACCACCCCACGGGTTGGCGGGCGCTCTCCGCCCTCCGAAGATCGAGGCCAGGAAGTAGGCCGCCATCGTGAAGAAGGCGATGGCCATCAGATAGGACCCGATCGTCGAGATGATGTGATACGTCTGGAACCCGGCGTCGGCCGGATAGGTCGCGTATCGGCGCGGCATGCCATGGCTTCCCAGCATGAACTGGGTGAAGAACGTCATGTTGTAGCCGACAAAGAAGACCGCGAACGCGATCCGACCGGCATTCTCGTTGTACATCTTCCCGGTCATCTTCGGCCACCAGTGGTGCATGCCGCCGATGAAGCCGATCAGTGCCGAGCCCATCATCGTGTAGTGGAAGTGCGCCACCACGAAGTAGGTGTCGTGCAGGTGAATGTCGGTCGCCAACGTCCCCAGGTAGAGGCCGGTGAGGCCGCCGATCAGGAACAGGAAGATGAACCCCATGCCGTACAGCATGGGCGTGTTCCAGCTGATGGCCCCTTTGTACATCGTTGCCAGCCAGTTGAATACTTTCACGGCTGATGGGATCGCCACACTGAAGGTGATGAATGAGAACACGACGTTCACGAGCGGCGACTGGCCGGAGGTGAACATGTGGTGGCCCCACACGATGAAGGAGAACATGGCGATCGCCACGGAACTCCATGCAATGAAGGAGTAACCGAAGATGTGGCGGTGGCTGTGCACCGCAATCAGCTCGCTCACGATGCCCATCGCGGGCAGAATCATGATGTACACGGCCGGGTGGCTGTAGAACCAGAAGAAGTGTTGATAGAGCACCGGATCGCCACCGAGCGCCGGATTGAAGATCCCGATCCCGAAGGCACGCTCGACCGCCAGCAGCGCCAGCGTGATGCCCAGGACTGGCGTGGCCAGCACCTGAATCACCGCCGTGGCGTAGATCGACCACAGGAAGAGCGGCATTCTGAACCAGGTCATCCCTTCCGGACGAAGGCGATGGATGGTCACAATGAAATTCATACCGGTGAAGATCGACGAGAACCCCAGGATGAAGGCACCGGTCACCGCCGGAATCACGCCCCCCATCGCTGAATTCTGATCGATGCTGTACGGCGTATAAAAGGTCCAACCCGTATCAAGTCCACCTGCGAAGATCGAATAGACCAGGAAGATCGCACCGACGATCCACAGCCAGTAGCTCATCAGGTTGAGCCGGGGGAACGCCACGTCCTTTGCACCGAGCATGATGGGCAGGACAAAGTTTCCCAGCGCCGCCGGAATACTCGGAATGATGACCAGGAAGACCATGATCCCGCCGTGCAGCGTGAAGGCCTGGTTGTAGTCGTCCTGATCCATGATGAGCCCCTCAGGAACGAGGAGCTGCGTCCGAACGAGGAGCGCAAAGATGCCACCAAGCAGAAATGCGCCGAGCACCGAGCCGAGGTACATCAAGCCGATCCGCTTGTGGTCCAGCGTCAGGATCCAGGACAGGAATCCCCGGCTGTGCGTCAGGTAGTTGTCCTCGAGCGTGGGCTGCTCGAGCGGTCTTGCGTTGATCGTCGTCATTGCTTCATCCCTTGCCGGGTGCTCTCAATGGTCACTGCGTCGCTCCCGTGGAGATGTCGGCATCGCCGAGGTCAGGCGACTCAAGGGGGTTGCCCTGTTCGTCGACGAGCCGGTCGAGGTTTTTGAGCATCAGAATGAGGGCATCGATCTGCCGCTCCTTGAGTTGCCCCTGGAAGGTCGGCATCGACCCGGTGTAATTCTGCACGGTGTAGTGCTGAGGCTTGAGGATGGAATCGCGAATGTAATTTTCAGACACCTCAAACTCGCCGCCAGCCCCCGCATGATCTGCAAGCGTGCTGCCGTCGGTGAAGACCGTCGTCCCCTTCCTGGTCCGTTCCCAGAGTCCCCTGAAGGACGGGCCCGTCCCCGACTTTCCATCAAGCGAGTGACAAGACGAGCAGCGGTTGTACAGACGCGTGAGCGCGTAGACCGGCAGGTCACGATCCTCAATGTCTTCGTACTCGCGAGCGAGCTTGCCCAGTCGCTCCTGGAATTCAACCTCCGGAAGTACATTCACGACAGCCAGCATCTTTGAGTGATCCTTGCCGCAATACTCCGTGCAGTACAACCGGTACTGCCCCGGCTTGGTCGCCTGAAACCACAGGCTGCTGTACCGGCCGGGCACGACGTCGTTCTTTACCCGAAACGCCGGAATGAACAGGCTGTGCAGTACGTCCGAACTGGTCATCAGCAGCCGTACGGGGCGATTCAGCGGAACGGTCAACTCCGCCGCTTCGGTCACCCCATACTCGGGATGCTGGAAGGTCCATGACCATTTCTGGCCCGTCACACTGACCGGATAGGCATCCTCAGGGGACTCATTGAGTTTGACGAATCCGTCCATGCCCAGCCAGAAGATGACGCCGACCAGAAAGAGAGGCACGGCCGTCCATGTGAGTTCGAGCGGCGTGTTGTGTATCGGTGCATCCGGCGTGAACGTCGAGTGCTCTGAGGGCTTGACGTGATACCGAATGGCGAACCACACCAACACGAAGGCGCACAGCACGAAGAACAGGTAGTTGATGTTGTTGATGAAGTAGAAGACGCTGTCAACCTCGGGCGCCACCGTAGAAGCGCTCTCGGGCATCCAAAAGCCCCCGCCCGAGGTTGCCTCACCGAGTTTGACCGTCGCCAACATTCCGAACATGCTCATGCGTGCAGTCCACCAGTCTGAAGTGCCGTGGATTCCATTGATCCACGCGCTGTCGATTCGTTCGAGCCCGGTCCACCACCCCGCCCGCGGCGTTCCATCCGCAGGAGCACCAGAATGCCGCCGATCAACAGAATGGCGGTCACAGCCGCCCCCAGCCGCATGATCTTCCATGCACTGGGAACGTAACTGCCTGCTTCCGGGTCCCACTGGAAGCAGTTGAAGAGGAGCAGTGTGTCGATGAGCGTCCCCGTTCGGCCCTGCGATGCATCGACGATCGCAAGCCGAAGGTCCTGCGACGGGAACTGGACATCATTCATGTACTTCGAAATGCGGCCATCCGGCGTCACAAACGTGATGCTGGCTGTGTGGGCGTACTCGCCCGATCGCTCATCAAATCGATAGCCGAAGCCGATGGCCTTGGCGAGTGCCTCGATCTCAGGCTGCGCTCCGGTGAGGAATGGCCAGACGGTCTCCCCGACCTGAACGTCCAACGCCGACAGATAACCGCGCCGATTCTGGGAGGCGAGTTCAGGCCCCTCATTCGGATTGATGCTCACCGTGACGATGTCGTAGTCCGTCCCCAGCGAGAGCCCCACATCCCGAAGGCCGTCAACGAGTCCGTTGAGGGTCAGCGAGCAGAGCATCGGACACTTGTAGTAGTTCAGCGTCACAATCACCGGGCGCTCGCCATTGACGTAATCGCCGAGGGTGACCGCACGTCCCGTGTGCTCCACGAACGCCAGGTCCAGCGGAAGGGCCTCGTCAAGCCGCTGCACGATGCCGACGCCGTCAAGTTCCGCTGGCAACTCATCGGCTAGCACCTGACCGCCTGCCACACCCGTGGCAGCGGCAAGGCCGAGAATCGAATTGGCGAGGCGAGCGATCATTTGAGGAATCAGCGGCTGCCGCCTCCCCAGCGCTTCTTGACGATCTCGCGGGCGGTGTCCATCGGCACGACCAGCGTTCGCTCGCCAGCAAGGACACCGTCGGCGTCCGTCCACTGCTCCCAATGCGGCTCGTTGAGCATCGCCATTGCGTCGGCTTCACGCCGAATCTCCGCTTCCTGCGATCGAACCGTCACGACGGTGTGGTGCTGCTCCTGTCGCTCGGCCCAGTAGTACAGCGCCGAGACCGCAAGCACTGTGACCGCCGTCAGGATGGCGCTGGCAATGCCGATGACCCAGGTCGGTCCGCCCGACGGGTCTTCCTGGTCACCTGCCAGATGCTCAGTTGCGTGTGGATCGTGACTCATCAGAAGTTCTCGAAAGCAAGCGCCTCGCTGAGGCGCG
>CAYQJN010000066.1:0-6045 GCA_964417845.1 uncultured Isosphaeraceae bacterium
GTGGAAAACTTCTCCAGGACCACATCGAGCGTCTCGTCAGGCGTGACAAAGGGGAGGTCGCCACGTTGCAACTCACTGACCTGAAGCAGCGGGATGGCTTCCCGGAAGACCAGCGCCGCCTTGAGGTCCTGATCCGTGATCATGCCGCAGTAGTCGCCGGAATCATCGAGCACGACAACGTCGCCGGCGCCGTCCCCGTCAAGTCTGGCCACGAGGTCCGAGGCAGACTCGCGAATGCCGACCGTGGGGGCCGGTTCCAGAAGAAGATCCTGCACGGTCAGCCGGCTGAGAATCGTCAACTCTCCGGCGCTGCCCAGCCTGATGCCCGCTTCGCGGAGTCTCGCCGAGTAGATCGAGTCGCGGCAGAGCCATCGAGCAACCACGGTCGCCACGACCGCCGCCAGCATCAGGGGAAGAATGACCTGGTAGTGGCGGGTGAGTTCATACACGATGAGGATGCCAGTCAGGGGGGCATGCGTGACGGACGCCACCATGGCGGCCATCCCGACCAGTGCGAACCGCGCGGGTGTGCCGTGTTCCAGCAGCCCCATTGACTCAAGACCGAGGCCGAGCAGGCCGCCAACCAGCGCGCCCATCATCAGGGACGGGGCGAACATGCCGCCCGCGCCGCCGCTTCCGATCGTGAGGCAGGTCCCGACGAATTTCAGTACGAGCAGCAGCAGCAGTGTGCCGGCAATGCCCGACATCGCCAGTTCCTCGTATGAACTCGGTGAGAGGAGCCTGGTGATCTCCGGATACCCGTTGCCGTAGAACGCCGGAAGGGAGGAGCCGATCGCGAGGAGGGAAATGAGCCCGAGGACAGCCAGCGCAGCGCCGCCGGCGGCCGGCTTGGTCCAGAGTGGAATTGGCAGGCGGCTGAAGGCGCGGCTGGACATGTCGAGGCCCCTGATGAAGAGGGCGCCGATGCACCCGCACGCCAAACCAAGCACGATGTAGGCGGGCATCATGGCCATCTGAAACTCGCCCTCCATCAGCATGAAGTCGCCGCCAAGTTCAAAGATGGCAGCGTCGTGCAGGATTCCCTGAATAGACGCCGATGCCACCACGGCCGCGATCACGATTGGCGTGAAAGTCCGGAGCGAAAAGTCCCGCAACAGAATCTCCATGACGAAGAGCACGCCCGCGATCGGGGCGTTGAAGACGGCGGCGATGCCGGCGGCGGCGCCGCAGCCCAGGAGGGTCGTCATGTTCTGCGCGTTGACCCCGAGGGCCTGTCCAACGGAGGAGCCCAGAACGCTTCCGATGGTCACGATGGGACCTTCAGCCCCTGCGGATCCACCAGAGCCGATGGTGATCGTGCTGCAGATCCACTTCTGGATGCCCACGCGGGGGCGGAGTCTGCCGCGACGGCGCAGGACGCCGTAGATCACCGTCGTGACACCAGGACCGATGTACGGGGCGTTGATGCCACGGCGGACCAGCCCGACCAGGATGCCGCCGATGGCAGGCCCTGCCAGGACGATGATCCAGAGGGTGGACGTTCCGACCGCGGATTCAGCACGCTCTGCCGCCCGGAGCGGAGCGAGAAACAGGGTGGCCACCACGCCCATGAGCAGTCCGATGCCGGCGGCCAGCAGATACAGGTGCCAGTCGCCCTGGAGCCCGACCCGCCGTCCCAGGCGGCGAATCTTGCGGATGGCGTGTGACATGAGAGGGTGGCTCCAGCGGCGGGGGACCCGTGGTCGCGTAGTCTACCGTTCGCCTCCGAGGGGCGCCTCCAACTCGACAGGCCCTCCCGGAGGCGGTATGATGGCCGGATTCTGCCCGTCCGGCGGTGATATGGGAGTCCCACGCAGATGATCGAAGCCCTTCGCAGCGATGAGATCGTTGACAAGATCGGTGGCCGGTTCAAGTTGTGCGCGCTGATTCAGCGTCGGCTCAAGGAGGTGGCTGTTGAGGGAGCCCGCCCGCTTGTGGAGCGTGAAGGCAGAACGGATCTGGAGATTGTGATCGAAGAGATCCTCCAGGACAAAATCACGCCCCGCTGGGTGGACGCGACAGACGCCTCCGGGGCTGGCGGTGCCGGGTGGCCGGTCGAGGCGTGAGCGGTTCGCCTCGCATACTGCTGGGAGTCACCGGCGGTATAGCGGCATACAAGACAGTTGGTCTTGTCAGCATGCTGGTGCAGCGTGGGGATGTCGTTCGTGTAGCGATGACCGAAGCGGCCGCCCGATTTGTCGGTCCCGCCACGTTCGAGGCGATTTCAGCGCATGCGGTGTACACCGACCCGTGGACGGCGATCGATGATCCGTCAAGCCAGCACGTGGCGATGGCCAGAGGGATCGATGTCATGCTCATCGCGCCTTGCAGCATGAACACGCTGGCCAAACTGGCGCAGGGGCTGGCCTCCGATCCGGTCACGCTGCTCGCCGCCGCGGTAGACCGGCAGCAGGTTCCGGTCATTCTGGCACCATCGATGAACGCCGCCATGTTCTCGCAGCCAGCAACCAGACGAAATCTGGAGACGTTGGCCTCCGACGGATTCACCATCCTTGAGCCGGACACAGGATGGCAGGCCTGTCGCACCGATGGGTGTGGCAGGCTTCCCGATCCCGAATCGCTCCAGGCGGCGATCGACGCGGCCCTGGCCGCTCGAGGATGATCAATCCTCGACTGGCGTGACGTCCTCCATGAAACTCGCGAGCCGGCGCCGTCGCACCGGGTGCTGCAACTTGCGAACGGCTTTGGATTCGACCTGCCGGACACGCTCACGCGTGACTTTGAAGATGCGGCCGACTTCCTCGAGGGTGTAGGTGTATCCGTCCCCAATGCCATATCGAAGCTTGAGAATCTCACGCTCGCGATACGTCAGCGTCTTCAGGACGTCATTGATCCTCGCTCGAATCATCTCGCTGGTCGCCGTCTCTGAGGGGGCTTCCTGTCGCTCGTCCTCAATAAAGTCGCCGAACTGGGAATCCTCGGATTCGCCAACAGGGCGGTCGAGGCTGATGGGATGGCGCGAGATGTTCATCACACGACGGGTCTCATCGACGCTCATATCCGCCTCTGAAGCGAGCTCTTCAATCGTTGGCTCGCGTCCCATGATCTGAAGCAATCGCTTTTGGATCGTTCTGAGCTTGGACATGGTCTCGATCATGTGGACCGGTACCCGAATGGTGCGAGCGTGGTCAGCGATCGCCCGCGTGATCGCCTGCCTGATCCACCAGGTGGCGTATGTTGAGAACTTGTAGCCACGCATGTACTCGTACTTGTCAACGGCCCGCATGAGACCCGTGTTTCCTTCCTGGATGATGTCCAGGAATGGGAGCCCGCGGTTTCGATACTTCTTTGCAATGGAGACCACAAGCCGGAGATTGCCTCCGCTCAGATCGCGCTTGGCCTGTTCGTACTCTTCAAAGACCACTTCAAGTCCACGAAGTCTGGCCTTCAGGTCTTCTGGTGACTCCAGCACCAGATCGCCCAGCCCTCGCAATTCCTCCCGCATCACGGCGACGTCATCGGGATCGTGGCGGCTTGGGGCGGCCTCTGCCTGGGTAAGTTCCTTGAGAACTTCCTGCAACTTGCGATTGATCGACTGCAACTTGCGAAGAAGCGGCTGAATCTTGGCGGTTCGAAGGCAGCACTCTTCGATCAGTGTCGCCATGCGTCGCCGCCGCCGGTTCATCTGTTCAATCATGCGCTGGCGTGTGCGATCGGCCACGCCTTCAGCCAGTCGGGCCCAGTCGGCTTCGTTGGCTGCGAGCATGCGCCGCACCGACCCCATGATCACTGGGATTCGGCTTGCGATCTTGTCCTTGGCATTCTCTTCGGCCGTCGAGATTCGCATCGTTCGGTCAAACGGGAGTTCGCCGTTGTGCACCTGCTGCAGAACTTCGCAAGCCTGGCGGGCTGCGAAGTCTGATTCGAGGACGAGCCGCCGAAAAATCATTCGGGTCGTCTCGATCTTCTTGGCCAGCCTGATCTCCTCCTCGCGGGTGAGCAGCGGAATGGTGCCCATCTGCGTGAGGTACATGCGGATCGGGTCGTCGATCTTCTTGGTATTCGATTCGCCAATGGCCTCCTGGACGGCCGCAGCCTCGGCTTCGTCGAGAATGGGATCCGGTGGCTCGATGTGCGCCCCGGCTTCGGCTTCAGCGGCCGCACGCTCGGCTTCCTCTTCGAGTTCCTGTGCTCGGATCTCTTCTTCGGTCGCCAGGCTGAATGTGCGCTTGGGATTGTCCCGCTTGAAACGCAGGTTCGTCTGCAGCGGCGCGTAGTAGTGGGGGCCGAAGTGGGGCCGCTGGTCGAGGTGGTTGGCCAGTTCGATGCCGAACCGATTGGTAATGATGAGAAGTTCATCCATCTTGTCGGGACGGATGTACTCATCGGGGATTGCGGTATTGAGTTCCTCATATGACATCCAACCACGATCGCGGCTGAAGTTGATGAGGTCCCGAATGGTGGGATGCATGTTGCTCATCTCCTGTGTCGTCACAGATCCAATCCTCCTGTCGCTCCGGAATTCATCGGGTGTTCGGGCGTGGCATGGCTGAAGCGCGTGGGCCGACACCCCTCAAATGTTCAATCATGGCGGCCGCGGCCTGGGGATCCCTGGCGGCGGACGTCTTCCAGTCAATCATTCGCTTTCGGGACTCGGCCTCTCTCCGGCATCGGGAGAGTGCTTCCTCGGCCCGCGTTCTGGCCACCGTCTCGTCCCCCGCTGCGGCTTCCACCAGTCGCTGGCCGTCGAAGTACAGGTCGGACACACGGGTTCGATCAGCCTCATGTTCCAGCGCCTCCAGCAGTTGGGGCACCTCAACCCTCTGCCCATCGGTTCCCAGTCGCCTGATGGTATGAGTGACCCGATCGACCAGCGGCGTTTCAAACGGCCCCGAAAATTCGCTTGAAGTTGTGAAAATCGCGACGGCCAGCACGTCACATTCTGCCCTGGAAAGTGCCTGGCTGATCGGGGTGTTCGGATCCTCGAGCAAGTCAACTTCGGGTTCCAGCGGTGGGTCGTCTGGTGCCTGAGATCGTTGACGTCCGGCCGCCTGTTCAAGCAGCGAGGCAATGACCGCCGGTGCCACGCCCGCCAGTTCCGCCAGGCGGCTGGTCAGCATCGCTCGTCGAAGGGGGGTTGCCTGTGTGAGGCCCTGGCTGGCGAGCGACTGAATGAAGGTCTCAATGGCGCGTTGGCGCCCGGAAAGGCTGGTGTGCGAATCGAGATTCGCTTCGAGTCGATCGATCAGGAATGCCATGGCGTCCATCGACGCATCGACGGTCGTTCTGAAGCGGTTCGGCCCGTCGGCCTCGCGGAGCAGGGAATCGGGATCGGCCCCGTTCGGGAGTACGCAGATCTTGACGTCAACATCGTGCGCCATCATCAGCGGAATGGCACGCGTTGCGGCGCGTTGTCCGGCTTCGTCTCCGTCGAACAGAAGCACGCATGTGTCGCAGAGTCTGGCGAGCACTCTGGCGTGATCGGGGGTCATCGCCGTTCCGAGCGTCGCCACCACCTGCTCGATGCCGGCCTGGTGACAGGCGATCACATCGGTGTACCCCTCGGCAACGATGGCCATACCCGTGTCCATGATCGCTCGCCTTGCCAGGTGCAGTCCGTAGAGCGTCCTGCCCTTGTGGAAGAGGTCATGTTCGCTGGAATTCAGGTACTTGGGTTCTTCATCGTCGCCAAGGACACGTCCGCCGAAGGCGATTGGCCTTCCTGTTTCGTCGCAGATCGGAAAGATGACCCTGTGCCGAAACGTGTCCCATGTGTGTCCATCGTCTCGCTGCTTGAGCAGTCCGGCGGCGACGAGCACCTTGGCGGGAAGGTTCTCTCCCTCGATGGAATCCTTGAGCGTGCTCCAGCCATCACCAGCGGCGCCGATGCCGAATCGCTCGACCATTTCTTCGGAGATGCCGCGTGCGGTAATCAATGCAGCGGCGTCGGCGCCGATGGAGTCCGAGGCGAGATTGTCGGTGAAGTGCTGCTGGGCAGCATCGCAGGCCCTTCGCAACCAGGCGCGTGCGGGAAGGGGCCCGAAAAAAAAACGGAAAAAAAAAAGCAAGAACAAGACAAACCCC
>CAYQJN010000066.1:6055-11678 GCA_964417845.1 uncultured Isosphaeraceae bacterium
GCAGGCCCTTCGCAACCAGGCGCGTCGGCTTCGGCGCTGATCCTGATCGGGATCATCTCTGCCCTGCAGTTCGACTCCCGCTCGCTCTGCGAGGAACCTCAGCGCCTCGCCGAAGTCCTTTCCGAGATACTCTTGAACGAATCGGAAGCAATCACCGGCGGCGCCGCAAGCGTGGCACTTATAGAAGGCCGCAGCCTTGTGGGTGACGACCGCAAAAGAGGGGCGGCGGTCGTCATGGAATGGGCAGAGCCCCACATGCTCCCGTCCACGGGGCTGCAGCTGGACATGCTCGCCGATCAACGCCACCAGATCGGTCGCGTCGCGGACTCGCTCGATGTCGTCTCTCGCTGTCACAGCCGTCGCCAAAGCCTGCCCTCATCACCGCGATTGCGGTCCCTGCCATCACCAATGCCGCACAGGGTGCGGCACACGGAATCGGACCGATTCCGTCTGGATCACCGTCGCCCGTCCCTCCAGGGACAGGTCTCATAATGGACGTGGTGCGGATCGTGGCGCGGGAGGGAGATGTGAGGGGAGTCGAAGCTCAAGGAGAGGCTGCGATGCACCCGCAGGAAATGGAAGCGCTCTGAACCGTCTGAATACATAGCCCTTGAATGGGCTGAGTCTACTCAAAATCAAAAAAATCGGGAGAATCAAGTCAAACCGGGTGATTGGCCCGGTCGGGTAGGCAGCGGATTCAGCCTTCCGCGGCAGCCTGCTTGGTTTGCCTGGTGTAGCCGTACTTTCGGCGAAGCGGCTTCACCACCTGGCCGTTTCGGATGGCCTTCGCTGTCGCTTTGATGCGGCAGGGGACGCCGTCGATAACCGCACGTACGGACTGGATATTGGGCTTGATCTTCCTCTTGGCGATGCCACTGGGCTTCAGGCCAATGCCGCCCTGATACTTCGGGCGACCGCGGTAGTGAATCTTGCGGCCCGTGGTCGTACGGGCGCCGCTGAAGTGGCAGACGCGGGGCATGTGAGGGCCTCCAGGGAGAAATGAGGAATCACGGAGGGTATCGGGGGCACAGGCCGGGGTCAACCCTGCCGGGGCGGGGCGTTGGGGGCCCCTCCCCGGGGAGGTAGAGAAGAGAAGGCAGGCGGCACCGCTCTCTCAGGAGGGGAGAGGGGCAAAGATGATCGGCGCCCGCGCTCGCCCGAGGTGCATTGGTTTCAGACAGGGGGCCTGGCCGGGCTGGGCAGGAGCGAGGGCGTCCTTGAATGACGGAGGTAGCCGCTACGCAGGGGCCTTGCTAGGCCGACTCGCGCGTTTCCTGAGCCTGCTTGAGGTCGTCGAGCGTGGCCGTGCCATCGACATGCTGCTCGTCAATCACGTAGTGATCGCCAGTGCGTGAGCCGTCAGGGAGGTCGTACATGAGGTCGAGCATGAAACCATCAATGACGGCCCGAAGGGCTCGGGCACCCGTGCCACGCTCCATGGCGTCCCGGGCCAGCCTCGAGAGGGCGGCCGGCGTGAACTCAAGCGTAGCGCCTTCCAGCCTGAAGAGGTGCTGGTACTGCCTGATGATGGCATTGCGGGGTTCGGTGAGCACTTGAATCATCTCTGGCTCGTTCAACGGCAGGAGCGGCGCGACCACCGGGAGGCGACCGATCAGTTCCGGAATGAGCCCGAATTCGAGGACATCATGCGCGGTGATCTCGGCCAGGAGTTCGCTTGGGCCTTCGCAGTCATTCCGCTCAACGGTATTGAAACCGATCTGGCGCTGACCGAGCCGCCGCTGAATCAGGGTGTCGATCCCTTCGAAGGATCCACCGCAGATGAACAGGATGTTGCTCGTGTCCATCTGGATGTACTGCTGTTCGGGGTGCTTGCGACCACCCTGCGGTGGCACGTTGGCAACGACACCTTCGAGCATCTTGAGCAGCGACTGCTGGACGCCTTCGCCACTGACGTCTCGTGTGATCGAGACGTTGTTGGACGTCTTGCCGATCTTGTCGATTTCATCGATGTAGATGATGCCACGCTGGGCGGCTTCGAGATCGTAGTCGGCGGCCTGTAGTAGTTTGAGCAGGAGGTTCTCGACGTCCTCCCCGACGTAGCCCGCTTCGGTCAGCGTAGTGGCGTCGCCGATGGCGAACGGAACATTGAGAACTCGGGAGAGCGTGCGGGCCAGCAGGGTCTTTCCGGTGCCGGTTGGTCCGATCAGAAGGACGTTGGACTTGTCCAGTTCGATGTCGGCATCGCCCTCCTCGAGGTGGACGAGTCGCTTGTAGTGGTTGTGCACTGCCACCGAGAGCGTGCGTTTGGCGATGCCCTGCCCGATGACGTACTGATTCAGAAACTCGTTGATCTGTCGAGGGGAGGGGATGGAGGTGAAGAGCGGCTGGTTCGTACTCAGTCGCCGTTTCTCCTGCCTGAAGATGTTCTGGCAGAGGTCGGTGCAATTCGAACAGATGTAGATGTCGCTCGGGCCCTCAACCATCGGGCCAACTTCTCGCGAGGTCTTGCCGCAGAACGAGCAGGTCGTGACCCGGCGACCGCGGAATCCGCCGTCATCCCCGCCGCCGCTCGGAGGAGTACCAGCCCCGTCCCCGGTGCCGTCATCCGACTCGGCATGGTCACCTGAGTCGCCGGCCGCTGCTATCACACTGGGGCGGCGGCGCAAACTGGGGTCGTCGTGGCGGTGCATGGGCCGTATCACTCCTCGAGGTGGCTGAAACATCTGCCGTTGGCGGCAGTGTACCGGGCTGCACGAACGGCTGGTCTCTTCATCCTGTCATCAAATCGCCCGGTGGCCCGTAGAATCAGTCCGTTTCGCGTGTGATCTTCGATTTGGAGCCGCCCTGAAGGGCCTGCACCACGGCGTCGTGGGCCCGCTCGAACTCCTCATCAGAGAGTTGTCCGGACGCTCGCATCGCTCGAAGTTCCGAGAGTGTGAAGCTCGAGGTGTCGTCCACTGAACGGCCGATCAGTTTCTTTCGGACGGTCGCGATGGCGATCCAGGCGACCACCACGATGGCCGTAAGTATGCCAAGGGGAACAAGCGCATCCCCGATTCCATCAGCGGCATTCGTGGCTGGCTCCGTTGCGAGCAGCCACATCAGCCGGAGGCGGCCTTCTCGGCCGCGTCACGGCGGGCGGTCCATTCGTCCATCGTGATATCGGTGATCTTCGCCCGCGACACCAGGAGGTCGGTGGCCTTGCGTTCTCGAATGGACCGTGCCAATGGCATGATGCGATCGTGCTTCACGAGTTCCGCACGCAGGGCGTCAGGTCGGGCGCCCTGCTGCATCGCCATCGTTGCAATTCGGCCATTGATCTCCTGCTCACTGACGACGATGTCCTCGTCGTTGGCGACGCGTTCAAGCACGAACCATGAACGCATGTGATCTCGTGTCTGCGACTCGCTTCGCTCACGCACCTCGGCCAGTTTGTTCTCGACTTCGTCCTGCTCGACGCCTCGCTGCATCAGTTCCATTCGGATGCGTTCAAGGTCTGCCTGAATCTGTCGTCCAGAGGCTCGCTCGGGCAATTCCATCTTCACCTGATCGCGCAGCGCCTTCACCATCTGCTCACGCATGACACTGGCCTGCTCTTCGTCCCGCTGCTGCTCCAGCGCCAGTCGGACCTGTTCCCGAAGCACATCTTCCGAGGCCAAGGAGAATCGTTCGATCAAGTCGTTGACCGCGGCAGGGGTGATGCGTTCAGCGAGGTGAATGGTGTAGTGCAGCCGAAGCTTTTTACCTCGGATGTCCTCTCGCTCGTGGGCATCCGGGCCGATAGTCTCGATGTCCAGTTCGTCGCCAACCGATGCCTTGGCGAAGGCGGCGCCGAGGTCTTCGATCTTGAGACCGAGCATCTGCCCTGATTCGCCCTTCTCCGGGATGACGGCCAGTACCTGCTCGTGTGAGAAGATCGGCTCGTCCTCACCTTCCACGAACAGATCGCACCGCCCGAGAAGGCGATCGGCCGGCGCAAAGTCGCCTTGCCGCTCTTCTGCCGTTCCCATTCGCATGCACTGCCGCTCCAGCTCCTCATCGATGTGCTCGTCTGTCACTTCGAGCTGAGGTTTGGCAATCTCAATGGCGGAGACATCGGGCATGTCGAACTCTGGGATGACCTCGAACTCCACGACGAAGGAAAGTGGCGTGCCCTTCTCGATGACATATTCGGCGTCAGGATCTGCCGGCTCCATTTCGGCGAGAGGGCGGACCTTGAAGTGTTCGAATGCCTTCTGGCAGGCGCCCTGCATCAACTCGTTTCGAGCGTCTTCCCGGACTGCGCTGCCGAATCGGCGTTCCAGGAGCTGGCTGGGCGCCTTCCCTTTGCGGAATCCGGGAAGTGCCGACTGGCCCTGCAGCGTGGACATCGACTCGCTCAGCTTCTCATCAATGACGTCGGCCGAAATGGTGATGCTCAGCCGCTTTCTGGCGGGGCCGGCATCCTCAAGCTTGAAGTCATATCCCTCAATCGTGTCGGTGGCATCGGACATGGTGGTGCGTGTTCCTTCGCAAAGTGTGGCCGTCTGCGGCGCGACCACGCAGGGTAGCAGGATGGGGCTGTACCAACCACCCCGCAACGGGCCATGGGGCCGCTCAGGCGGTGCTTCCGGCTTGTGTGTTGCCCAGACCGCTGGTGAGCATTTCGACGAAGCCGAGGCCGGCATCCGCGTCGGCGGCCATGCGTGTGACCAGCGCGGAGCCGACGATGGCGGCGTCGCAGTCGGTGGTAGCCGCTCGGACCTGATCGGGCGTCGAGATGCCAAACCCGGCGGCGATCGGGAGTCTGGTTATCTGGTGGAGTTCAGCAACCCGATCTGAGAGATCCGGAAAGTCAGTCCGAGCGCCGGTGAGGCCGGTCCGGGCCAGCAGGTAGATGAAGCCTCGGCAGCGGCAGACGATCTGCTTGAGCCGATCGCCTGAGGTGGTCGGCGCGACAAGAAGAGCGAAGGCCAGGTCCAACTCGTCGATGATCGGGAGGAGTTCGTCAGCCTGAGTGAGGTCGATGTCGGGAATGATGAGTCCATCGAATCCGGCTTCCGCGAGTTCGTGGATGAACCGACCGCCTCCGCGTTTGTGAACAATCGAGTGACTCACCATGGCAATGAGTCCGAGCGATGTGTGCGATCGGACCCGCGCGATGGTGCTCAGCATGGAGTCGACGGAGACGCCTGACTCGACTGCCTGATGCATCGCTGCTGAAATGGTGGGGCCGTCAGCAATCGGATCAGAGAACGGAATGCCCACCTCCGCCATTCGGACACCAATTGACTCAAACTTCGACAGGAGCAATTCGGTCGCGTCGAGGCCCGGATAGCCCGCCACGACGAAGGGCATGAGCGCCTTGTGGTTCGCTTGCTTGAGGTCGTCGAAGATGTCGTCAATGCGAGACATGGGGGCGAAAGGGTACCTGCTACTTCGTGCCGGCCGGACCACCATCTCGGAGATACTTGGCGTGAATCGCGTCCGCGAGATCGACGTCCGTGATGTTGGCGAGTGTCGCGAGCCATGCCAGGACGTCTGCGAATTCCTCCTTGAGGTTGTCGTGGTCCTCATCCCCTCGCATGTGGCGGGCGAGTGCCTCTGAGAGCTCCCCGACCTCCTCCATGCACCAGAGAAAGGTATGCGCCGCCCCCCGGGCATGGTCGGTCTTGTAGTAGCG
>CAYQJN010000067.1:0-6117 GCA_964417845.1 uncultured Isosphaeraceae bacterium
GGCCTGCCCTACGGCTTCATGTTCATCACGCTGGCTGCCGTGCTGGCTGACGCGGGCCGGACGCCGGGTGAGATCGGCTCATTGCTCGCGGCAGCCACGCTGCCATGGGCCTTCAAGTGGATCGCTGGGCCCATCATCGACCGATTCGGCCTGCCCGCACTCGGCCGTCGCCGGCCGTGGATTCTGCTGGCGCAGTCGGGCATGATCCTGAGCCTTCTTGCACTTGCGGTCGGCCCCGATCCGCTTACCCACGACCGCTGGCTCATGTGGGGGTTGATTGCCATGAGCGCCTGCTCGGCACTGCAGGATGTGTCGGTCGATGCGCTGGCGGTCGACCTGCTTCGTGAAGAGGAGCGCGGCCGCGTCAATGGTTTCATGTACGGGAGTTCGTACATGGGTAATGCCGTCGGTGGCGCGGGCATGGGGACGGTAGTCGCTGTGATGGGCCTTCGATCCGGGTTTCTGGTCATCGCCGTGGCGGTTGCGTGCGTCATGCTGCTGCCGCTTCTGCTTCGGGAGCGGCGGGGCGAGCGGCTGCTGCCGTGGACGCCGGGTGCGGCGTCCCCGGAGGCGCCCGCACTGGCAGACTCTGCTCGCACGGTGCTGAAGCGACTTGGCCGCGCATTCCTGCTGCGGTCGACGCTGGCACTGGCGCTGGTGACTGTGCTCATCAGCATCCCCAGCGGATTCCTGACGGGTTTCTCAACCGTGCTGATCGTTGAGGATCTCGGCTGGGGAGTGGAGAAGCAGGCGACCTGGTCGGGCATCGCCACATGGGGCGGTCTGATCGGATCGATCTGCGGAGGGATTCTGGCAGACCGCGTGGGTCCGAGACGCATGGCGCTCATTGCGGGGACTGGTATTGCACTCGGCAATCTCGTGTTTGCTGATGCGCCAGCGCTGTGGCCGAACGACGGGTTCATCATCGGCATCATGGTCTACGACGCTGTGTTGTCCGGGGCGCTCTACGTGTCGATCTTCGCATTGTGCATGCAGGTGTCCTGGCCGGCTGTGGCAGCGACGCAGTTCACGGCATACATGGCGCTGCTCAATCTCTCTCGCACGCTGGGGCAGGGACTGACCGGCCAACTCGACGAGATCGTGACGGTGCAGGGCGCCTATGCGCTCGCGGCGGTCATGCAGATCGCGCCACTGGCGCTGCTGGCGGTGATCGATGCAAAGCAGGCCAGGCGGGAGCTTGGTGAGTCCTGATGAGGGCGTGGGCTCAGGAGGAGCCTTCTCGCATGCGATCGAGGCTCTCCGGGAACGGGAATGTCGCAAACGCGCCAGTCGGTGCCTTCTGCCACATGGGCAGCGATGGATACACGTCGCCACGGTAGCCGGCGTTGTACATCGCTCGAAGCACGAATTCGAAAGGCGGCTCTTCGCCATGCTCATCTACGAGGCGATTGGACGTGGCACCAAGGAATGACACGCTGGCCACGGGCTGGCGATCATGTCGACCGGTGAGCATTTTGGTCACGGTTCGGAATCCACGCTCAAAGTCCTCGAGAGTGAAACAGTCTTTGCCACGCGGGCGGAGGATGGCAAAGACCAGCAGGCTGTCCAGATCGAATTTCAGGACGTACGGCTCCCGATCACCTCGGCCGTGAAGTGACGCGGACTCCTGAAACACACGGGCGTAAGACGTCGCTGATTCCACCGTCCACTGGCTCGTGGTCACCATTTCCAGGAGCGTGCCGATGATGCCATGCGTGTTGTCGGAGTCATTGATGCCGCACACGACGGTCCGATATCGGCCAGCGAGCACGTCTCGAAGGAGGCTCTGGCCCCACTGAATGCGGATCTCGCCACCGCCCACGGCGGCTTCACGTGGGTCGCCGCTCGGGAGGATGATGATCCGATCACTTCGGCGGTCGGCTTCCATCAGGCGGTCGCCATCGCCTGCGTACAGACGGGGGCGGGCTGTTTTGGTCGTGGTCATGGTGCGGCCTCCATGGAGATTTCACTGGTGTTGGGGCTGAATGGGGTCAGGATACAGGGCGCTGGCGAGCGTGGCGGGGTGGGTCCTCCCGGTATCTTGCCAGTGACAGGTTCCTCGCCCATCACAGGTGGGGTCCGGCAGAAGTAGGGAGGGCGCGGTGAAGTCACGGGCGGAGCGACTTGAAGCTCGAAGCGACGAGGTCACGCGTCGCAGGTTCTTCGGAATGCTCCCGCTGTGGGCTCGGGTTTCCGTGCCGGCCCTGTTGATCGCATCCGCCGTCCTGAACACCATTGCCCTGCTGCCAGGGGTTCCTTTTCTGGAGATCGACTCGTTCCTGCTCTCGAGCCTGGCCGGTCCGTACTCCATCCTCCATGTCGTGCAGTTGCTCTGGGAACACCATCTGTATCCCCTGGTCGTGCTGGTTGTCGGATTCTCGATCCTCTTCCCACCGGTGAAACTCGTCTGCGCCACGCTGAGCCTGGCAAAACCAATGACGGTGGGCGGGCGTGAGCGAATGCTCTCAGTGCTGGGACACCTCGGGCGATGGAGCCTTCTCGATGTATTCGTTTCGCTGCTCATCCTGCTGGTACTGAGCAAGCAGGGCTTCGTTGGCGTACAAGTGAAGTACGGGCTGTATTGCTTCCTGATCGCGATCATCCTGAGCATGGCAGCCGGGATGATTCTACATGAACTCTCGCGGCGGACGGTGGCTGAGAAGCATCTGCCCCGCGACTCAGTGCGGCCACTGATTTACTACGCCGGATGGCAGGGCATCGTGGCGAGCGTGCTCGCCGTCGCGGCGATCGTTGCGATTGAGCGTGCATTCTCCTTCCCAATGTTTGAAGTGGATCAGTTCGGTCTTCGAAGCAACAAATGGTCGCTGCGTGATGGCGTGGTCTTTCTCTTTCGTGATGACCTTCGCGTATTCGCGATGGTCATGTTCACGTTTCTCGTTGTCGCGCCGGTGGCGGTGCTGGCGTCGCTGCTGGGGGCGCTCTTCGTCCCCCAACCGCATCGGTGGCGTCGCCGCGCCTATCTCGTGAGTCGCTACATCACCGAGTGGTGCATGCTCGACGTTTTTGCGCTGGCGATGGTCCTGTATCTCTCTGAGCAGAAGAACTTTGTGCCCTTGGACATCATGCACGGCACCTGGTTCCTCTTTGGGTCGGTCGTCATGTTCACGCTGGCGGTGAATTGGGCGGAGCACGTCATGTACAAGGTCATCAGGAAACGGGAAGATCTTGGAATCACGGGTTTCAGTGGTCGAGGGGACGCTCCGTCTCGGGGTTCATGACGCTTGCCCGATCGCTCGCCGACGTGTCGCGGCGGCTCTCCGATGAACTTGCCAGCATGGCGATCATCGATCCCGTTACCCATGTTTATGACCCCACGCGGTACGCCCGATCGTCGCACGAGACCTATGTGGCGCTCGCGCAGCGCCATGTGCACGGGCTCATGCTTGGCATGAACCCGGGACCGTGGGGGATGGTTCAGACGGGTGTCCCGTTCGGAGAAGTCGCTCATGTCAGGGAGTACCTCGGAATCGAGGCCCCGGTCGACCGACCGAGCAACGAGCACCCCAAGCGACCGGTGCAGGGATTTGATTGTCCGCGCAGTGAAGTGAGCGGTCGACGACTCTGGGGATGGGTCAAGGCTCGATTTGGAACACCGGACGCCTTCTTCAGAAACTACTTCGTCTGGAACTGGTGTCCCCTTGCCTTTCTCGAGTCGTCCGGCCGCAACAGGACACCGGACAAACTCCCGTTGCCGATGCGGCGCATCGTGGAGCCGACATGCGATGCTGCGCTTGCAGACGTGGTTGAGCTGATCAAGCCGCGTTCACTGATTGCGGTCGGAACGTACGCAGAGAAGCGGGCGCAAGCGGCTCTGGGCGATGCGCTGCCGATCCACCGGATTCTCCATCCGAGTCCGGCGAGTCCCGCCGCCAATCGAGGATGGGAACCGCAGGTTGATCAGCAAATGGCTCAGGCTGGTTTACCGATGCCATCAGCGAGCGCTACCTGATTGCGGAAGAGACGGTTTCGCCGTCGATCATCACGCCGGTGCAGTGCGTGGTCCATTCAAACGGGTCGCCGTCCCACATGGCGAGGTCGGCGTCCTTGCCCACGTCGAGTGATCCGACGCGATCCTCCACACCAAGCAGTCGTGCGGAGTCGAGGGTGCATGCCCGCAGAGCGCGATCAAATCCGAGGCCGTGCGCAGCGGCCTGGGCTGCCTCAAAGACGAGCACACGGACCTTGGGAACATAACTCTCGTAGCCGGTCTGCATGGCGAAGGGAATGTCTGAGGCGGCCAGAACGGTTGGCGTCGTGAAGGCCGCGTTCTCGAGCTCGCCATACATGCGGATGAGCATCGGGTGCACAATGACAGGGACGCCCGCCTGCTGAATCTCATCGATCACTCTGTACGCCTCCGCCGCGCCGTCGAGCACGATGTCGATCTCGAACTCCTCGGCGATCCGAAGGGCATTCATGATGTCCTGGGTGCGATGCGCGTGGACAAGCAGGGGCATCTCACCTGCGAGGACAGCTTCCAGTGCCTCGAGCTTGAGATCGCGGGCCGGAGGTGCTTCTTCGCCGTCCCAGTCAGCGTGCTTCCTGGCGTACTCGCGGGCCCTGATGAGCTCCTGTCGCAGCAGTGCCACGCTCTTCGATCGTGTCCCGGGGCTCTTTCCTCCGCTCTTGAGCGCGCCCTCTCCGAGCGTGCAGGCCACCATCGCGTCTTCCTTGATCGCTGCGTCCTGCATGGTCGCGCCGCTCGTCTTGCAGATCATGGTGCGGCCCGAGATCAGCTCACCCGGCGCGTGGCCGGTGTGGACGGTGGTCGTGCCGAATTGACGGATCCACTCGACGAGTCGTTCCTGCGGGTTGTAGGCGTCGATCGCGCGGAGTTCCGGCTGAATCGGCGCGGAGTGTTCCAGCATGTCCTGATCGTGATCGATGTTGTACTGCCCCGTGAGTCCGACCGTCCCGCGCGCATCGACCAGTCCGGGCGTGAGCACGGCACATCGCAGAATGTGTTCATCGCCGGTCGCCTCATAGGCGCTTGCTTGACCGACCGCGGCGATGCGGCCCTCTTCGACCAGGACGTATGCCTGTTCGATCGGCGGGCCACTCACTGGATGGGCCACGTCTGCCAGGACGAGCGTCTTCGGGCTTGCGAGGGCAGCAAGTATCGCAACAAGCATCACTGGGCACCTCCAACGGCGTGTTCTTCGCAGCACATGTACGGACGCTCCGCGTTTCCGGCGCCCCAGCCGCCTTGCGCAAAGAGGAGGTCCTCATCATCGGTTCGATCAAACACCCGATCGCCTTCCACCCATGTTCCGTTGACGGTGGTGTAAACCGAGAACGGATCACCTGAGAGCCAGACGAGGTCGGCATCCTTTCCGACTTCAATGGACCCGATGCGATCCCCGAGATCGAGCATGTCTGCTGCGTTGATCGTGACGCTGCGAAGCGCCGTCTCGCGATCGAGCCCCGCCCGCATGCCCATCGCCGGGCTGCGGAGGAAGTAGCGGGAGTCGGTGATCCAATCGTCCGTGTGATACGCAATCGGAACGCCGGCCTCACTCAGCACGGCGCCGGTCTTGAAGTCAATGTCGATGGCTTCCTGCTTGCCGCCCGGCGAGTCGACCACAATGATCGAGCAGGGCGCGCCTGCGGCAGCGATTTCATCGGCGATCTTCCATCCGTCGCTGACGTGATGGAGGACGACGCGGAAGCCGAACTCGTCGGCCAGTCGAAGCACCGTCATGATGTCGTCGTGGCGATGGGTGTGGTGATGCACGATGCGATCTCCACGCAGCGCTTCAGCGAGCACCTCCAGAGCCAGATCCCGGTCCGGGCGTTTCTCAGGATCATCTCCGGCACGGGCCATCGCCTCCATGTACTCCTGCGCCTGGATGAGCTTCTGTCTGACGAGCGCCGCCGACTTGCCGCGCGTGCCCGGGAATGGCGCATCGCGCTGCGGATTCGTACCGTTGGCCATCTTGAGGCCGCCAGCGATGCCGCCTGACGGCGTCCGAATCAGGCGGTCGTCGATGGTGTCGGCCTCGCGCAGTTTGACATAGATCGTCTGGCCGCTGCACAGGTGCCCACTGCCCGGCATGATGTTGAGTGTCGTGAGTCCACCGGCGACGGCGCGGCGAA
>CAYQJN010000067.1:6127-6548 GCA_964417845.1 uncultured Isosphaeraceae bacterium
GAAAGCCGGGATCATCGACGTCGATGGCATCGAGAATACGCGTTTCTGGTTGCAGTGGATCGGAGCCGTCGCCGCCTCCCCATCCGCCGATGTGGCTGTGGGTGCAGACGAGCCCGGGCATCAGGACGCCGCCCTGCAGATCGATGGTGGTCAGGCCGCCCTTCTGGGCCGGAGGCGTGATGTCGGTGGCCGGACCAACGGCAGTGATGACGCCGCCCTCGATCAGGACAGCGCCGTGTTCAATCTCTGGTCCGGTCACCGGGACAATCGTGCCGTTGGTGAACAGGGTGGTGTGCGTGGCGGCCAGTGATCCTGCGAGCAGAATGCTGAGCATGGTGTGGGACTCCCTCATCCTCCCGGTCCTTCATGCTACTGCGACTCCGATACCGCGTTGAGCCCATCACTCGCCCGAGGCCGCGTC
>CAYQJN010000067.1:6580-10838 GCA_964417845.1 uncultured Isosphaeraceae bacterium
TGTTCGGATGGGCGTGCCGAGACGCCGAGCGTGATGGAGGCCACGAGGAGGCCCGTGGCGCAGGCAAGAGTCTGCACGATGAATGCGGCGGTCATGCCCGATCGGCGGGCACCAATGAGGGTGCTGGCGAGTTGCGGGGCGCTTTGGTCGAGCGAGCGGAGGGCCTTGACGTCGCCTTCCAACGCCCGCGCCGCGAGCGCTCCCGTGGTGCCTGTGGGAAGCGCGTCTCGGGCGTGCGGGCTGCGACCGTCCAGCCGATCGCCAGCACGCAGATGACGATGCCGATGCTGCTGCCGAGCTGCCGCATCGTCTGCACGAGCCCGGACACTTCGCCCCGCTGGTCGGATGGAGCGCGGGAGAGGACGTCCGTGTTGGCTGGCGTTGAGGCGAAGGTCGAGCCACCGCCGACGAGCACCATGCCGATCGCCAGCACGAGATAGGACGAGATCGCGATGCCAATGGTCTCGATGCACAGTCCCGCGAGCGTCACGATCAGGCCGATGACCACCAGCCGCGGCGATCCGATGCGGTCATACATCTTGCCTGCCGAGTGAATGACCAGTACGACGGGCAGGAGCAGTGGCAGACTGCCGAAGCCTGCTTGCATAGGTGTGAACTCCATGACCTCCTGCAAGTAGATCGCGCCGTACACGGCCTGCGCCGACATGATCAGCGAAACCAGTGCCAGCACGACTCCTTGACCAAGCATGATCTTCGGCGCGAGCAACCTCACTTGCAGCAGTGGGGCTGTCGTGCGGGACGAGTGCAGGATGCAGCTGCTGACCAGCAGGAACCCGACTCCGGCCAGAACCGGCGGCAGCCATGACGCGTGGGCTGGTGCATGTCCCAACCACTCCAGTCCGAGCACGAATGTGGGGAGGCCGCACGCAAGAAGAAGGGCGCCTGTCAGATCGAAGGCGCGCTTGATCACGCCCTGGCGGGGAAGCCCGAGGCCGATCGTCAGCGACAGCGCGACGAGCGCGACCGGGAGATTGAGAAAGAAGATCCAGGGCCAATCGGCCAATTGGACCAGCAGGCCGCCGATGACCGGCCCGGCCATGAGAAACAGAAGGGCGATCCCGAAGTAGGCCGCCATCGCGCGGCCGCGCTGGCCCTTCGGTGTCGCGCCGATGACGATGGCCGTGGAGGCTGGTTGCATGGCGCCCGCCGCGATGCCCTGTACGACCCGGCTGGCGATGAGCCAGGTGCCGCTGGTCGCGGTCGCGCATCCGAGCGAGCACACCGCAAACAGGGCCATGGCTGAGCGAAACATGCCCAGGCGGCCGAGTCGATCAGCCAGTCGGCCACCGACTGCCAGCGTGGAGGCGAGTGCCACCAGGAACCCGTTGACGATCCATGCGGCCTGAGAGGTCGACATGCCCAGCTCCGCCTGAATGGTTGGCAGGGCAACACCAACAACCGTCGCGTCGAGGAAAATCATCGAGAGCGACCCGGTCATGGCGATGAGGGTGCGGCCTGGGCGGGGAGCAGGAGTATCCATTGGTGGCGATGCTCGCGGCGGGAGCGTGGCGGGTCAAGTCGTCAAAGTGGATCAGGACATCATGCTTGACGGGGGCGCGGCCCTTCGTGAGGCTGTGGTGAATTGGAGGTGGCGCTTGGTTGGACAGTTGATTATCCCGGCGGTGTATGCAGGTGCAGCGGTCTGGGTATCGTCCGCGGTGATCTGGATGTTCCTGCGGTGGCACGACAAGGACATTCGGCCGCTTCCCGATGAGGATGCGTTATTGAAGTCACTTAAGGAGCACGGCATCCCGCCTGGTCACTACATGTGGCCCAATTGTGCGACCCGCGCCGAACACGGCTCGGATGAGTTCAAGTCCAGGTGGACCGCCGGTCCGTGGGGGACGATCAACATTCAGAGATCTCAGCCGAACTTCCCGCGCAATCTGATCGGAACGCTCCTCATCGACATCGTGATTGCGTTCAGTGTCGCGGTGTCGATCGGACTGGTGCTTGGGGGTGTGGAACTCGGCTCCGGTGTGCTCGTCACGTGCGCGATGTGTCAGGTGTTTGTGCCAGCGCTCATTCTTGGTGTTGCGGCGCACTGCCTCGGTGGCCTGGGGAATGACCTCTTTCTCGGTAAGCAGCCGCGATTCATCGGCACGTCGATGCTCGATGGCGTGATCTACGCTGCCGTGCAGGCGGCTGTCTTGTGGTGGGCGTGGCCCGCGATGTAGTGCGCAGCGGGGGAGCTTGGGTGCCAGCAGTGTTCTGCCGGGAGTTTCAGATGTGAGCAATGGCCGCTGAAACGTCCGGCGCTGGATCTTGCGGTGGTGCGCCGCTCGCGGGATGATGCGTGGTCGTGGGTAGCGCACAGAGTTTGATTCATCGGGTGCGAGGCGCAGGGATGTGGCTCGGGCCTGCCGCAGGGCTCGCGCTCTGGTGGCTCAGCGGATCGTGGGGGCTCTCGCCCGCAGGAAGTGTGACCTGTGGCCTCATGGCATGGATGGCTGCGTGGTGGCTGACGGAAGCGGTTCCTTTGGCGGTGACGTCACTGCTGCCGCTGGTCATTCTGCCTGCCGGAGGCGCCGCCACGCTCTCCGAGGCGTCGGCGCCCTTTGCCAGTTCGATCATCTTTCTGTTTGCAGGTGGCTTTGTGCTGGCGCTGGCCATTCAGCGCGTCGGTCTCGATCGACGAATTGCCGTGTCGGTGATTGTTCGTGCCGGAGGCCGCCCTGATCGACTTGTCGGGGCCTTCATGGTGGTGGCCGCGGGTCTTTCGGCGTTCATTTCGAACACGGCGACGACGGCCATGATGCTTCCGCTGGCGCTGAGCGTGCTTGCGGCGGTCGAGGGTGTACCGGGATGGACAGATCGGGATCGTGTGTCCTTCGGCCGAAGTCTCCTGCTGGGCCTTGCCTATGCGGCGACGATCGGTGGCGTCGCGACGATCATCGGTTCGCCGCCCAATGCGCTGGCTGCCGAGTTCATGCGTGAAGAACTGGGGTTGGATGTGTCCTTTGTTGAGTGGATGATGTTGGCGCTTCCCATCACGTTCATTCTGTTGCCGATCGCGTGGGTGTTGTTGACGCGTGTGCTTCACCCATGCCGCAAGGGAGATATCCGGAGTGCTGCCGAGGCGATCGCGGGGGAGGCCGGGGGAGCGCCATTGACGCCATCGCAGCGCCGCGTGGCGATGATCTTCCTGATCACGGCTGCGGCGTGGCTCGGACGACCATTCGTGCAGGATCTCGCGCCGGTGCTTGGGCTGCTCGGCGACGCCGGGATTGCCGTGGCGGCGGCCATTGCGTGTTTTGTCATTCCGTCCGAGCGGGGGGCGCCAGCGATCCTGGACGTTGCTTCGATCAGGCGTCTGCCGTGGGAGATTCTGATTCTGTTTGGAGGCGGCCTGAGCCTGGCAGCGAGTGTGAAGGCGACCGGTGTGGCCGCCGCGATTGCGGAGTCGATGGCATCACTTCCCTTGCTTCCTGCGATCCTGGTCGTCGCGATTGTGGCCGCGGGCATCCTTCTGCTGACCGAGTTGACCTCGAACACCGCAACTGCGGCAACATTCATTCCGATTCTGGCTGCTGGGGCGATGGCCCTTGGGGTGGCCCCTGGAGACCTGGTGCTGGCCGCCGCCGCGGCGGCCAGCTGCGCCTTCATGCTCCCGGTGGCGACGCCTCCCAACGCGATCGTGTTCTCGGCCGATCGAGTCACGCTTGGGGACATGGCGACGGCTGGAGTCTGGCTGAATCTGGGAGCGCTGATCATCATCGCGGCGCTCTCTCGGACGCTCTGGCCGTATCTCCTGGGCTAGGTCCTCTTGACGCCTGATCCCTGATCATGGTTCTTCACCGCGAGGGGCGATGCGGCATGGAGCACTGTGGATGTCAGAATCGGGCCTGTTCGAGGATGTACGGGACCGGTTTGCGCCAGAAGCCGCAAAGTGGCTGCAATGGGGGCGGTGTGAAACTTGTTCTCACGGGCGATATATCGCGAGTGATAGGTGGCGTAGGTGACATTTGGCTGCAAATGACGTAGATAGTGGGGTGTTGCAGGGTGTTTCGGGCGCCCACCAATGAGACCAATGAGGACCAATGAGAGGACCAATGAGGACACCCACCAAAGCCAGAGTGTGAAGCCAGAGTGTAGCCAGAGCGAGCCAGAGTGTGAGCCAGAGTGTGGACACCCACCAAGTCCGCTTTTGGATGCAGGAGCCCGAGAGTGGACAACCACAAAGTGAGCTTTTGGGAGACAGGGGGTGGTCACCCACGTTGAATGCGTTAGCGATCGG
>CAYQJN010000067.1:10848-11521 GCA_964417845.1 uncultured Isosphaeraceae bacterium
GGACACCCACCAAGTCCGCTTTAGCCAGAGTGTGGACACCCACCAAGTCCGCTTTTGTGTGACACTTGCGGCGAACTGTATAGAACTGTCGTTAGTTGCGGACATATGGCCGCCATCAAGCCCTTGGAATCGCTTCGCGATGGCCAGATCGGGGAGGCCGCCAGGGCCCGCAGATGCGGAAAACCTCCGTGCCGTGGACGCTGTTCATCCTCGTGCGATCTCGGCCGAGTTGGTGGGTGTCCAGCGTTGCGCAGCGTTGCGGAGCGAGATGGTGGGTGTCCAGCGTTGCGAGCGTTGCGCAAGATGGTGGGTGTCCAGCGTTGCGCAGCGTTGCGCAGCGTTGCGCAGCGTTGCGAGCCGTCAGGCGATCCGTGCCCGGTCGGATCAAGGGATTCCTGTGAAAAGGCGATAAAACGCTCTTGATATCCTCGGGAAACTGACCGACGTTGTCCCTTTCGGCGGGTTCAGGCCATGCCAGTGCCTGCTGGACCGCTTGAGCCCGGGAGGTCTCATATCAGGTGGAGAGTGGCCGCTATGAGTGAATCGACTGGCAATCATCCGACTCCGCGCCGGCCCAGGGCTGGCGTCGACGCTGTCGCTGAATGGCGTTCTGCGTTGACCAAAGTTTCGGCCGGACTCATTGCCTATGAGACGGTGACCGGTCTGGCCATCC
>CAYQJN010000068.1:0-11324 GCA_964417845.1 uncultured Isosphaeraceae bacterium
AACTCTTCGGGTGGACGACGACGAATCACGACGGCCCGGAGTTCAAGTACACCATTTTCAACCTCGGCGGCGCGGATGTCGGGGGCGTCATGGAGATGAACGACCAGTGGCCCGCAGAAGTGCCGGCGCACTGGATGAGTTATGTCGCCGTCACGGACATCGAGTCGGTCGCAGCCCGCGTCGGCGAATGCGCTGGGTCGCTCTGTGTGCCGGTCACGGAGATCCCCCCCGGCAAGTTCTGCGTTATCACTGATCCCACGGGCGCCGTCGTCTCGCTCTTTGAGGGCGGCGATGGGCAGTGTCCGACCGGCCCCAACACCTTCGGCTGGTGGGAACTGGCGACCAACGATGTCGAACGAGCCGAGACCTTCTACGCGGATCTGCTCGGATGGAAGATGGTGGCGCATCCGGCGGACACCGAGGTCCCCTACGCATGCTTCTGGGACGGAGAAGTGCTTGTTGCAGGGGTCTACAAGACACCGGAAGCATGGGGCGGCGATCATCCATCCTGCTGGACCCCGTGCGTCCAGGTTGAAGACATTGACGGACTGACTGCCCGGGCGAAGGCACTTGGTGCCCACATCTATCAGGAGCCGATGGATGTCCCGGGGGTCGTGCGATATGCCTGTATTCAGGATCCCACCGGCGCCGTCATCAGCCTCTACCAGAATCTGGCCACCGATTGTGGCGATTCATGCGGGTGCAACCAGGCGTGAGCGGCTTTCCAATCATCGATCCGGCGACTGGCTCGCTCGTTCGCACCCACGCCGCCATCGATGCTCGGGAGGCTGCCAATCGCGTGGATCGCGCGCACGCGGCCTGGCTCACCTGGCGTGCCTCGTCGTTTGACGAGCGATCCAGGGTCCTGTCGGCCGCCGCATCACTGCTCCGCGATCGTTCAGACGCCCTGGCCCATCGGTGCACTCAGGAGATGGGAAAGCCGATCACCGAATCGCGCGCCGAGATCGAGAAGTGCGCCTGGGTCTGCGAGTACTACGCCGAGCACGCCAAGTCGATGCTCGCCGACGAGTGCTTCGACATCGAGCAGGCGCGTGTGCGCGTGGTGTGCAGACCCATCGGTGTGCTCTACGCCGTCATGCCCTGGAACTTCCCGTATTGGCAGGTTTTTCGCGCTGCCGCGCCCCACCTCATGGCGGGCAACGCGATGGTGCTCAAGCATGCGCCCAACACGATGGGCTGCGGCGCTGACATCACGACCATCTTTGAGGACGCTGGTGCGCCCACCGGGCTCTTTGCCGACCTTCCCATCTATGTCGCAGACTCCCCTTCTGTCATCGGGCATGCGAGCATTCGAGGCGTCACACTCACCGGGAGTGATCGCGCCGGCCGAGCGGTCGCCGCCGAGGCGGGACACCACTTGAAGAAGTGCGTGCTGGAACTGGGAGGAAGTGACCCGTACGTCGTCCTTCGTGATGCCGACATCGACCTTGCCGCAGATCGCTGTGTCGCCAGCCGCATGCTCAACTGTGGGCAGGTGTGCATTGCGGCCAAACGCCTCATCGCCGTCGATGCCATCTACGACCAGTTCCGTGATGCGGTGATTGAGCGCATGGCAGGCCTCGAGATGCGGGCTCCCACCGACGACGCCTCTCGACTTGGCCCCATGGCCCGCGAGGACCTCCGCACACAACTGCATGACCAGGTCATGAGGAGTCAGGATGCCGGCGCCACACTTCGATCAGGTGGCGCGATTCCGGCTCAGGCGGGGTGGTGGTATCCACCGACGGTGCTCGAAGACGTAGCACCCGGGATGCCCGCTTTCGATGAGGAAATGTTCGGTCCAGTCGCATGCCTGATTCACGCGAGGGATCAGGCCCACGCGATTGAGCTCGCCGATCACACGACGTTCGGGCTCGCAGGCGCCGTCTTCACCACTGATCCCGATGCCGGCACGGAGATCGCAGCGGACCAGATCGACGCCGGCTGCGTCGCCGTCAATGACTTTGTTCGAAGCGATCCTCGCGTGCCGTTTGGAGGCGCGCGATCAAGCGGATTCGGTCGTGAACTCGGCGCCCCTGGGATTCACGAGTTCGTGAATCTCAAGAGCGTCGTGACGGCAACTGCGTAGCCACGCGGTGGGCGCGTTCAGTCATCGCGTTCGGCCTCAAGCTGATTGCGGAGTTGCTCGTTCTCGATCTCCGCTCGAAGTCGCTCGTTCTCGGCCTGCAACTGATCGGTTCGCTGGTTCTGGTGGTACACCGGGCTGTTGGCGCGAGCTTCGGCCTGTTCCTGCTCCCGCTTCTTGTCCATCTCATTGCCCACGATGTAGCCACCCAGCGCGCCGATGCCGGCACCGATCAGCGTTCCCTCGGTGTTGTGCCCAATGGCCTGACCGGCGAGCGCGCCGGTCCCGGCACCGATCAGCGATCCAGACTTGGCCGAGTTGTCACAGGCGCCCAGCAGGCCGATCGAGGCCGAGGTCGCGGTCAATACAAGCAGTCGTATCATCATTCACTCCTCATGGGCCATGGAGGCTCCCCTCGAAGCTCCACAGCGGACAAAGGACCAGTATTGGCTGCCGGGACCGCTGCGGTCAAGTGGATTTCGAGTTGGGACTTGGATTCGAGCACCACCTGTGACACACTGGTCCATGGCCCAAACGAGAGGACACGCCATGCACATGGTTCACTGGACCGCCACCGCCTTCACTGCAGTGCTCGCCTGCCAGGCCTTGGCTGACGAGTTCATACTGACTGATGAGAGTTCTGTACTGCTGGATGGGTCCATGCACACCGAGCTCGATGGAACGCTCATCGGCGATTGGGATGGTGAAACGAACCCCGACGGCACTCAAACCCGCCCGGGAGTCTGGGGAGGCAGTGGCAACAATCCGATCCCACTGAGCATGACCGTCACCATCGGCTTCAACGGTGTGCGGGTGCCGACCGGAATCATTGATGTGGTCATCGACAGTGGCGCGGGTCTCGCGCAGTTCTCCGATCTCAATTGGAATGTCATTGGTGAAGAGACGCTTCCCGGCACGCTCACCGTGACGGTCCTCTACGAGACCTTTCGATCCATCAACCCCGACTCGCTCTATCCGGGCGGTGTCCCGGTGGAGATTCCGATGGGTGAGGCCACCGTCACAGCGTGTTCACTGCTGCAGGCGGGTCCTGCTCCTGGCACCGCCGCCCCAATCGACGGCCAACCAGGTGGACATGATGTGACCGTCACAGTTCCGGCCATCATGGATCTCGTGATTGCGACGGACGCATTCGGCGAACTTCCGATGCAGGTCCCGATAGCGCTGCTGCTGGAGGGTGTCCACCAGATCGGAGACGCCACCGACTATCTGACGATGACCGCACATGCGAGTGTTGATGAGACCAGCGATCTTCCTGGTGAACCCCTTCCCTCGATCCCGATGGAACTCCCGACCGTCGTGCCACCGGGCGACTTCGCAGGCGTGCTTCTGGACCTGACGCCAACCGCCGCAGGCGTGACACTCACGCTCGGCGCCGACATTCAGGCCACCCACCAGCAAGGGGCGTTCGGCGACCTCAATGGCGATGGCATCGTCGGCACCGACGATCTGCTGGCCATTCTTGCAGCCTGGGGCTCGTGCGCCGGGTGCCCTGAAGATCTCGACGGCGACGGCGTCGTCGGCGTCAACGAGATCCTGCTCATCATCGATCACTGGTCCTGACTGACAGGGCGTTCACACGCCGGACCCTGGACGCACTGTCCCCCGCTCCCCATTGAGTTGGGGAATGGGAAGCGTCTGAAGGAGCCCGCTGTGTCAGCACGGCCCCCACGATTCAATGACCGCAAGCAGGTCATCGACCCCGACGGTGCCATCGCCATCGATGTCGCCTGCGCCGCCGCTTCCCCACGCCGCGAGCACGCTCAGCACGTCATCCACGCCAACCAGCCCATCGCCGCTCACATCGGCCTCACAGCAGCCCGCGCCGCCCGCCGCCTGAAGCTCGCACGGATCGACCAGCACGAACTCGGCCACTTGCACATGACCATCGCCATCCACGGTTGCGGGCGCCTGCCCTGATGTGTCAAGCGCTCCGCCGTCGTCCGTGTTGTATGCAACAGCTGCCAGCGCGATCGTCTCGGGCACGCCACCGAACGCGGCCGTCAGATCAATCCATCCTTCGATCACGGTACCACCCGCCGATGCCCCGTCCCCATCCGGAATGAGTCCGTCGGAGGCATCAAACCAGCCCGACCACCCGTTGGTGCTCTCCCGCGCGAGGTAGGCATCCCACGCGGCCACACTTCCGGCCTTGCCCCACATTGCTGGTTGCAGCCCCCCGGGCGCGTCTGCGGCCAGCACGAGGAAGACGTCGCTCGATGTTGAGATCTCCGTTGCCACATACAGTCTGTCATCGCGCAGGCCCGCATGGAGCGTGCGCGAATCCCCCGTTGCCACCTCAATCGCTTCAGTATCGAGTTGACCATCCAGCACCCACGCTGGTGCGCCTCCGTCCACGGCAATATGCCAGTCAGCACCGTTGTTGTTGTCCCAGTTGCCCAGGCCATCATTGAACACGCAGTCGAGAACGGTGGCATCGGTCGGGACATCAACCTCGACCTCCCATCGCGACGCAGCGCCGTTCCAGGTCATGGCCGGATCCGGTACGACAATGTCCGTCCACCCATTGAAACCCACATGGATGAAGACATCATCAGCCCCGGCCAGCGGACCGCCAGAGGCGTCGTAGGCAATGAGCACCGACGCGCCAGCCACGGGTGGGCTCGGGTCGGTCTCGACGCCGCCGCCCCCACCGCCACTGCTGCCTGACCCGTCTCCGACCCACACATGCTGAATGGGCGAGCGGCGGACATTTCCATGAGCATCGACTGCCTCTACGTAATAGTCGAGCAGAACTTCGCGGTATCCGTTGACCTGTGCGAAGTACTGATCGGAGATGGCATCGGGCATCTCAAAGAAATCGATGCCCCCATCGCCCAGGACATTGCCTGCCGGAAAGTCTCGTTGGGTCATCTCGATGGGCGTCCACGAACCAACTTCACTACCGCCAGCGTAGGTCTCATTCTGGACCGAGCCGAGCGGATTGGCGCCGTCAAGATCCTCCCGCACGTGGAGCGTCACAGACGCTGTCTGTGACACATCATGGACAAAGGTCCAGACATGGAAGTCGCCATCATCGTTGTACGCCTGATATCCATACGGCGCGCCGTAGTTGAGTGATCCCGGATTCCAGGGCCACCGTTGTGGAATCCAGATCGTCGGCGGCGTATCGTCGTTCCACCCACCGGACAGAACTGCGTTGCTGTGTTCAATTGCCTCATTGCACACGATCGTCGGCTTGACTTCCATGTCGAGCGCCGTTCCGTAGTACATGTATCCGCTGTTGAGACTGCCCAGGAAGTAGTGCCAGGCCCGCTCGGCAGATCGCGTCCCGCCCTGAGGATCGAGGACGTGCGCCACCCGCACCGGCTGGCCGCCATCCTCGGAAACCTGCTCCGCTGTCAAGACATAGTTCTGAGCCGCGGTGATGACGGCCCAGTTGCGAATGTCTTCGGCCCAACCGTTCTCGATGTCCACCTGACCGGACGCGTTCACCGGCGGCCAGTTCCAGTTGAGCATCTGCGGGGCACCGAAGTCGCCGTCCGCGTTGACCCAGGCGCCGTCCTCGACATGAATCCGATCGCCCGCCGGAACGGGATGATCATCGAGATACCGCTGCACGACCGTCGGCACATGCCCTGCACCACTGGCCGCGGACGCGATTCCGGGAACGGCCTCGTTGTAGTAAGAGAACCCGCCTCCCCCGGCATTGTCGCCATCGTGCGCAAGCACGACGAGCGCCGGACGCCCTGAATCCCCGTAGGCCGCCACGGCGTTCAGCCGATCAACGCCCAGCGGCGCGTAGCCGTCCTCCCATCCCAGCGACTGACTGCACGGCACCACGACCAGGGTTTCCACCGTGCCGGAATCCGGATCAACGTACATCGCCCGCTGTGGGGTGTATGCAAAGGGCGCCGCCTCGGCCGGGCTGCAGCCGCGCGAAATCGTCACGCGGTTGTAGGCCCCTTGTGCGGGGTTGAGTTGATCTGCCCGGTTCGGCGGATCGCAGTTGATTCCACCGCTGCCCAGTTGTACGGGAAAGTCGGCGCAGGCGCGACTGAGTTTTTCACCGGACACGAGCGCCCACTCGATGCCGGCGTCCTTCAGCGCGGGGATGAGCCGCGTCGAAAAGGCCATCTCCGACGGGAAGAACCCGCGCGACTGGGGGATCCAGTCGCCCCAGGTTCGGCCGTAGATCTCGGCGTAGAGCGCGAGTTCCATGCGCACCGCCGCGTCGTCGATGAGCGGCAACAGCGGATGATGAAATGCGAACTGCACGACGTCGCACCGCGGCACGGTGCTGCCTGATGTGTTCCAGCTCCTCGCTTCACGGATCGATCCGCTGAAGTCAGTGGAATATCCGAGTTGCCCGCCTGCGTCCGCGAACGACTCCAGATTCTCGATCAGCCCGCCGGAGTAGGAAATCTGCGCCCCGGACTCAGGCAGCCAGGAAATCGCGCCGATGGCGTCGCGTGTGCGGTATTGGTACGCAGCCACTCGGTCGTCCAATCCAAAGATCTTGCGCAGGTTGTTCTCCGGATGTGGGTCGCCGCCGTCGGTGCGTTGAATGGACTCCCATGCCCGTTCGATGCGATCCTGCCCCCACTGCTGCTGGTCGGGCCAGTTGATGGGCTGCTCCAGATGCCACAGCCAGGTGAAGTGCAGGGGTTCAGCAGCCGCCAGCGACACGCACGCGGCCACACTCAACGCAATCGTCGTATACATGGTCCGGATGCTAGAGTCGGACGGCTCCATTCACAAACAATCGTTGAGGTATCTGACATGACAATGCTCGCTGTGGCCCTGGCCTGCATGGTGCCCTTCGCCCCGATTCGCCCCCAACAGGCCTGGACAGCAGCAGGGTCACCCCTGGTCGTGGAGGTGCTGCGGGACATCCCCGGGGCGACCGCCCATCTCATGACGCACGACGGCGTCGGGCTTGCTGAGCCCGTGCCCGCGCCGCAGGGACTGCTGGATGTCACAGCCGGCATGCCCGAAGTCGCGACGCTCGATCACGCGGCGTACCTGCAACTCATCAATGCTGAGGGGCGGCCCGTCGGCCCGGCCCTTGTCATCGAGCCGGCGCTCTCCCGGCGTGTTCCGGTGACCGAGACCAACCACGATGACGATCGCGGCGACTGGACCACGATCGTCGGTTGGCGCGACGAAGGCGCCGATGATCTGGAGTCACCCGCGGCGGGCGCAGGCCGCATTGAGGGCGCCGCGACACCCGTGGCCGTACCACGCGACGCCGCGGTGATCCGCAGCGGCTTCTGGCTCTCAGGAGAACAGGATGTTGTGCTGGAGACGGATCATGGCACGCTTCGCATCGATCTCCGGGAAGATGCCGCGCCCAACACGGCGCGCAACTTTCGCGACCTCTGCGCCCGGGGCTTCTACAACAACACCACCGCCCACCGAATCATCCCGAAGGGCCGAGGCGGGCGTCCTTTCGTGGTGCAGGGCGGCGACCCGACCGGCGAGGGCAGTGGCGGTCCGGGGTGGTGGCTGCCGCTTGAACCCTCAACACTTGGTCATGCCTTCGGCGTGATATCCATGGCGCGGGCCGACGACCCCGACTCGGCGGGATCTCAGTGGTTCATCGCGCTGGATCGGGCTGAGTGCGCCCGCCTGGACGGCCTCTACTGCGCCTTCGGTGAAGTCGTCGAGGGGCGCGACGCGATCGTGTCGATGGCGACGACCCCGCTGGCCGACACGGACTACTTCAGCAGCAGGCCGGTCGCCCCGCCCGTCATCACGTCGGCCCGCACCCTGCCTGCCCCGCCCCGAACCCCTGGAAGCGGCCGGCCCGACGATCGAGCACAGCCACCCACGACCGGCCCCTGGGAGCCGCACTGACCGCCGGTCACTTTATCTCCTTTATCTACAGGCACTTACAATTCGCCCAATTTGCAAGTCCTTCTCTGACAAGCACATAGGGCGCCCCGGGGTTGCATATCGCCCTAAGTGCCTATTCCGTTGCCACTTATGGTCATAGCAGCCACGCCAACCGCCGTCACAACCTCCCGGTGAGCCCTGACGAGCCCTGACCGCCGGTCACTTTATCCCTATGCGCACTAACCACTTACGCAATGGTCGAGCTCGTAACCTGTTGACAGGGCAGCAGATAAAGTGACCGGCGGTCAGTGCGGCCACCATCACAATGACAGACGCCCCGGCCGAAGCCGCGGCGTCTGCGAGAAAAAACAAAACCCCCCCCCCGGGGCTTAGGGGGGGGCGTCTGCGTGAAATCACAACACTGTTCAGTCAGACGCAGGGACCGAACGCTGCCACGACCGTCAGAATGTCATCGACATCCGTATCGCCGTCGCCGTCCGTGTCACCACCATCGCCGCTTCCAAAGGCGGCGATGACCGCGAGGACGTCATCGACGCCAACCACGCCGTCACCGTCAAGGTCGCCGGCACACGGCGTGTCATCCTCGCAGTCAGGCTTGGAGAGCGACACGGCGTCCACGGCTGCCTCAACGACTGATCCGGTCGTTGAACCATCCGAGGTCATGAACCGAACCCGCATCTCGGCCGACGGCTCGAAGCCGCTGACCGACTCCAGCACGTAGCACACGTCGAACCATCCACCGGACACTTCATCGCCGGCCGGGCCGACGGTTTCGAGTGTCAACCAGGAGGCGCCGTTGTCATCAGAGACCTGCACGACAAACGTATCCGTGTTGGGTGCAGCACCACTGTCGTTGCTGAACCACCGTGCATAGCAGATGGACATGCCCGGCTCTGAAGCATCCATCACGGGTGAAGTGATGTACACCGTGCCGTCATCGACGTCGCTGTTGCATCCATTGGCGCTGCTGTTGTCGGTGAGCCAGCACTTGTTGTTGCCATCGAAGTCGGACGGCGGATCTCCACGGTCGCAGTTGATGGGCGTTCCATGGGTCCACTGGCCATCTGCGGCAGAGCCACCGGCCACGAATCCTCCGTTGGTCTCGAAGTCCTCTTCGACGGCCACAATCGGATCACCGAACGCGGACTGAGCAGAGAAGGTCGACGACGGCGCGCCACCCGGGTAGTACACCGTCGTGCCGGACGTCGTCGTCGCTGCGAAGAAGTAATCAACCGCGTCACCACAGGGCGTGGCCGCGAAGGAGGCCGCATAGTCGTTGCCGCCGAGAGACTCCATGGTGACCTGGTCGAATGAACCACCCTGCCCGAAGAACATCCGGGCCGATCCTTCTTCCAACTCTCCCAGCAGATTCTCAATCCGCACCGTCACGGATGTGCCGCCATTCGGGTTGATGAGCGACGGCAGGCCGTCCGGCGCCGTGATGGACAGGAGCGCCAGCGGTGGTGCGTCGAGACCGTGCATGCCAAAGCCGTCCGCGATCTCGAAGTAGTGCGGCGTTCCGTTATCGATGTTGCCATCGGTATCGTCAAGCGTGAGGAAGTCGATCGTGATGGAGTCATTGATCGAGGTTCCGCTGTGCAGCAGGATGCTGTTGACGGCGAGATCCCGAATGATCTGCTGGGCATTGAACGGGTTGCTCGCTTCGAGCGCGAGCCATGTGTCCCAGACGCAGCCGGAGAGCAACTGCCCGCAGGCATGGATCTGGCTTCCGCACGATGAACAACTGGACGACGAGAACTGACACGTGTTCTCGGCGTCGCGAATGCCGTTGTTGCAGTCGCTCGAGTAGAACCCCCGCGCCAGCTTGTTGTCACCGGTCAGGACGACGCCCATGACGTCGCCCATGCCCTCGCCATACTCGTTCTGGCCCGAGCCACCTTCCGCGACCAGATGGTGTCCATACTCGTGATGTACGACCACAGAGAAGGCGGTGTTGTTGCAGCCGCCACCCGACTGGTAGAAGTTGATCGAGGCGTAGTCGTAGTACGCATTGCAGGTGCTGCCGAGATTGACATTGATCGGCCAGCCCGTCTGGGAGCCGATTGCGGGGTACGACGGGTTCGACTCGAGCACCATGTCACGAATCAGGTTGGCCTCGCGATAGGCATTGACCTGCGCGGTCACCAGTTCCGACGGCGTGGGGTTGTAGAGAATGCTCACGGAATCGCCCGAGGCGCCCGTGGCGGATGCACTGGTGGTGGAACCGGCCTCATTGTTCACGCTGAACCACTGACCACCCAGCGTGCCGCCGAATGAGACATTGCCGCCTGAGTGCGGGTGTGTGAAGTTGCCGTTGGCATCCGCATACACGGTCGTGCCATTGCCTGTGACGGCGGCGTAGGGAAGTCCCATCGCGAACTCGGGATCACACGCATCTGCTGCCGTCGAGGTGGTGACGTTGGCGCGGGTCTGCCCGGTGACTTCACCAAGCGAAGCAGCCATCATCGCGCCCAATGGCATCTCGGTCGGAGAACAGGAGAGAATCATGTTCTCATCGTGCAGCACGGCCGCATCATCCGCTCGAACGACAAACCGCCGCTTCTTGTAGGCATCCGGATTCCAGTTGCTTCCTGACTGCGCCACAAACTCGACCGCCATCGTCGGCGCCGCTGGCGTCAGGTCGTATCCCGCAAACACGACCACTTCGGGCGTCCCGACGAGGAAGGCGTCATCGCTTCCGAGCAGGTCGCGAGCCACGCTGGTCAGGCGGGCCTCCGACACCAGCGCCTCGGCAGGCTGCGTCGCGTCAAAGCCGGTCAGGTCGCGAAGATCAGCCCCCGCCAGCACCGCGCCGTGATCCGGGCGGTTGAGGGTCAACACCAGGAGACGTGAGGCGAAGACCGGGAACTCCCCGGCCCACTGGCTGTAGTAGGTGCCGGTGAATCGCGGCAACCTCGTGTTCGGGTCATGCATCAGGGACACCTGGGTGTCGCCGGAGGGCAGGACGCCGCCGGGGCGCAGTGCCGCCGGATCCACGCCCCACACATCTGCGTTGGCATGAATGAAGGCATCGGCGCTCGCCTTGGCGGACGGGCCGGTTGAGAAGACCTTTCCGTAGAGGCGATCGATCCTGCCGTCGCCTGATATGTGCGCTCGAATGCCGGGGACTTCCCGCTGCAATTCCCGCAGCGGCGAGGGTGTGCCCTCTGCGATGTCATCGTCGATGTGGTCCTGCGGTCCGGCAAGTACCACGCCCGAGACCATCATGGCCCCCGCGGTCAGCATCCTGAACATGAAATGCGCTCCTCTCAAGAGTCTTCGACCCGCCTCACGATAGAGTCACCGCGGGCGCGGGGCCTCCATACTGATGCGGATTCGGGCTCTGAGCAACAGCGGATCCCCCCAATTCCAACACTCGTTCAATATCAACCCGGACCTC
>CAYQJN010000069.1:0-11274 GCA_964417845.1 uncultured Isosphaeraceae bacterium
CCCACCGCGCACAACAAACCCCAGAGTCTCGGTGACCCTGGGGTTATGTGAATAGAGCGGTCGTGACCCTCTTCGAGTACCCCGGAGAGACCCCAAGATGGGCGCGCAGGGGCGCGGCGCTTTCTGCAGGTTGCAAATGGTGTGGTGGGGGGTTATGGCCAGGGGCGGAGTTCCACCTCCCGGATCCCGAGGCGCTAAACAACCGCTGCGTGCTAACGCGGTTTCCGTCGGACAGGCAGCCGCTCGTGTAGGTCGATGCCCTGCCGAAGCGCATAGTCGAGCAACTCTATGGCGGAGACAACCCCCTCATAACCCTGGGCTACGGGTTATGGAGAGACGCAGAGACTTTGGGGTCGTTCGGGCGGATTCGCGTCAACAGGCGTGTTGCTCGGGTTATGACCACGTTGCAATCAGAGACTCGCCGAGGCGATGGACAGCCGGCGCAAACACCCCGCAAGACCCCAAGAACGTCGATCCAAAACGACCAACGCCGCCGAGGTCTCTCGGCGGCGTCGTTCGTGAACCGTGGGGCCGGCTGCGTTTGCAACTGACCGGGTAATAGCGGGGGCAGGATTCGAACCTACGACCTTCAGGTTATGAGCCTGACGAGCTACCAGACTGCTCTACCCCGCAGTCGAGACGGAGATTGTAGCACCGGTACCGATGTGGAGCAAACGGTCGCAGAAGCCACGCGTGATGTCGGAAGCGGGCCACGAGCCGTGGGTCCAATAAGTGGACTGACCGCGAGGTGTGCGTCGATAGCGACACCGTGCGTCACTCTTCTCATATCAGGTTCGAGGTGCCGCCTGCGGGAGGTCGCGCGGCACGGGTGCCGATTGTGGCCGCCGCCATGTCTGCGGGGACATGGCCAATGCTTCTTGCCGGGCTGCTGGTCCTTGCCGCGGCCATGTTGGTTCCAGCATGGCGTGATGTGGAGCAAGTGACCTATGAGCGTCAACGGCTGGCCGCCGAAGTCGATCTCGCAACCAGGCGGCTGGACCGGACGCAGGCCGTTCGGGAGGCGATGCAGCAGGGCGACGCCGTGATTCAGGATCGTCTCGTGGCGTGGCAACTCAACCTATTGCCATCAGGCGAGACGGCGATCGCCCGTGAAATGCATCCGGGAGGAGTGCTCGGGTGGATTGATGATGGGCTGGCCCCTGCGCCCGTGGCGCGGTCGCCGGTGCCGCCCACGCCGCTTGAAGTGCTGGTATCTGGAAGCGGGCGCCTTTGGGTACTCGGGGTCGGGACGCTCCTGACATTTGTAGGCGTGGTGGGCGTTGGCGGGCAGGCACGTCAGGGCGGCGAAACCTCTGCGGGGAGAAAAACAGCCGCCGTTCGCTGAAGCCCGGCGTCATCGCGCTACCGTGCGGTGATGGGACGTGTTTCGGCGGATCAGGCGTGGCTTCAATTGGTTGGTGCAGCGGGAATCGGGCCTCACACGATCAGGCGGCTCCTGAATGCGTATGGGTCGGCCGAGGAGATCGTGGCAGCTGCAGCGTTCGGCACACTGAATAAGGTCGCTGAGACGTTTGGGGATGATGTCAGCGCTCGACTCGCTGGTGCCATTGTTCGAAGCAAGCCTCAAGATGAATTGGCCATTCTGAGCCGGCGTGGAGGCGGGCTGCTTCCCATGGACAGCCCCGACTATCCCAATCTGCTCCTGCAGATTCCGGATCCGCCTCCGCTACTTCGTGTGGCGGGCGACCTCGAGGCACTGACGGCATCATGCGTGGCGGTGGTTGGCACGAGGCGATGCTCCCCCGCGGGCCTCTTGCAGGCGTCCAGGTTTGCGTCAAGTTTGGCAGAGGCTGGGATCGTGGTGGTGTCGGGCGGGGCTCGGGGGATTGATGTAGAGGCGCATCGGTCGGTGCTGCGAGCGGGGGGCAGGACGATCGTGGTGTTGGGCAGCGGTCTCGCGTCAACCTACCCCCCTGAGCATGCTGCGCTCTTTGATGAGGTGCGAAATGGTGGGGGGCTGCTGGTGAGCGAGTTGCCCGTGACGCAGCCGCCGCGGCCGAGCCAGTTCCCGAAGCGCAATCGCATCATCAGTGGGCTGAGCACCGGTGTGCTGGTCATTGAGGCCCCGAAGCGAAGTGGGGCGATGCTGACAGCGCGATTGGCGGTCGAGGCGCATGGGCGGGAGGGCTGGGCGGTCGCGGCCGATGCAGGGCGCATCGAGGCCAGGGGTGGCGTAGAGGCCATTCGGGATGGGTGGGCGCAGTGCGTCATCGACCCCGCAGATGTTCTCGCTGATGTGGTGGGCGAGCGTGAACGGTCCGTCGCGGCAGCAGATGGCGTGCCTGGCTCAGAGGCGGTCGACCTCAGTAGGTCGCAGCGGTGTGTCCTCGATCAGCTCCGTAAGGGCGGCATGGAGATGGGGACGCTTCTGGATCGTGTCGATCTTCCTGCGCCAGATTCGCTGCGGGCAGTGACGTCGTTGGAACTCGCGGGGCTCGTGGTGCAGCAGCGAGGTCAGGTGTCGATGACTCCGACCGGTGTGCTGGTCGCCGCGGCAGCGCGTCAGCCGTCGTAGCGGCGCATCACGCCGACGACGATACCCTGGATGCTGCAGTTTCGAACGATGATGGGCTCGAACGCTTCGTTGGCCGGTTGGAGGCGAATGCGGCCGTCTGGTTCGCGGAAGAATGTCTTCAGAGTCGTCTCGCCGTCCGGAAGGAGTGCGACCACCCGCTCGCCAGGTCGGGCGGTGTTGGCTCGCCGGACGATGACGTAGTCGCCGTCCAAAATGCCTTCGTCTTGCATAGAGTCGCCCATCACCTGCAGCGCGAAGGTGGCGCCGGTGCTACCGACGCGTGGTCCGAAGACCGACTCAAGATCAAGCGTGTCGCTCTGTTCGAATTGCTCGATGGGGTACCCCGCAGCAATTCTACCGACCAGTGGAAATCGGACAGCGGATTCCTCGTCGGGGAGCTGAACGCCCTCAACAAGCGACAAAGAGCGAGCCTTGTTCGGCTCTCGCTCGATCACGCCCTTCTTGACGAGCGCGCCAAGGTGCTCGAAGACGGTGACCTTGCTGACGCCGAGCTCGTCGGCGATCTCCTGGATCGTCGGCGAATAGCCATGCGCGACTCTTGTGTCGCGGATGAGCTGGGCAATGTGCAACTGGCGGGGCGTCAGATTCATGGCGGGGCGTCTCCGTGGGGTGATCTGTCGAAGAGAGGACCGTACGAGCGCTGAATTGAGGTGGCAGGTGGTGCCAATCAACCGGATCCGGTCGGTGGCGGGCAAGAAGGCCGAGGATCTCTCGGAGCCGCCCTCCGCTGACCACTGGGTTGGTGATTGGGCTGGCGAGGGCCGATGTGCAAGCCCTGGGCTGGCTGGCAGGTGGAGTGACCGGAGGGTGGACGGCGCGGCGAACCAGTCGACCGTTCTCTTCGACAGTCGCGGTTTGATACGCCCCTCCGGGGCCAGTCAGGACCAGTGGCATGCTCATCGGTGACCTCGCTTCCTTCCCGATTCGTGTCCAGATGCCTGCTCCACCGTGGCTTGGTGCCCCTGAGCAGGGCGGTACAAGATGTTGTGGTGGTTGGGCATGAGGTGGGCACTTCGTCTCGATCTCGGTGATGACTTCAAGGATTCATCGGCCAGGATGGTCGGGTTACGTTAGGCAAACAGAACCCGAAATGCAAGAGATCTTCCGGGCCGATTCAGGAATCTCGATCCCCGGAGGCCACCTGGAGCGGTGTGTCGCTGTGGTGACTGTTGGAAGGCGGATGCGTGATCGGTTGCTGACCTTGTGAGTTGTGCCGGTGGGTGTCCAGCATTTGGATGTTGGTCCGGGCTCAGGTGCCCGTTGCTGGGCCGAGGGCGGCCATTCGGATCAGATTGGTGGGTGTCCACCATTGGGCGAGATTGGTGGGTGTCCACCATTGGGCGTTCGGATCAGATTGGTGGGTGTCCACCATTGGGCGCACCATTGGGCGATTGGGACGCGCGATTGGGACGGACGGCCCATTGCCTCGGATTGGTGGGTGTCCAGCATTCGGCTTTGCCTCGGATTGGTGGGTGTCCAGCATTCGGCTCCCGGCGCCAGGCCTCGGCTCTTGGATTGGTGGGTGTCCAGCATTGGAATCACCATTGGAGTAATGGCTCGCGAGTGGTACGAGGGGCCTCAGGGCGGAGGGCCATCGACTTGCAGGCGGCCTGAGACCGCCTACCGTGGGCCGCATGAAGTCGCAGACACCCACGCCCGCAGTCCCCATGGAGCAGCCACCTCAGTCCCCGAGTCCGCTTCCGGGGACCTCGCGTGACCTCTGGTCGCTACCGGATGATTGGGTGTTTCTCAATCCAGGGAGTTTCGGTCTCCGACTCCGAGAGGTGCAGTCCGCGCGGCAGACGCTTCTCGATGAGGTGGAGGCCCAGCCCGTGCAGTTTCTGGAGCGAACCGCCCTGGACTTACATGAGCGAGCGCGCACCACCCTCGCGGCGTTTCTTCATGCCGATCCGGACGGGCTCGGATTTGTCAGTAACGCCACCGAAGCCATTGACGCGGTCCTTGCCTCGCATGTGGATCAGGGCGACTCCATCCTCATCGGTGATCAGGCATACGGCGCCGTCGTTGCTGCGTGCGAGTGGGTTGCCGGCGCGCCGCAGGTGCGGCGGGTCGAGGTGCCACTTCCGGCGTCGCCCTCCTCCGTCGTGGATGCCTGGCGTGCCGCGCTGGCCACGCCCCCCGCGTTGGCCATCGTCGATCACATCACGAGCGGGACGGCGCTGGTACATCCGGTAGGGGACATTGTTGCGTGCTGCCGCGACGCGGGCGTACCGGTGCTCGTAGACGGCGCGCACGCGCCTGGCATGGTGGACCTGCACATCGATGACATCGATGCCGACTGGTACGCCGGCAACCTCCACAAGTGGATCGGTGCCCCATCGGGGGCCGGCTTTCTCTGGACTGCGCAAGCCCACCGCGACCGCACGCGGCCGCTGGCGATCAGCCATGACGTCGCCGATGGGTACCTCAAAGCATTCTGCTGGCAGGGCACTCGTGATGTCACACCATGGCTCGTTGTTCCTGATGCCATCGAGGCAGTTGAATCCCGCTGGGGATGGAATGCGGTGCGTCGGTGGCAGCAGGAGATGGCGTGCTGGGCGGGCGGCGCCGTCTCGAGCGCGCTGGGGACCGATGTGGCAGACGGAGCAGGTGGCGCGATGACCGGTGCCATGGTCTCGGTGAGACTCCCCGCGACGGCCTCCAAGCGTTTTTCAGACCGCTTCGAACTCCGTGAGACGCTGGCGCGTGAGGATCGCATCGAACTGGCGATCGACCAGCTTGTCGGATCGTGGTGGGCTCGGTTCTCGTTCGGTCTCTGGAACACGCCTGAGGATGTTCACCGGGCGACCGCGGCGCTGCGCCGTTTACTCGACTGAGACCCGGGCGACGATCAACCGCTCACCCGGAAGGCGACGCCTGGCCGCCGATGCTTCGGCGCGGGTGGCGAAGTCGCCGCACTGCACGAGCCACCAGGTGCCCTGCGGATCGGTGCGGCGACGGACCTGCACGGGGCCCAGTCCGGCTCGGGCCGCCGCGTTTTGCAGCGTGGACGCGTGGGCGTCAGCGGAGGATCTGGTCCGGTAGGCGCCGGCCTGAAGGGCAAATTCCACGTCCGACGAGCCATCGCTCGCAGTTCGTTCGCCCAATCGTTCCTGCCATCGAGCTTTGGCCAGGGTATCCCCGGCCGTCCGGGCTGCTGCGAGACCTCTGATCGCGACCTGGCGCTGATCCGATCCCTTCAGGAGGATCCACGCCCGATCGAAGTGGCGTTGCGAGGCGGCCAGATCATTGCGGCGGGTGTCCAGCTGACCGAGCATTGCTTCGGCGCCGCCGGCGATTTGGGCATCGCCCGATCGAGCGGCCTCCAGAAAGAACCGCCGCGCCTGCTCGTCGTGCCCCTGTCTGAACTCCGCGAGTCCCCCGTACCACGCCGCCGCGTCGGCGTCCTGCGTGCGTTGGCGCATCATGACCGTCGCTGTGCGGCTCGCGGCACCATCGAGTCCTTCCGCATACAGTCGCTGCACTCGGGCCAGCGAGGCACCACCCGTCTTCGGGCCGCACGCGGTGGCAATGGTCAGCAGTGTCAGGGCGCACGTCGATCGGATCATGAGGTTCACAGCCTATGGGATCGGCGCGCCGGGGTGTGCCTCCACAGAAAGGGGGGCCGCGCGAGTGGTTGGCGGCGGCGTCGCCCGTGATACAGGGATGGAGCCGATGGCAGCCATTGGCCGCAGCAGCTGTGGGCGACCTGATAGGCTGCCGGGATGCGGCTCATTGACCCCATCCTGCGGCATTGGACGCGCCGTCCTTTCCGCACCTGGGCCGAGGATGACCGTCGGTGCTGGAAGGGGGCAGCACTCTGGGCAGGGAGCCGGCACCTTGGCAAAGCGATCGAGGATCGCAGCGCCCGTCCGCATGTTGGCGTGCTGTTACCGACCAGCGGCGCGTTCCAGATGGCGCTGGCGGCATCCTGGATGCTCGGCCGCACGGTCGTTCCGCTCAACTACCTGCTGGCTCGCAGGGAACTCGATTGGATCATCGATCACGCAGAGCTGGACCTCGTGGTCACGGCGGGGCCGATGCTGGAGCGATTCGGGGCCCTCCCATCGCACGTTCAGGGCCTGCAATTGGAGAAGCAGTCGTTCAAGGGCATTCCGCCGCTCTTTCATCCGCTCAGGAGGGCCGATTCGCACGTCGCGGTCATGCTCTACACCTCCGGCACCAGCGGGCTGCCCAAGGGCGTGCAATTGACCGTCGGGAACATCGCCGCCAACGTTGATCAGTGCGTTCGATGGGCGAACTTCACCTCGCGAGACTGCTTCCTTGGGGTCCTGCCACAGTTCCACAGTTTCGGGTTCACCGTGACGACCGTCCTGCCCATGGTGCTCGGGTGCGGCTCGCTCTACACGGCAAGGTTCCAGGTCTCCCGCGTGCTGGATCTCCTTCGAAGGCGGCGTCCAACCGCGTTCATGGCGATTCCGTCGATGTTCAACGCGCTTCTTCAATCCAAAGCCGCCAGGCCGGAGGACTTCGCGTCTCTGCGTTACCTCGTCTCTGGTGGTGAGCCATTGCCAGATGCCGTGTACGACGGATTCGCTGAGCGGTTCGGCATTCGCATCTGCGAGGGCTACGGGCTGACCGAGACCGCGCCGGTGACCAACTGGACGCGACCTCACGAAGAGCGTCGCGGTGTGGTGGGGCGTCCGCTCGATGGCGTGGAGGAAGTGATTGTCGATGAAGTCAGTGGCGATCGCCTGCCCGCCGGCCAGGATGGTGAAGTGCGTATCCGCGGCGAGAATGTCATGGTCGGGTACTACAAGGATCCTGACGCCACGGAGAGGGCCTTTGACGAGGACGGGTTCTTTCGGACCGGAGACATGGGGCGTCTCTCGGATGATGGCTTTCTGTCGATCACGGGACGCATCAAGGAGATGCTCATCATTGGTGGTGAGAATGTCTTCCCGCGTGAGATTGAAGATGTTCTGCGGAGGCTGCCTGAGGTGCTCGACGCCGCGGTCATCGGGATGCCCGATCCGATGCGAGGCGAAGTCCCGCTTGCGTTTGTTGAGTTGACCGACGACGCTGGCGAGGTGGCTCCGGATGCGCTTCGAAAGGCGTGCCGTGGTGCGCTGCCGCCATTCAAGGTTCCACGGGAGATCAGGGTGCTTGCGTCCCTGCCACGCAATCCCACTGGGAAGATCATGCGGCGGGCCTTATCGCCGGAAACGCCATCAACGGAGTCGCCGGCACATGGCTGAAGACGACCTGCGTATCACGCTGGCCCATAGTCCAGACCCCCATGACCCCTTCATGTGGTGGCCACAGGTGGGCATTGGAGACGACGGACCCGCGATCGACACTGGACGATTCACTTTCAGCCTCGAGATGGATGACATCGAGACGCTGAATCAGAAGGCGGAGTACGGCGCGTTCGACATTACCGCGATCAGCATGGCGCAGTACCCGCGAGTGCGCGAAACATACGCGCTGACCGGATGCGGCGCATCGGTGGGGAACGGCTACGGTCCGAAGCTCATCGGCAGGCCTGGCGCGACGTTGGAGTCGATCCGGAACGCCTCACCCGTGATCGCAGTTCCGGGAGAACGCACGTCAGCGCTTGCGGCCAGCCGCCTGTTGCTCGGTTCCGACATGCGATGGGAGGCCATTGCGTTTGACACGATCGAGGATGCAGTCCTCTCCGGGCGGTTTGATGCAGGCGTTGTCATTCATGAAGGTCAGTTGACATGTGAGCGGCGAGGGCTGGAGATCGTCGTGGATCTTGGAGCGTGGTGGCACTCCACCCGTGGCCTGTTGTTGCCACTTGGTGGGAACGCGATCAAGCGAGACCTTGAGTCGCGTGGCGGCCCCGGCACGCTGGCCCGGATCTCCGGCATTCTGTCGAACTCGCTCCGCCATGCGATGGCCAAGCGGGATGTGTCGCTGGCGTGGGCGCTCCAGTTTGGACGCGGGATCGATCTGGACGACGCCGATACGTTCGTTGAGATGTATGTGAACCGCTGGACGCTGGAAATCGGGCCGGAAGGAGAGACGGCCGTGGCCAGATTCCTCGGTGAGGCCTTCGAAGCCGGTGTTCTCGAGGATCCGGGTATGGTGGACTTCGTTCGGCCGGCGGGCACGCAGGCTTCAGGAGCAGGCGCATGAGTGAATTCGGCACTGGTACCGCCGCAGGATTTAGCATTCCGCTGGTCCGGCAATTCAGCGTGTTTCTGGAGAACCGGGTCGGGAGGCTGCTCGACGTCCTGCGGCTCTTCGACGAGTCCGTCGATGTGCAACTCCACTCGCTGGCGGTGCTCGAGGCTACCGACTTCGCGGTTGTGCGTCTGATTCCTGACAATGCCGACGAAACGCGAGCACTTCTGCGTGCTCGTGAGTTGGCTTTTTCCGAGATCGACATCATCGTGACGGAGCTGGCGGAGGGATACGAACTCTCGCGGTTGTGTCTCTACCTGCTTGGGGCCGAACTCAATATTCAGTTCATGTATCCCATCATGGGTGATCAACCGGTCGCGGGACCGAGGATGGCCATCTGTTGCGACGACAACCAGTTCGCAGGCCAGGTACTCCTCAGGAAGGAGTTTCGCCTGTTGGGGGCCGATGATCTCCGCTAAGAGCTGCGATGGTGGTCACGGCTCTGGGAGATGGCTTACTCGATTGGCTCCGCGAGCAACGTACTCAACGTGTGGGAGGCGCCGTCGGCGTCGATGACCTGGGGGTCATACTCGTGATCACGGCGCGAAATGATCCGGACCTCTTCGACAACGTCTCCTTGTTGCATTTCTCGAATGACGTCCAGCCCGGTGATGACGCGTCCGAAGGTCGTGCGTTCGCCGTTCAGGTGCGGCGCCGGGAAGTGCAGGATGAAGAAGGTCGTATCGGTGCTGTTTGGTCTGCTGGTCTTGTAGGCCACCAGTGAACCCGCGCCGATGGGCCGCATACTCGGCAGCGTATGTTCGTCCGGGATCGTCCAGGACGGCCAGCCGTCGCCGTCGTGCCGATCACCCATGATGGAACGAAAGCCGGGATGCACCAGACCGGCTTCCCACCCGTCGTACACGCCAAGATCTGCCGCGGCGATGAAGTTGGCGACCGTGTTTGGGGCGTCATCCTCAAAGAGTTCCACAAAGACTTCCCGTCCATTGATCACCAGGACGCCGATCGGGTTGTCTCCACGGGCCGCATCTTCAAGACGACGCTGCACTTCGGCGGGCCAGACTTCAGCCATCTGCTCGCGCAGGGGCTTCATGAACCGAAGTCGTCGATGAAGGCCGGTTCGTGACGTCTCGGCCAGCGCCTCCATGTCGATCGATGAGAGCAATGCGTGGGCTCGCTGAAACTGATGATCCGCGTAATGGACGTCCGACCAGAGGTAGCGATGCGCGGGGTCTGTCAGGCGGGCCTCGCCGAGGGCGTCCATGATGACGCGGGCTTCAGCAAATCGATTGGCGTGGCGAAGCCCACGGGCCGTTCCGATGGCAACCTCAAGATGGTCCGGGTGGATCGCCCGCAACTGGCGTCCCATGGCTGCGGCCAGGGCCGGGGCTACCCGGGCAAGTGTGTTGAGCTCCATGCCGAGTCGGTCGGGATCCGACTCGGAAAGCGAATTGAACCGGGCCCCAAGTCGGTCCACGTCGTGCGCCCAGAGCAAGGTGTGCAGGTGGTTGATGTACAAGAGTGAATCGGGCCGTGCCTCGATGAGGCGTTCGAGGACCGACGCGGCCCGGCCGGGGTCGCGACTTGCCCAGTAGCCCGCCCAGGCTACTCCGCCCGAGGTCTTCTCGGGCCACCGCTCCAACAACTGGCCAAAGGCCTGATCGACAGCATCATCGTCTGACAGTTCGACACTGATCGACGCCACGGACTCAAACCCGCGTGGATCATCGGGCCATGCCCTGGCAAACGCCGCGGCCTCTTCGCGGGTGGCGCGGGCCCGCGTGATCCATGCCGGATCGTCTGGCGCAGGTGGAGAAAGGGCCGCGAAGGCTCGCGCAAGCGCACTGGCATCCGCTTCCATCTCGGAATGGGTGATCGGCGATTCGGGATTCGGGGCCGGCGACTGTGCCGCGTTCTCCGCTGCAGCCATCAGCATCGCCACCAGCAGGGGGGCGGCCATCAGTGTGAAAGTGCTCATAGGGGGAAGTGGTCATTCAAGGGTGATCGCCCACCGCTGTCAAGTCGAAGATCGGTTTCTGCAGGCACCGCCAAAACAAAAATGAGTGAGAATTGTCTCTACAGACATTGACGCACGGTTCGGACGTTGTATGATCCCCGCGTCCGAGAGTTGACACTCACTCCGGACCACAGTTTCGCCCCCGGAAGGGCTCGGTATGCGGCTTTGCCGCTACCGGGCCTTTTTCTTGCGCTTGCTTCCGGTCGTGGGGCGGGCGTCGGGCGGCGGACACGCCCCCCACTGAACTGCGTCGGCCTGCATCGAGGGGGCTCACGCCCCGCCTGCTTCGGCCTCCTTGTCAGTGAACGCGTCCGACACCCTTTGGCCGCCCCCCCCCCCCCGGCGCGGCGCGGGTTGAGCAATACGGGGGTAGTGGGGGGGGGGGGGCCCCCCCGGGCCCCCCCCCGCGGGGGGCGCCAGCCTGTCCCCCCGTGGGCGGGGGGACGGAGATTCGGGGTCGCCGGTCAGGATGTGCGGGTGGAATCGCGCGGGGGGCGCGGCGCGCGGGGGGGGGGCGGGGGGGGGGGGTGGGGGGGGACGGGGCGGGGGGGGGGCCGCGCGGGGGCGC
>CAYQJN010000070.1:0-11217 GCA_964417845.1 uncultured Isosphaeraceae bacterium
CGTGAGTTCGACCTGGAGGCGTATGTTGATGCTGACGAGGTTCGACTCTCAGTGGAGGATGCCGGTCTTGGCTTCGATCCGGACTTCGTTCCTGATCCGACGGCCGAGGAGAACCTCACCATTGCGTCCGGTCGAGGCTTGGCGTTGATGCGCGCATTCATGACGAGCGTGACGATCGTGCCGCCAGGCAATCGGATCGAACTAGTCTGGCGGCGATCGTCATCTGATTCCGCAATCTGCTGTGCGCGGGTGTTGTTCCGCTCCCCCGCTGGCGGGGGTTGCTGTCGCGCCGCGACTGTGGGGGCCGGCGAAGCCGGTGAGGGGGTTCCGTTGCAGCCGCGGGGGCGCGTGTTGTTGGTCGGGCGCGCCGCACGCTTCGCGTGCAGCCCCCACCGCCTGCTGCGCAGGCCCCTCCCCCGGCATGGGGGGGTGGGGAAGTTCAATCTGAACACCGCCCGTCGCGAGCGACGGGCGGTGTGGTTGGGTCGACGTGTACCGGTGAACCGATCAGCAGAGGCATCACGGATGGTCGTGATTGAGCAGCCCCGTGAAGTCGAGGAAGTCCAGATACCACTGATACGGTTCATTGTCCTGGGCAAAGCCCCAGGTGAGGACCCGCACGTAGATGCGGCGTGAGCCGGGCTCTCGATATCGGTTGATGCCGATGGGGGCAAACGGATAGGGCTGCGCGGTATAGACGTCGGGGGCCTGATCGGCAGGCAGGTCATCTGGCACAAACTTACGCCACGCATTCCGTGGGAAGTCGAACATGAAGATGGCGTACTCACCAGGTGCTGCGGGGCCTACGCGGCTGGTATACACCCCGAAGTCCGAGGTTGGGATGTAGTCGTCGGCCACGACACACGTGAACATCACGTCGGTGATATCGCGGTGCGAACCATAGTAGACCGGGCCGGGGAGATAGAAGTCCACATTGGCAAATCCAGGACCGAACTCAACGCTGCGAAGCCCGACATACTCGTCGTCGCCCTCGACATCCACGCTGAATCGCGTCCCTTCCAGGTGGATTCCCTCGATGACATCCATTCGGATGATCCGGAACGGAATCTCATCGATGAAGTCACTGTCGTCCGGGACGTCATAGATCAGGTTCTCGAGAAGCCGTCCCATGTTGGGGATGCGGCCCACGAATCGTGCCTCGGTGGCCTCCTGGTTCATGTCCCACGTGAAGTCGCCGGGAGACGCTCCTGGTGGGTTCTGACCTGTGCCGTACCGCGGCTGGCCTCGCACCTGATCGGCGTTGTCAAGCGCCGTCGTGAACATGCGATCGAGCATGACAGCAGGGATGAGCGGGTCGCCGTGGAGCGCCTTCATGACTCCCTGGGCACAGGCCGAAGAGGCAGCGATCTGCGCTGCGGCGGCAAAGGACCCGTCGATTCGAGCACCGAAGTCATTGGTGTATGACTGCGCTCGGCCCGTCTGCGTCAGCGTGTAGGTGCCGTCAACCTCTTCGGTGGCGGCGCCATCAATCGTCAGGAGCGTCAGGTTGGCATTGCCGCCCGTAGTGGCGACACCGCCGCCCCATGCAGCCAGATTCGCCTGGAGCGTGCCCTGCGATGAATTCGTGTCCTCGGCGGAGTAGTTGGAGCTCCACCAGCGGAGGTATCCCTGCTCGCTGGCAGGAACTGCGGCGCCGATGACGGAGACATTGTCACTGCCTGCGATCTCGACATCAGTCGGAAGGGCGGTGGCTCGATCGCCCGCTGGCAGGATCACATGGATTCCCGCGGAGGCGGCCAATTCAACCAGAGGTTGGACTGATGTGTCACTGAGCATGAATCCGTCGGCGGTTGTCGACTCGGTCGCGAGGAGCAGAATGTCCCCAGCCTGCAGGACCGAAAGGGCATGCAGGAAGGCGTCCTCGAATCGCTCCTGAGGTGCAAGGCCCGGCGCGGGCACGGCGCGGGTCGGGAAGAAGTAGGTCGTCGCGTTGTGCGCGATGCCGGTGACGCCGATGCCGTTGTCCGTCGCAGCAATGACGCCGAGCATGGCGGTGATGCGGCTTGTCGCTTCTTCATCACTGAAGTCAAGCGTGACTTCCGGGAGTCCCATGTCTGGGCCCTCAAGAATGACGTTGCCGAGGTCCTCATGGACCGCGCCTTGGACCGGACCACCCATTGGTGGCGTCCAGGACTGTAGCCAGGCGGACTCACCGACGACGGCAATCGTGATGCCTTCACCGAACGGATCGATGGTGCGTTCGCTGGACTGATTGAGGTAGGACACGCCAGAGGTGAAAGTCTCGAAGACGCTCTCCTTACCGACTTCGAAGGGACTTCCAGCGGGCCAGATGCCCAGCCCGTTGCCCGTGTAGTACGGGCGGGGGCACATCTCATAGATGTTCTGGTGCGCCGGGAGGCACAGTGTCCCGGTGTCCTCCGTGGGATCGACCCATGAGAACGGGGCGTAGATCAACTGTCGCAGGGTGTCATCAGAAGACACGCTGCCGCCGTTGGGGCCCTCGATCCACTCGGTGGAGTCTGGGCCGGCGAAGTTCTGCTGGTACGCCTGCACGCCTGCGTGCAACTGAAGCGGGAAGAAGTCGGGCGTCGTGATTCCGGACTCAACGGCCGGATAGCAGATGCGCCGCGCCGTGGCCGCCATGTAGGGCGTCCACTGTCCGGACAGGGGAGGCTTTGGCGCCGTGACGGTGACGCCCATGTGGCCGAAGTTGATCCACTCGCGGTCGCTGTACTTCGAACCGTCGACCGCCTGATCCTTCTCCTGAAGGAGTGTGGAAATCACACGCATGCAGCAGTCAAAGTCCTGGCAGCCGATGAGCAGGTTTTCGTCGTCAGCGATGGCGTCCCAGGCGCTGCGGCCACTCTCCGACCCTGGCACATTGCACTGTCCCGCGGACGAGAAGATCCCCTGGCAGCGTGGCATGAACTGATACAGCCGGCCTGCCTGATGGCGAATCTGGTTGTAACTGTCGTAGGCCGCGTTGTCGGGAGGCACGGGCGAGCCGGGGTCGAGCGAGTTGCTCGGGCTGACATCGGCCACCGTACACGTGTCCGAACTGGTGTAGGTCGGGTCAATGTACTGCGGCAGAACCGCGTCGAGATACGGGTTCAAGACGACGTTGCGCGGATCCGGGTTGTACACGCCGTACCCGAGAATCGACTCGGGGGCATCCTGCCCGATAGGCCACTCGTACTCCGGCCGGTAGGTCTCCCAATCGGGGTACACCGGCGACAGGAATGGCGTGATGCCTCGGCAGGTGTAATCTGCGTAGTCAATGGCGGGATCGCCCTGATCCGCGAGGTAGAGATTGACGGCGAGCTGCACGCACTCGGCGTCCCATGTCTCGGTGCCTGCCACGCTGGTGCAGCATCTGGCGATCTGGGTGGCGACAGAATCGCAGCACGCGCCGCCGGTTTCTGTCCCGTCGTCACAGAAGTTGGACACCACGCACTCCTGCTCGCCAGGGTAGATGGTGTTGTCCTCGGTGCCGAGGAGCGTCGGGAATCGAGCGCTGTGTGGGAAGAAGCAACTCCCATAGACGGGGTTCCCGTTCCGTGCGTGGACGGTGGGGAGTTGTTGCTGATCCGCAATGAGGTAGGGCCAGACATAGGAGTTGCCACCGGTCGTCTCGGGCGGAGCGGTCTGGTCGCCCTGATAGAGCCACTCCGTGGTGCCGGGCTGCCAGCCATTGAGGTACCGACCAAGTCCGTGGAACACCGGATAGGGCGTGGGTTGGCCATAGTCAAACAGGTAGATCGCTGTCTGCCATCGATTCCATCCCTCATTGAAGGGATAGAGGAGGTCGTTGCTGAGCTCTTGGGCGTCACTGTTGTCCATCTGCCAGTGGTAGACGAATTGACCCCACCCTGGATAGACCGGCCAGAGCGAATCGCCGTTGAGGTCGTCCCACGGGAGGTCTTCGCCCCGCTGGGTGGCCAGGCCGAAACTTCCTTCAAACTCGGTGCAGGTCGGCGTTACACCGAAACTCACGACATCGCCGTAGTGGCCCGGATTGCGAACGCCCGTAAACTGGGTTGAGAGCGGCGCGGGGAGCAAGCCTGCGGATCCGTCCATCGGGGGGAACCAGACCAGGAACTCTTCAAGTGTCAGTCCGAGGAACTCCCAGTTGGGGTCGCCCGTCTGGGCGCGGTTGTAGTCGGTGATCTCGGTCCACCAGCGTTCAGGGTCCCATCCGGTCCACTCAACGTAGGTGCCGATGTACTCCCAGGCAGGCACGAGAAACTCCGGTGACCCCACGCCTTCGCACAGTGGATCGATGGCGTCCTGGCGGCCCGGGTTGACCGGGGGACACCACGTCTCAAACGCTACGTCGTTCTCGGGCAGCAGGGGCGCGGGATGGGAGTTGGTATAGGGCGTGAACCAGAGCGCCCAGGTCGGGCGGAAGGCGTTGCCATGGATGGCGTGGACCCCCGCGCCGGTGACCGGGTCTGGCACAATGAACTGTGGGTTGATCATGTTCGGAACCCACAGGGGGTTGGCCTGTCCTCCCGGGAATGCACGGCTGGAGGCTTCATCGTTGCACTCCTCCAGGCTCAGAATCTCGGTGCCCCCATCGAAGGCGCACGCGCCCAGCAGATAGTTCTCGATGCCCACAATGTCGCCCTCACACGACGCGTCATAGCCTGAGCCATCTATTCCGCAGGTGAACTCACCATCAAAGAGGAGGGTCGGATACGACGAGGCAGGCGGTTCTACGCCCGGATCGAGGTACATGGGAACATTGCCTGCAAAGACGCCGCCCAACGCCACACATGCTTCGCAGGCCCCCAGTTCATCCGTGTTTGTCACCAGGCGGGTGCCGCCGATGACCATCATGGTGGCCGGCTGGGCGCTGTTCTTCCAGTACGGGTTGGACCCTTCCCACGGATCCGCACCTGGTTCAAGCCCGAAGCCCTGCCAGCTGGGCATCAGATTGACCCCGTTGGAGGCCGCCTCGCCCGTGTAATTGTTGAGCGCCAACTGATCAATGTCCGGCTGGGCCCAGGTCGTGCTTGAATTGTGCGCTGGTGGCCAGTTGCCCACCGGCGGCTGCAGCCCGCGGGCATCGGACGTGCTCGGAATGCCCGTGTCACACGCCTGGAACTTCAGACTTGCTTCAAAGTCGCCAGTTCCGATTTCGCCCACCGTATCTGAGGGAAAGCAGCACGTGCCGACACGCAGGCGGCACGCATTGCAATTGTCATATGCGACGTACACCGCATCCCAGGTCCAGGTACCTCCGGTTGAGGGGGGCGTCGGCGCCACGCCGCTGCGCCAGCCATTGACGGCCTGAAACACGAGCGGCGATCCGCAGTCTCCGCCCAATTGGTCGGAGCCGCCACGAACATCGGAGCTTGTGCAGCAGGCGCCATAGGTTCCGCAGGCGGTGCCTGCATCATTGAACTGAATAAAGGTGGGGACCAGACCTGGAGTGGGGTCCCAGTCGTTGAGGACGGCGTCCTGTTCAGCTTGCGCAACCACCAGTGTGCAGTCCTGCTGGTCCACGACGGACTGGTGCCCTTGAACCCAACCCGGGCCCTGGCCGCCGGCATTGTTCACCTTGACATAAAAGCAGCACTCGCCACCTCCGCGGAACCCCTCCCGCTCGTTGCGTCGCTCCCATTCTGCAGTCTGTCGCTCGGATCGCTCCGCCTGTTCCGCGAGGATGGTGTTCCATGCGTGGGTGGAGCCGTCGACGTCCGTCTGGACAGTGGTCTCGGCGGCGTCATCTCGCCAGTCGCCCGGCGTCCAATCCGGGGTGGCATCGCCGGTCGGTCGTTCCGGGCGATCGCGGTGAATGCGGTACGCCACAGGCTCCGACTGCCGCTTGAATTCGATGGACTCGACTTCGCGAAGTTGATGGAGCTGTCGCGCCACCGTTCCCATGGATGCCGGGGGGCCATCCACCCAGAAGGTGGCGCCGAGATCCGCGAACGATCCGCCTGCCGCGGCTTGAGCGCGAAGACGCGTCTGTGTGATCGTGTCCTCCGACACCTTCGTCACTGGCGAGAGATGGACATCGAGGTCATGGAACATGTCCGAGATTGCGGAGAGGTCGCGATGTTTGAGTGAGAAGAGTCGGCCGTCCGGAAGGAGGCGGGCGCCGAGCGAGCGATCCATGCGAATCTTCAGTCGGTGATTCAGGAGGTCGGCAGGGACGGCAAGCGGGGCACGGCCCTCACGGGGCGTCTGATCGACCACATTGCTGTGGTGGTCCGCCGACGCGGGTGTGGAGGCTGGCCGCGCGGCAAGCACGACTCCGGCGGTCAGTACCGCCATCGATCCCAGAATGCTGGACTGAATGCATCGACGTGTTGTCATGTCTACTCTCGTCTCTCGGCCCTTGGCCTTCTCTCGTACCCGGAAGTTGCACACGCATCCCCGGTCATGCCCCCGTTGTCCCCACCGGTCAGATCACGGAACTCCACAGCGCCGCGCCAGGACCGATGAGCGGACCTAAACTATTCGAATGTCCCACCCGAGTGGGTCCCCAAAATGGCTCCAGAACCTGCCTTGAGAGGGTCAGCGGAGTATACCGGGGGCACGCTACGGTTGGGGGTCAGAAACGGCTCCCTGGCCCTGTGACACACGCCCCGTCCGAGGGACGAGGCGTGTGCTTGAGTTGATGGATCAGGATCTGCTCAGTCGTGCTCGGGACCGCCGCTCTCGACAGCGACCAGGGACTCGTCAGCAGAGGCGGGGGCGGTGACCACGGCCGGGGGGACGGCACCGAGTGCCTCGGCTCTGGCCGCGGCGGCCTCCATGGCGGCCCTGGCGTCATCCTCCTCCGTGGTCGGAGGCTCGGCAAGCCGCTCGACCCGCATGTCGGTGTACGGACGGAAGCCCGTGCCGGCCGGGATGAGGTGCCCCAGCAGGACATTCTCCTTGAGACCACGCAGCTCATCCACCGCACCTCGCAGGGAGGCCTCGGTGAGGACCTTCGTCGTCTCCTGGAAGGAGGCGCTGGAGAGGAACGAGTCCGACTGCAGCGACGCTTTGGTGATCCCGAGGAGCAGCGTCTGGCCAGTTGCAGGCTGCGCCCGCTTGGACTTGGCCGGGGCCTTGCCTTCGGCTTCGGCGACAGCGTTGGCTTCCTTGACGTCCCCGCGGTCCACGAGGTCGCCGACGATCAGCGTCGTCTCGCCCGCATCGGTGATTCGCAGCTTGGCAGCGGTGTCCTGATTGCAGGCGCGGAAGAAGTGACGATCCACAATCTCCTCCGGGAGCAGGCCGGTATCGCCGGCGCGCTTGACCAGAACCTTGGAGAGCATGCATGAGAGAATTGTCTCGATGTGCTTGTCAGAGATAGGCACGCCCTGCGCCCGGTAGACATTCTGCACTTCGTCAAGCATGTAGTTGAAGACGATTTCCTCGCCGCGAATCTCCAGGATCTCCTGCGGATCCAACGGGCCTTCCGTCAGCGGATCGCCTGCCTCCACCCAGTCGCCGGCGTGCACCAGGAGGTGCTTGCCCTGCGGGACGTGGTGGTCGATCTCTTCGCCCACTTCCGTGACGACGCGAACGGTCATCTTGTTCTTGCGGACGTCGTCGTGCAGTTCGATCGTGCCCGAGACCGTCGACATGATCGCCGGTTCCTTCGGAGTTCTGGCCTCGAAGATCTCGGTCACGCGGGGAAGGCCACCGGTGATGTCAGCCGAACCGGCGACGTCCTTTGGCTGCCTGGCGAGCATCTCGCCCTGTTTGATCTCCTGCCCCTCTTCTACCTCGATACGGCACTTGGCTGGAAGGTGGTGGAAGTCCAGGATGTGTCCTTCCTTGTCCTCGATGAGGATCTGTGGGTGCATCTCACCGGTGTGTTCAATGACAATCAGCTCGTCCTGATCCGCACCCTTGGTGGCTTCCTTGCGGATGGTCTTGCCGATCTCAATGTCCTTGAACCGAACCACGCCGGTTTCCTCAGCGAGGATCGGCGTGAGGTGAGGATTCCACTCGACAAGTGTCTGGCCCTTGGTGACGGCGCTGCCATCGCCGGCTTGGATGATCGCGCCGTAGGGGACCTTGTACTTCTCTAGCTCTCGCCCGCGATCGTCGAGCACCGAAATCTCGCCCTGCCGCTTGAGCGCGACCAGACGCATGGTGCCCTCGATGTCCACCTCGACCTCGCGGCACTCGCGAACCTTCGCAACACCGGCGTGATTGGATCGGAAACTGGTCTCCGTCAGACTGCGGGATGCGATACCGCCCGTGTGGAAGGTCCGCATCGTCAGCTGGGTGCCTGGTTCGCCAATGGACTGAGCGGCAATGGTGCCGACCGCAAGGCCGCCTTCCACCAGGTTGCCTGTCGACATGTCCATTCCGTAGCAGCGTGCGCAGACGCCACGCGTCGTGTCGCACGTCAGAGGCGAGCGGACCTGGACCGAATCGATTCCGAGTTGCTCGATCTTGTTGGCGATTTCGCTGGTGATGAGATCGTTTTCCTTCACGATCACTTCGTCGGTCAGCGGATTGATGATGGTCTGGCGACTGGTTCGGCCGAGGATGGTCTCCCGCAGAGGGACGTCGACTTCCTCGCCCTTGTAGATCGCCTTCTTGGAGATGCCGCGGCGCGTCTTACAGTCGTGTTCAGACACGACGACCGCCAGCGCGACCTCATAGAGCTTTCGCGTGAGATAACCCGAGTCGGCAGTTTTGAGGGCAGTGTCCGCCAATCCCTTCCGTGCGCCGTGCGTGGAGGAGAAGTACTCGAGCACGTTCAGGCCTTCGCGGAAGTTGGCGCGAATCGGCGTTTCGATGATCTCGCCGCTCGGCTTGGCCATCAGGCCACGCATGCCGGCGAGTTGCTGCATCTGGCTGACATTGCCACGTGCGCCGGATGTCGACATGAGGTACACGGGGTTGAGGTAGTGGGTGCCTTCGCTGCTGTCCACGGGGACTTCGGTCAGGGTCGACATGTCCCGGCGGTCGAGCTTCAGTGTTTCAACGAGCGCCTTGGTGAGTTCCTCACGGCAGTGGGCCCAGATATCGAGAAGCTGATTGTGGCGTTCCCGTTCCGTGATCGCACCTGCGTGATACGCTCGCTCGACGGCATCCACCTTCTTCTGGGCGGCCGCGAGCAGATCGCCCTTCGATGCGGGAATACGCATGTCGGTGATGGCGATCGAAAGGCCTGACGTGGTCGCGGTCTTGAAGCCGATCTCTTTGAGATCGTCAAGCAGGGTGAGCGTGGCACCCCGACCGCAATACTTGAATGTGTCGTCGATGACGCGGCTGCATCCCTTCTTGCCGAGCGTGCAGTTGTAGAAGGGCATGCCATCAGGAAGAATCGATGCAAATCGAAGTCGTCCGACCGTCGTCACGATGCGGCCGTTCTCCGCGATGGGTTCGGGGGATCCCTTTTCGCTCTTGACCTGTTGCTTGAAGCGTGAGAGACGCACCACAATAGGCTCGTGGAGTCCGATCTGCTTGTGCTCGAGGGCGAGCAACGCTTCGGGCAGATCGCGGAACGCGTGCATTTCATGCTCGGGCTTCATCATCTCCTCACGCATGTATGTGAGGAAGTAGACACCCATGATGATGTCCTGACTGGGCGAGACGATCGGGTTGCCGTTGGCCGGCGAGAAGATGTTATGGGTGGAGAGCATCAGCACGTGCGCTTCGACCTGCGCTTCGAGCGACAGCGGGAGGTGCACAGCCATCTGGTCGCCATCGAAGTCGGCGTTGTAGCCGGTGCACACGAGCGGATGCAGCGTGATTGCATTGCCTTCGACCAGCACCGGCTCAAACGCCTGAATGCCCATCCGGTGAAGCGTGGGGGCGCGGTTGAGCAGAACCGGGTGCTGGTAGATCACCTGCTCGAGAATGTCCCAGACTTCGGGGTCTCGACGCTCGAGCATGCGCTTGGCTGACTTGATGGTGTCGGCGAGCCCGTGCTCCTTGAGCTTGCGAATGATGAACGGCTGATACAACTCCAACGCGATCTTCTTGGGAAGGCCGCACTGATGCAGTTTGAGTTCCGGGCCCACGACGATGACGGAACGGGCCGAGTAGTCCACCCGTTTGCCGAGCAGGTTTTCGCGGAAGCGGCCCTGCTTGCCCTTGATCATGTCTGTCAGGGATTTGAGCGGTCGATTGCTGCTCCCGAGGACCGGGCGGCGGCAGCGATCATTGTCGAAGAGTGCATCCACCGCCTGCTGCAGCATTCGCTTCTCGTTGCGAATGATGACCTCAGGCGCATTGAGGTCCATGAGCTTCTTGAGGCGATTGTTGCGGTTGATGATGCGGCGGTAGAGGTCGTTGAGATCGCTCGTCGCGAAGTTGCCGGAGTCGAGCAGCACCAGCGGGCGAAGGTCCGGTGGAATCACGGGGATGACGTCGAGCACCATCCAGATCGGATCGTTGCTGCTGTTCCGCAGCTGCTCAACGATCTTGAGCCGTTTGGCGAGGTCCTTGATCTTCTGCTTGCTGCGAGTCTTGGTGAGATCCTCGCGGATCTCTGCGGCTGTGGCGGTGAGATCGAGCCCGTGCAGCAGTTCGATGACGGCTTCCGCGCCCATCATCGGCTTGAAGGCGGAAGGGCCGTATTCTCGCTGCAGTTCCCGGCATGTGTCCTCGTCGACCACCTGGCGATACTCGAGTTCGGTGTCGCCGGGATCAGTGATCACGTAGTCCTGGAAGTAGATGACCTTTTCAAGGTCGGAGGTCTTCATGTTCAGGAGCGTGCCCAGACGGCTGGGGAGCGCCTTGAAGAACCAGATGTGCACGATGGGGGCCGCAAGGTTGATGTGCCCCATTCGCTTGCGTCGGACCCGCGAGTGCGTCACCTTGACGCCGCAGCGATCGCAGATGATGCCCTTGAACTTGGTGCCCTTGTACTTACCGCAGGCGCACTCATAGTCGCGTTCGGGACCGAAGATCCGCTCGCAGAAGAGACCGTCCTTCTCGGGACGGTACGTGCGGTAGTTGATGGTCTCGGGCTTCTTGACTTCACCGAAGCTCCAGCTTCGGATGTCATGGGGGCTCGCCAAAGTGATCTTGACGGAAGTGAAGTCGTTGACGTGATCGAAGACGTTCTCGGTCATGGATTGGTGTCCGTAGGGGTCCGAGTGAGAGGTCGTTTGCAGCAGGTCAGAGCAGCGGTCCCACGTCGTCGTGGGACTTCTCGAGGTCGATGTTCATGCCGAGTCCACGGATCTCGTGGCACAGGACGTCGAACACGACCGGCCTGCCGGCTTCGAGGGTGTTCGTGCCCTTGACCATCGCGGCGTAGATCTT
>CAYQJN010000071.1:0-11047 GCA_964417845.1 uncultured Isosphaeraceae bacterium
AAAATGATGCGCCGACTCAATCACCGCGCGGTATCCGGCGATGTTGGCCATAGCGCTCAGGACATCGAGCTTCTGCGCCCGACTGATGCGTGGCACGCAGTCCATCGCCATGGTGGTCACACCCGCAGTGGCGAGTGACTGCACGACCGCGTCATTGGTGACCGGCCAGATCATGCCGATCAGCGTGGTGCCCGGTCGCATGAGGCCGACTTCCGTCTCGGTCGGCGGATTGATCTTGACGATCACTTCGGCCCCCCACACCTCCGCTGCATCGGCGACTGAGGCGCCTGCCTCGATGTACTTGGCATCGCTGCAATCGGCGTCGCGTCCTGCACCAGCCTCGATGACGACGTCGAAGCCCATCTTGCGGAGTCGCTCAACGGTTCGAGGTGCCACCGCGACGCGGCGCTCCTCGCTGCTTGATTCGCGGGGAATGCCGAGTTTCATGGCCGCGTGCGTGCTCCGTGCCCCTGGAGACCTGAATCCCATGCCGCCTCAACCGGCGGTGGAGGGGCGATCATAGTGTCTGAGACCGCCTCTGTGGGATAATTCCGGACACAGAGATCCGCAATATCTCGATTCTCCGTCGAAGGATGACCTGACAAAATACCGGGAAATGAGGACGACGTGGACCACCGTTGACGCATGGGTAGATGAGGGGATTCCGGGATCCGCCACGAGCACCTCGTGCCCCGAGGATTCTTCCACCCGCGACGCCACCGGGCCGCGCCGCGGGTGCCTTTTGAGGCGGCCTGATGACTGTGGCGAGACATTCCACATTCGCCAGAGGAGAGATTCCATGACACGACGCACCACATCCACACTGGCCGTAACGGCCGCGGGCCTAGCGACGACCATCGCCTCCGCTGGCATGACCGGCATGTCCTATGACATCTTCGGTTCCAATATGGTCGATGGCGAGGCCAACACCACGTTCCGGGTCTACGCCGATCTCGATGACGGCAATCGACTCGACGCCGTCTTCGGAAACACCGTTCACAACATGATCTACACCAATGAGAACGGGGCAACGACCTATCAGAATGCGCTTGGTGGGCCCACCAGCCAGGCCATCAACCCGGCGTTCTTCGCGCTGGCCCCGTCGCTCGAGTGGGACAGTTACATGACCATCGGCACGCTGTACAACACCGACAACGCGCTGCAGGACATCGGTATCGACTGGTCACCGTGGGATACCGCAGGCGGAGACCTCTTCTGCGACAACGGAACGTGGTTCATCACGCCCGTCGATCCACAGGGAGAGGAAGTCGACGGCCGCGTGCTGATCGCCCAGATGACCATCTTCCATGGCAGTTCGGCGCACGTCGGCACGTTCACGGCCGGGTTCCAGGGGAAGGACGAGAACTTCGAGACCTGGCAATCCGAGGGATACGTCGAGCTCTGGGTGCCTGCCCCCGGCGCGGTTGCCCTCCTGGCCATGCCCATGCTGGCCGGACGCCGCCGCAGACGCTGAGCGTCACACAGACCCTTCTCCTCTCTTTGGTAGGGCCACCAGATCGGCGGGGCATCAGCACGGGTGCCTCGCCGAGTCTGGTGGAGCCCCCGTTTTGGCCTGAGGGATCGAGCGGCCGCACACTATGCTGGCGGCGGAGGGACTCCACATGCGAGCGATGCACATCGGCCTGCTTCTCGCCCTGACCACCAGCGTGGCAACAGGCCACACGCACGAGCCTGCCTGGATGGACGCACCGGGTCCGCTGTACGCATGGGTCACCGGACCAGTGCAAGTCCGCGGCGATGGCGAGGCCTCGGCGCAGATACACATCATCAATCTCTCCGCCAGACAGGCCGTCCTCGGATCAGTCACGCTGTGGCGTGATGGTGATCCCGTCTTCGTGGATGCCGAGCCATCCCCACTTCCACCGACAGCGCACGCAGCAGCCGACTACCGCGAGGCTGAAGAAACGCTCCATGCGCCCGGAGGGGACGACGATCGCGCGGCCGCCCTGGCGCTGATGCGCCGTCAGGGCGCCGCCCTCGAGACGACCGCCCGCGCCACCCGCAGCCGGACGCTCCTGCCAGGCGCGGATCTCGCCGGTCAATGGTCGATTGAGATCGCCGCCACGGTGGACGGATCGCCCGCAGACATGCACCTCCCCGTTCACTTCGAACGATTCCCCAGGCTCCCCAACGGCACCGCCGCCGCATCGCAACGGATCTTCGATGCAGATACCGCCACTTGGACTGGTGCCCGGGTCGCCCCGCCGCGAGGCGACGCCATCTGGCTGGCGGGCGATCAGCACCTGCACACCACCTGGTCGCTCGATGCCCACGTCCTCAATGACACGGTAGACGGTCCGGCGGGGTACGCCGACGCGGCCCGAGCCCGCGGACTCGACTGGATCATGATCACGGATCACTCCAACATCCACGCCTGGTGGTTCGGCGAGTGGTTCTTTACGCCCGAGCAGCACGAAACTGCGAGGCAGGAGGCGGCTTCCTATCGCGACAGCGAAGGATGGCCAGTCCTCTACAGCCAGGAAATGGGTTTGGGCCGCACGGGCTTCTGGGATCTCCCAGCGCACATGCTGGTGTACCCGCTCGACACCTTCGATGCGCCGTATCTCGAGAATCCGTCTGATGGCCTCGTCTTCGGACATGCCGAGTGCGAGGACGAACAGATCATCATCGACCGCATCAACGACAACGGCTGCTATGGATTCATCGCCCACCCCTACGACGAAGGCGATCTCTCGTTTGCGCAGTGGGACTGGAGCAACGGCGCGACCGGCTGGGCCGGGCTCGAACTCTGGTCCAACGCCGAAGGGCTTTTCCAGGAGACGGACCTCGCCGCGTTGTCGGCCTGGCACGATCTCCTCGCCGACATCGCCCCTCCATCGGGTGGCACGCTCGCGGACCGCCCCGGCTTCCCGACCCGCGCCCCGGTCGGTCTTGGGAACAGTGACGCGCACGAACCTGGCGCGATCGGCTCGGTCTTCACCTATGGCAGTCTGGACAGTGTCACGCCCGATTCACTCCGCGAGACCTTCCTCGCCGGACGGTGCATCGCATCTGACGGCCCCCTGCTCACCATCGAGGCGAATCAGACCGGCATCGGCGATGTCGCGCTGCTTCCCAGCGGCGCTGCCCGCGTCGTCGTTCGTCTCGAAACAACTTCCGAGTTTGGCCCCATCTCGGACTACACGCTGGTGATCGAAGGTGATGGCGAAGAGATCATGACGCTGCCGACCGCCGACGACGACGGCTATGCCGCCGAGTTTGTGCTCAGTTCACCGACACTCTGGACGGACGCGACGTACCTCACGGCCTGGGCGCAGCGGAGCGATCTCACCCGCCTGGCGCTCACCAACCCCGTCTGGCTCCAGCACACCGCGCCTGGTGACGTGGATGGAAGCGGCGCCGTCACCGTCGACGACATGCTCGCCCTCCTGGGCGCCTGGGGGCCGTGCGAAGGCTGCCCCGCCGACGCCGACTGGAACGGCATCATCGACGTCAATGACGTCCTGATTCTGCTGGCGAACTGGGGGTGAAGGACTTTGGATCGGACTTCCCTCAACACAACACGCCGCCCGAAGGCGGCGTGTCTATTGATGGAGCCGATCGGGCTTGAACCGACGACCTCCTGCATGCCATGCAGGCGCTCTCCCAACTGAGCTACGGCCCCAAGGGTCTGTGTTGTTGGACCGGGCATGATAGCAGGCCCGGTCAGAAGGTCACATGGCCGCGTCGAGGGCTTCCGCGTAGGCCTGCTTGCCGTTGACGCCGACGATGTTCTTCACCATCTGGCCGCCTTTGAAGACCATCACGGTCGGGATGGACATGACCCCGAGCTGCGCCGCGACCTGGCGGTGCTCGTCGATGTTCATCTTTCCGACTCTGGCCTTGCCTTCATAGTCACCGGCGAGTTCATCGATGGTCGGTCCAAGCATCTTGCAGGGCTGGCACCACTCGGCCCAGAAATCGACGAGCACGGGGACGTCGCTCTGCAGCACGTCCTGATCCCAGGTGGCATCGGTGAAGGTCATGACGGCGTCGCTGGCCATGGGAAACTCCTGAAGGAAGAGGTGTGGGGAAGGCCGAATTGTAGTGCGTCGCGAGCGCCGCGCGGAGCCCCGACCACTGGATGCTCACGAAGTCCGGGCCGCCAGCCAGGGCTCGATCGCCCGGGCGTGGCCGGGCACATCGTGCACCCTCAGCAGCCGCGCCCCGGCAGCCACCTGCAGGGCCGAAACCGTCGCCGACGCAGCATCCCGCCGTGCAGGGTCCTTGAGTCCCGTCACCGCCCCGATGAACGACTTGCGGCTCGCTGCGGCGAGGATCGGGTATCCGGTCGCAACCAGCCGCCCGGTCCCGGCGATGAGCGACCAGTTCTGGGCCACGCTCTTGCCGAATCCAAGGCCGGGATCCAGACAGATCGCGTCTCCCGCCACACCCGTCGCCTCTGCGGCGGCCGCGCGATCGAGGAGCCACTGCGTCACCGTGGCAGTGACCGCTTCGCCGTAGTCGGGGTCCTGCTCATAGGCATCACTCCAGCAGTCCTCGTCCGGTGGCCGCAGGCGGTGCATCAACACCACGCCGCATCCCCGACTGGCCGCGAGCGGAAGCATCGCGGCGTCCTCCAGTCCGGCAGACACGTCGTTGATGATGTCCGCCCCGGCATCGAGGCACGCCTCTGCCACTTCGGCCCGCGTCGTGTCCACGCTCAACGGGATGTCGGACACACTTCGGATGGCGTGAATGACAGGCCGCACCCGTTCGATCTGCTCACCACCTGACACGCGAGATGCACCCGGCCGCGTCGACTCGCCACCGACATCGATGATCGAGGCACCCCCCTGCACCAGACCACGGGCGTGGGACACCGCAGCGTCCACTCCCTCGAAGCAGCCCCCATCGCTGAATGAGTCAGGGGTGACATTGAGAATGCCCATGAGCCGCGGGACCGACAGATCCAGCACCCGCTCAGGACCGATCCGCCAGTGCGTCGCCGGCGTCACTCCACCGTCACGCTCTTGGCGAGATTCCGAGGCTTGTCCACATCGTGACCACGCAGCAGCGCCGCGTGATAGGCCAGCAGTTGCAGCGGCACGATGGTCAGCAGCGGCTGCAGCGGCTCCGGGGCGTCCGGCACGAAGAAGACATCATCGGCAAGCGTGGAGATCTCGTCGTCCCCTTCCGTCGCCACCGCAATCACGTGCGCCCCGCGCGACTTCACTTCTTCGATGTTCGAGAGCACCTTGCGATACTGGCTATTGCGCGTCGCAATGAACACCGCTGGCATGCCGTCATCGATCAGCGCGATCGGCCCGTGTTTCATCTCTGCCGCGGGCATTCCCTCGGCATGGATGTACGAGATTTCCTTGAGCTTGAGCGCCCCCTCCAGGGCGACTGGATAGTTGTAGCCGCGTCCGAGGAACAACCAGTTGTCACGGTGCACATAGCGCTCTGCGACGCGTCTCGCCTCGTCTCCCAGACCGCACGCCTGCTCGATCTTGTCCGGGATCGCTTCCAGGCCGCGCAGCAGTTCGATCGTCTGGCTGTTCGAGAGGAATCGACGGCGTCCCAGAAACAGCGCAAAAATCGTCGCGGCCGTGACCTGTCCGAGAAACGCCTTGGTGGAAGCCACGCCGACTTCGGGCCCGACCCGCAGATAGACCCCGGCATCTGTCGTCGATGGAATCGACGAGCCGACGACATTGATCAGGCCGAGTGTCAGAGCGCCTCGCTCCCCCGCTTCGCGCACACCGGCCAGCGTGTCGGCGGTTTCTCCGGACTGGCTGACGGCCACGACGACAGTGCCTTCCTCAATGATCGGATTGCGGTACCGAAACTCGCTGGCGAAGTCGGTCTCGGAGGGCACCTTGGCGAGATCCTCGACGAGGTATTCGCCAAGCATGCCCGCGTGCAGCGCCGTTCCCTGACCAAGAAACACGACGCGCCTGCATCGAATCAGCTCACGCGCATGGTCACTGAGCCCGCCGAGAATCACCTCGCCCTCACGCGAGTCAATCCGACCGCGGAGACATCGCCGCACCGATTGCGGCTGCTCCATGATCTCCTTGAGCATGTAGTGCGGGTAATCGCCCAACTCGATCTGGTCGAGGCTTACTTCGAGTTCCCGCATGCTCGGCGTAACCTGCACGTTGTCAAGATCCGCTGTGTGGAAGAAATCCCGCGTGATGCGCGCGACAATCTCCTCGTCGAGGTCCGCGACGCGACTCGTATGGCCGACGATCGCCTGCGCATCCGAAGCAACGATGTAGCCGTGCTCACTCACACCGATCAGAAGCGGTGAACCTCGCCGCGCCGCGATGAGGACATCCGGTTCTTCCTCGGAGATGACGGCAATGGCGTACGCACCCTCCACTTCACGCAGCGCTCCACGAACCGCCGCTGCAAGATCGCCCTCATACAACTCACCGATCAGGTGCGTAAGGACCTCCGAATCGGTCTCTGACGCGAAGACATGACCTCGCTTGAGCAGATAAGTCCGCAGCGCTGCGTAATTCTCAATGATGCCGTTGTGTACGAGCACGATGCCGTGCCCCTTCTCCACATCATCGCGGTGCGGGTGCGCATTGGCCTCGGTGACGCCACCATGCGTGGCCCAGCGAGTGTGCGCAATACCGATGGTGCCATCGAAGTCCGAATCACCATCGATCTGCTGTTCCAGTACCCGAACCCGCCCGACTGTTCGGGCGACATGCAGGCCACCGTTGAGCACGGCCATGCCCGCAGAGTCGTATCCCCGATACTCGAGCCGCTTCAGTCCCTCCAGCAGAACCGGTCTGGCCTGCTCGGAGCCGATATACGCGACGATTCCGCACATGCCGGGCATTGTATGTCTTCGGGCCGTCACACTGCAGATTCATGGAACACCAGAGCCACCCGCACTGCTACGCTCCGGTCATGCACCTGTGGTCGGCGGAGGTTCAGTCACAACTCGATCGCGTGCGGCCATTGGCAGCCCGCCTGCGGCCCCGCACGCTGGATGACATCGTCGGGCAGCCCGAACTCGTCGGGCCCGGTGGGCTGGTGCGGCGGATCATGGCGTCGGGATCGCTGGGGTCACTCGTGCTCTGGGGACCGCCGGGAACGGGCAAAACGACGCTGGCGGAAGTGATTGCCCGCGAGAGTGAACGACCGCTCACCAGCGCCAACGCCACCACCATCGGGGTCAAGCAGATCCGCGATGTCCTGGACGCGTCTCGCCGCCGCATCGCCGACGGCGGCCCGGCCAGTGTCCTCTTTCTGGACGAAATCCACCGGTTCTCAAAGAGCCAGCAGGATGTGCTGCTCGGCGACGTGGAACGAGGAGTCGTATCGCTGATCGGGGCCACCACCGAGAACCCCTACTACACCGTCAATGATGCGCTGCTCAGTCGAGCTACGCTCCTGCAACTCACAAGCCTGACCGAACAGGACGTCGCCACGCTCCTGGACCGCGCGATGGCGATCGATGCGCACCTGGCGAACGTACACATCGAACCGGAGGCACGAATGCTCATCGCCAGCCGGTGCGAGGGCGATGCGCGCCGCGCGCTGGCGGCCCTCGAACTGGCAGCCAGTCTCTGCAACGGGGACTGCATCGACGCGGGGATCGCCGAGCAGGCCATTGGGGCTCGGGGACGGCGATTCGATCGCCATGGCGATCAGCACTACGACCTCGCCAGCGCCCTCATCAAGTGCATTCGTGCCAGCGACGCCGATGCGTCGATTCATTGGCTGGCCGTACTCCTTGAATCTGGTGAGGATCCTCGCTTCATCTGCAGGCGACTGGCCATCCTTGCGAGCGAAGATGTGGGGCTGGCAGCACCACAGGCCATGCAACTGGCAGCGGCCGCATGGGAGATCGTGGAGCGCATTGGTCTTCCTGAGGCCGAATTGACCCTGTCGAATCTGGTGCTGTACCTGGCGACCTGCCCCAAATCGAACAGCGCCGCGCAGGCGATCTGGATGGCCCGGGCCGCGGTACGGGATCTGCCGGGCGTCGAGGTGCCCCTGCACCTGCGAAGCGGCCAGACGCGCGGCGCAAATGAACTCGGCTACGGCGCGGCGTACATCTCGGGACATGCAGACCCCGCCGCTGCTGCCGCCATGAACAACATCAACCCGGACTCGGGCGAGCCGCAGCCCTCCTACTACACGCCGAGTGATCATGGCTTTGAGGCCACGATTCGAAAACGCCTTGAGGATCCTGAGGCGTGAGCGCCCCTGACATGGTCGAGGCGAAGGCGGCGCTCCGCCACACAGCACGATCTCATCTGGCGGAGATTGGCCGTGATGTGTTCGACGCTGCCGAAGCGAACCTCTGCCAACGGCTCTGGGCGGACAACGGACCGCTGACTGAGGCGATCGCTGCCGATGCGGCGCTGCTGGGATACATGCCTCTTGATGATGAAGTCAGCCCACTCTCGGCGATGCAGGCGTGGCGTGACCGCGGCGGCAGACTCTCCGTTCCCGTCACCGAGTGGTCGAGCCGCAGCATGCGGGCAGGCGAAGTGGATTCGCTCGATGCGGCCATCTTTGCCGAGCGGGCCCACGGCATTCTCGAACCGCGCGACGTCCGGCCGATCGCCGCCTCGGATCTGGCGGTGGTCCTGGTGCCCGGCCTCGCCTTCGATGCGAGCGGTGGACGCCTTGGGCGCGGTGCCGGGTTCTACGACCGGTTCCTCGCGTCACTCTCCGACCGCTGCCTCACGGTCGGTGTGTGCTTCGCTGCGCAAATGATCGATGCGGTGCCGCACGAGGCGCACGATGTCAGTGTGCAACGCGTCGTCACAGGGTGATACGCAGACCACTCACCAACCTTGACGCTCAGATCTCGCAAGCCTGCCTAAGCGGACTGCTCATCCGGTTCGCTGAGTGCGCGCAGATCAGCCAGGTCCCTGGGTCGGCCCGCCCCCCGCTTGTTGCAGAGGAGGTCTTCGCGGCTGATGAGGGGTACTGCGAGGCCGTCCACATCCGTCATGACACGCCTGCTCCAACACTCCGGGAAAGTGATCCCGGACACTCCTGTCAGGGGCTCAATGCGGACGGGGGGAACGCCCATGCGAAGCGCCTGATTCTTCCCCATCAGCATCTCGAGCGTCGCACCCGAATCGCCGACTCCGAGCACTCGCTACACGCTCAGGCTCTTGATGCGGTGGACGCATCAGCCGCGACCCACAGGTCGAGGTCGCCTGTAACTCGGGGATGACCATGGACCGCAACTGCAAACGCAGCAACGATCAGGTATTCAATCCGTTCCGAGTTCAGCAATGACAAGAACTCTCTGAAGTCTGGCGCAAGCTTCTTCGCCATAGACCATCTCCCGTAGACGCAACAGGGCTTGAACAGGCTCCTCAACTGAGCGCGACAGCCAAAATGCGAGCGTGTCGTCCGGGCCTTTCAGCGGCCTGATTGAAAAGGATGGTCGACCCAGCAGCTCGGGGGACATCGTGGCGCCGTGTACTGCGCACCATGCCTCGCTGAAATCCGCTCTTGAGGCGCTTGGGATCAGGCGCGCAGACGCTGGCAGCCCGATGCGCGACGGCCGATCTGCGGTCAGAAGCCCGGTCTACTCTCGGACGAGCACCATGCTGTTGCCTTCGGTCAGCATTTCATACACAAGCGCTATGTCATCGTCACCAAGTCGAACACATCCCATCGACTGGTCCTGACCGATGGAGTCCGGTTCAATCGTGCCGTGAATTCCGAATCCCTGCTCCTGCAGGTTGTGCGGATCGATGCCATCCAGTCCGATCCAATACTCGCCAATCGGGTTCTCGGGGTCATCGGCCGCGTATCGCTCGCCGGTGCGCGGATTGGTCCAACTTGGGTTGACCATCTTGCCGCCACGACGAACACGAAAGGCACCTTGAGGGGTCGAGTCAAACTCCCCGAGGCCCACAGGCAGGCTCCGAACGAAGATGGCGTCATCTCCCTCCCCGAGCCAGAGGTCGATGCGATGGGCGCCCTTGGCCACTTCAGCGTGAAACGGTCCCTGCACCAGCTTGATCTGCTGACCCACACGAATCCTGGACGGATCGGAAATGCCATTGATCCGCTGCACGAACCGCCAGTTGGTCTTCACGCCTTCGCGGCCGACGAGTTTGGAGAGGGCATCGCCGGACCGAATCTCATAGAGCCGCGTGAACGGATCTCCCGGCGTCACCTTGGGACCAAACACCATGCCGTCATTGAGCACGGTGAGCGCGGCCCGGAGTTCCGCTGCCGTATCGGTACCGACGTCCGGATCACGCAGCCTTGCACTCATCAGCGCCCGGGCCTCCACCACGTCGCCACTACGCATGAGGGCGGCTGCATCGTCGAAGATCGTCGGCGGAGGTGTCTCCTCGATCGCGACCTCGGCGCTGACTTCGGGCGGCGCGGCCGATTCGGGCGGGTTGACACTGGCGATGCCTGCGTCCGCCCCGTGTGCCGGTTCCACCGGGACCATCCGATCGGGCTGCGATGGCGCCGACCTGCCTTCGGGCTCAATCGCGGCAGCTGACGGATTCGGGGGCGTGAACTCGACCGTGCGAGGCGTCTCTCGCTGGACCACCACCGGGTCTGTGGCCCGCAACGGCTCCTGAGCGATCGTGTCGTCCTGCGACGGGGCGGGCCAGATCCACCACGTGGCAGCCACGGCCGCCGCCACGACCACCAGCAGGAGCATTGGACCACCACGGCGGCGGCGGCGACGGGTCGACATCATCGACCGCCGACCCCCGCCCGACATTGACTGACTTGGAAGTGCCATGACCGGATGGTACTTCGGCCATCCGCCGCCCCGCCCGCGACGCGGCCGCTGGCCGCCGGATGTGGATGCGATGTTGATGGGTGTCCCCGCGTTGGGGCCCGCACGCATCCTGGGATCGAAGCGAGGTCGAAGTGTGCCCGAGGCGAGGATCAACCCCTCAGGACCGCATCCCGGCCAGGCAACGCCCCCTAACTCGCCCGCCTTGATACCTCCGGAGAATCCTCCCATTGGTGGGTGTCCAGCAACTACCACCTTGGGTGGGTGTCCAGCAACTCCAGGTCGCGGACGACCAACTCCCATGGGTGGCGGTGCGGCCCCTCC